>NZ_JBIALO010000008.1:0-345197 GCF_042873595.1 Streptomyces sp. NPDC004629 | reverse complement strand
GCCGGGGGGGGGGGGCGGGGGGGGCCGGCCGGGGGGGGGCCCCCCCCCCCCCCCCCGGGCCCCCCCGGCCCCGCCGGGGGGCGGGGGGGGGGGGGGGGCGGGGGGCCCGGGGCCCGGGCCCCCCCCCCGACAAGGTCCTTCTCGAACGACATGAAGTGAGCGCCGGGTATGTGTCCCGTCAGATAGGAGTGTCGTGCCCCGAAGCCGTCCCCTGTCTCCCGGCCGACCTCAAGGACAACGATCTTCGCGCCGGCGCGCAGGGCGGTGTCGAGGTTCTTCGCCGACGTGATGACGGCCTTCGTGGACGCTGGACGCACCTGATGCCCTCCCTGTTTCGCTGGTGAAATAACCATCACCTACAGGGAAGCGATACGCTATGGATCGTTTATGACAGCATCAAGAAGTTAATGCGTAGCGGATATGTATCACTTCGCGGTGCGAGGCCGCTGAGTGGTTCGGCTCAGGCCGCGGCCACCCGTTGCGCCACTTCCTTGCCCTTGGTGGCGGCGTCCTCCAGGGCCGTGGCCCAGGAGTGCTCGGCCAGGGGAACGAGTTCGGCCATGGCCGGGTTGGCGGCGGCGGCGGTCAGTTCGGGGACGATGAAGTCGATCTCAAAGCCCATGTACTCGCCGAGGATGGACCGCAGGTAATTCTGCACGTGCTCGGACGACTCCCGCGGAGTGCCCGGCGCGTAGGAGCCGCCCCGGCTGGCCACGACGGTGAGCGGGACGCCCTTCACGCTGGAGTGGTCACCCGTGGTGCGGTCGACCAGGAGCACATGGTCGATCCAGCTCTTGAGGGTCGAGGGGATCGCGAAGTTGTACATCGGGGCGCCGAGCAGCACGGCGTCGGCCCGCTCCAGTTCCTCGACCAGCGTCAGGCGCCTGGCGAACGCCGCGGCCTGCACCGGCGTCCGGGAGTCCGCGTCCACGAAAGCCGCGGAGACACCGTGCACATCCAGATGGGGCAGCGGGTCGGCGGCGAGGTCGCGGTGGACCACCGTGCCGCCGGGGTGCTGTTCCCGCCACGCATCACGGAACTTCAGCGCCACCGTGCGGGACTTGGAATCACTGCCGGGGTGCAGGGACGAATCGAGATGGAGCAGGGTCGCCATGGGGAACTCCAGGTGCGTGATGGTGCGCGATGCGTGAACTGTCGTGGCTGCCGGCAGGGGCAGCACGTGTCCACGGTGCTCCGCGGGCACCGTCGGCACCAGGAGCCGATTAGTCACTAATGGAAAGTAAGTGGGTGGCCCTCGCCGTACGCCCGCAGTGCCGCAGGCGTACGGGCGGCTGTGCAGGACGGGCGTCCGTACATCGAAGCGGCCCGCCGGGCGCGGAGCGGGGCGTGACCGGCTCGGGTGGGACCGCCGAGCCGCTGACCGCTCACGTCGATGCGTCGTTCGTCGAAGCCCACGCCCGGCTCCGCCGCGACCACCACGGCGACCGGCACCCCGCCGCCCAAAGCAACTCCCTTTCCGGCAGGGCGACTTCGTCGGCGACACCGGCTTCCACCGGCAGAGTGCCGGCGGTGGTCGTCAGCCTTGGCCGGGATCGCCGGCCCGCCGGGCGGCGTGCCGGACGCTCCACTGCGCCAGGGGCTGCAGGGCGGCCATCAGGGCCTGTCCCTCCCCGGTCAGGCCGTAGTGCACCTGCACCGGGGTACTGGGGATCACGGTCCGCTCCATGAGCCCTTCGGCTTCGAGTTCCTTCAGACGCTGCGCGAGCAGCCGGTCCGAGATGCCGTCGATCACGGCCCGGAACTCGCCGAAGCGGTGGGCGCCCTGGAGGGCGGCTGCCAGGATCGATCCCGTCCAGCGGCGCCCGACCAGTTCGAGGGCGCCCTGGAAACTCGGGCATGCTTCGTCATGGATGGAGCCGCGCTCCAGACGCACGGGCCGGGGCCGGGTGGTGATCACTTCCGCACTACTCCTTGATCCTATGTACTTACTAAAGATTAGCACCTTACTGCCTTTTTGCCGGGCGGGCCGGTCCACAGGACCGTGGTCCCATGACCGACTACGGACGCCCGCTCTCCTTCGGACTGAGCCTGGATCCCACGGCCGGGTCACTGGAGCGGACCCGGCGTCTCACGCGCCTGGCCGAGGACGGCGGCCTTGACCACCTCGCCGTCCAGGACCATCCATACCAACCGGCCCACCTGGACACCTGGACCCTGATCAGCAGCCTCTCCGCGGACACGCAGCGCATCTCGTTCCTCACCGACGTGGCGGACCTGCAACTGCGCCCGCCGACGATGCTCGCCAAGGCCGCCGCCTCGCTGAGCGTGCTCACCGACGGCCGTATCCAACTCGGCGTCGGCGGCGGCGCCTTCACCGAGGCCATCGCCTCGATGGGCGGGACACCACGGCGCGGCGAACAGATGGTCGCCTTCACCGAGGAGTCCCTCGGGCTCATGCGTCAGGCCCTTGCCGGGGCCACCGTACGGCTGCACAGTCCGCACCACTCGGTGGCCGGCTACCACGCCGGCCCCGTGCCCCCCAGGCCCGTCGAGCTGTGGCTCGGTGCCCAGAAGCGCAAGATGCTGGCGGTGACGGGCCGTTCGGCGGACGGCTGGATCTCCCCGTTGAACATCTACGTCCCGCCGCACGAGGTACCGGCCCGACAACAGATCATCGATGAGGCGGCCACCGCCGCCGGACGCACCCCGCAGTCCGTCCGCCGCGTCTACAACGTGCTCGGCGTCATCGGGGCCGGCGGACAGGACGACCACGGGCTCGTCGGTGACGTACGCCGCTGGGTGGACACGCTCACCGAGTGGGCGGTCGTCCTCGGGTTTGACACGTTCGTGTTCTGGCCCGTGGTCGACCCCGAGCATCAGGTCGCCATTTTCGCCACCGAGGTCGCGCCGGCGGTGCGCGAGCGCGTCGAGGCCGTGCGGAAGGAGCGATGACGACCGGTCTCGGCGCGGTGCCGACGGGCCTGGCCGGCAAGATCGTCACCCCGGACGACCGCCGCTTCGCGCTGCTCCGCTCCACATACACCACCACGGACCGTCCGGCGGCGATCGTCCTTGCGGCATCGGCCGACGACATCGCCGCGGCGCTGCTGCTGGCCCGCGAGCGGCATCTGCGGATCGCGGTCCGCAGCGGGGGACACGGTCTGTCCGGCAGCGGCACGAACGACGGCGGCCTCGTCATCGACCTGAGCGGGCTGACCCGTGTCGATGTCCTCGATCGGGACGCGCGCCTGGTCCGGGTGGAGGCGGGTGCGCGCTGGGCCCAGGTCGCCCAGGCGCTCGCCCCGCACGGACTGGCCATCAGCTCCGGTGACCACGGCAACGTCGGGGTCGGGGGCCTGGCCACCGCCGGCGGCATCGGATGGCTCGGCCCGCAGGGAACTGCTCGCCTGCCCCGATCCGGCCCGCTGGACCGAACTGCTGAACGCACACGACAGCGACGGCGCCCCCGTGTGCTGCCATCCGCAGCCGGGACTGCCGTCCCACCAGCAGTGGCGGACTCTGCTGACGGTCAGCCTCGACCTGGCGAACGGACGGCTGCGGTGCCACGACGGCGGACCGTGCACGGCGGGGGAGGACTCGTCCTGGGAGCACTTCTGACCCCCGCCTTTCGCTCGGCTCCGTGCCGGGCCTTCCCCCCCGTCACACAGAGGACGGCCGACCCGGGTGCGCTCAGATCCGGCCCGTCCGGCGCTGCCGGCGCAGCAGCAGCCCCAGGTAGACCCCGCCGACCACCGCCGTCACCACGCCCACCGGCAACTGGGCCGTCTCATGGATGCGTTGGGAGGCGAAGTCGGCGATCACCACCACCAGGGCGCCGGTGCACGTGGCCGCCGCGAGGTTCGGGCCGGGGGCGCGGGTGAGGCGGCGTGCCAGCTGGGGCGCGATGAGCGCCACGAACGGGACCGGGCCCGCAGCGGCCGTCGCCACCGCGCACGCGGCCGTGGCCAGAACGAGGATCGCCAGACGGGTGCGCTGCACGGGCACCCCGAGCCCGCCCGCCACATCGTCGCCCATCTCCAGCATCCTCAGCCGGCCCGCGACCAGCGCCACCAGGGGCAGCATCACGGCCAGCCCGACGGCGGCCGGGCGGACATCGCCCCAGTCCCGGCCGTTCAGACTGCCGTTGAGCCACACCATGGCCTGCGCGGCCTGCGTGAAGCGGGCCTTGGCGAGCAGATAGGCGTTGACGCCCTGGAGTAGCGCGCTGACACCGATGCCGACCAGGACCAGACGGTAGCCGTGGACGCCGTGGCGCCACGCCAGGACGTAGACGAGGAAGGCGGTGGCCAGGCCGCCGCCCACCGCGCCGAAGGCGATCTGTCCGCCGGTGCCGCCCGCGACCAGCACCACCAGCAGGCCGCCGGTGGCGGAGCCGTAGGTGAAGCCCACGATGTCGGGGCTGCCCAGCGGATTGCGGGACAGGCTCTGGAACAGCGCCCCGCTCAGGCCCAGGGCGGCGCCGACCAGGATGCCGGTGAGCAGCCGGGGCAGCCGCAGTTCGTTGACGACGAAGTCCGTGCGGGGGCTGCCGTTGCCGAGCAGGGTGCGCACCACGTCGGCGGGGGAGATGGCGTACTCGCCGGTGCCGAGGGCGAGTACGCCCACCCCTACGGTGGCCGCGAGGACCAGCAGACACACCGTCAGGGTACGGACGTCCACCCGCAGCGACAGCCGCTGAGAGCGGCTGCGCACCACATGGACGCGGGGGGAGGCGGTCACGGGGCCGGTCATGCCGACACCGTCCTGCGGTGGCGGACCAGCGCGATGAACACGGGCGCGCCGACGACGGCCGTCACCACGCCCGCGTCGAGTTCGTCGGGGCGGACGACGGCCCGGCCCAGGACGTCCGCGAAGAGCAGCAGCGCCGGGGCGAGCAGCATGGACAGCGGGAGCGTCCAGCGCTGGTCGGCTCCGACGATCAGCCGGGCCATGTGCGGGACGGCGAGGCCCACGAAGACCAGCGGGCCCACGGCGGCGGTCGCCGCACCGCACAGCAGCGTCACCGCGAGCAGCCCCAGGAAGCGGGTGCGGTCCAGGTGGGCGCCGAGCGCGCGGGCGGCTTCGTCGCCCAGGGCGAGGGCGTTGAGCGGGCGGACCAGCGCGAGGGCCAGCAGCAGACCGACCCCGATGAACGGCGCGATGGCGGTGAGTGTCGCGCCGTCGGCGCGGGCCAGCGAGCCCACGCTCCAGAACCGCAACTGGTCCAGGACCTGGGCGTCGAGCAGCATGAGGGTCTGGCCGGCGCCGGTGAAGACAGCGGCGATCACCGCGCCGCTCAGCGCCAGCCGCTCCGGGGTGGCACCGCTGCGTCCGCCGGAGGCCAGCGAGTAGGCGAGCAGGCCGGCGATCACCGCGCCGGCCATCGCGAACCACACCGAGACCCACAGGCTGGTCAGCCCCAGTACGGTGATGGACAGGACCACGCCCGCGGCGGCGCCCGCGTTGATGCCGAGCAGCCCGGGGTCGGCCAGCGGGTTGCGGGTGAGTGCCTGGATCAGCGCGCCCGCGGCGCCGAGCGCGGCGCCGGCGGCGATGCCGGCGAGGGTACGGGGCACCCGGACGTCCCAGATCACCGAACTCGCCGTGGACCCGTCGTCGTGCAGCAGGGCGTGCACGACCGTGGACAGCGCGAGCGAGCGGGACCCGATCGCCAGGCTCAGCGCGACGGCCGCGAGCAGCAGGAGCAGGGCGCCGAGCACGGCAAGGGAGCGCGTCGACGTCCGGCGCCTCTGGCTCCGGCCCGTCCTGGCCGGGTCGAGTGCCGTCGTGGCGATGTCAGTGGACACCGCCGTCCTCCGTGCGCTGTTGTCCGGCGATCCTGCGGCCGAGTTCCTTCTTGTCGGTCTTGCCGACCGAGGTGCGGGGGAACGCGTCCATCACTTCGACCCGGTCGGGGAGTTTGTACGCGGCGAGCCCGCGGTCGGTCAGGAAGGCGGCCAACTCCCGCTGAGCGGGGGCCGGCCGGCCGGCGCGCGGGACGAGGCAGGCGCAGGTGCGTTCGCCCAGCGTCGCATCGGGCATGCCGACCACGGCGGCGTCGTGCACGCCGGGGTGGGCCATGATGTGGTTCTCCAGTTCCTCGGCGGAGATCTTGTCGCCGCCCCGGTTGATCTGGTCCTTGGCCCGCCCCTCGACGACCAGATGGCCTAAGGGCAGGACACGCACCAGGTCGCCGGTGCGGTAGAAGCCGTCGTCGCTGAAGGTGCGGGCATTGTGCTCGGGCGCCCGGTAGTAGCCGCGCAGCGTGTAGGGGCCGCGGGTGAGCAGTTCGCCCGTAGCGCCAGGGGCGACGTCCTGGCCGTCCTCGTCGACCACGCGGATCTCGTCGTCGGGGCAGAGGGGCCGGCCCTGGGTCTGGATCACCAGGTCGGAAGGGTCGTCCAGGCGCGTGTAGTTGAGGAGGCCCTCCGCCATGCCGAAGACCTGCTGGAGGGTGCAGCCGAGCGCGGGCCGGACCCGGGCGGCCGGTTCGGCGCCCAGCTTGGAGCCGCCGACCTGGAGCAGGCGCAGCGAGGACAGGTCGGCTTCCTCCCACTCGACCGCGTCCAGCCACAGCAGGGCGACGGGCGGGACCACGGCGGTCGCGGTGACCTTCTCGCGCTCGATCAGCCCGAAGGCGTCCTCCGGGCTGGGCGTGGGGGAGAGGACCACCGTGCCGCCCACCATCAAGGTGCCCAGCAGGCCGGGGCAGGCGAGCGCGAAGTTGTGCGCGGTGGGCAGCACGACCAGGTAGACGGTGTCGCTGTCGAAGCCGCAGAGCTCGGCGCTGGCACGGACGTTGTAGGTGTAGTCGTCGTGGGTGCGGGGGATCAGTTTCGGCTTGCCGGTGGTGCCGCCGGACAGCAGGAGCAGCGCCACGTCACCGGGGTCCGGCTCGGCGAGCGGCACCGGTTCGGCGTCGACATCGGCGAGTGGGGTGAACTCGGCGGCCTCGCCGGCCACCAGGACATGCTCGATGGACGGCACCGCCTTGCGCGCGGCTCGGGCGAGCGCGCGGTGATCGAAGCCGTCGAGGCCATCCGGGATCGCATAGGCCGTGGCGCCGGCCGTCTCGGCCACGTGCACGATCTCGCTCTCCCGGTGGGCCGGCAGCGTCAGGACCGGCACCGCGCCCGCCCGGAGCAGTGCGAAGAACAGCACCACGAAGGCGTCGGTGTTGGGGAGTTGGACGACCACGCGGTCGCCGGCGCCGATGCCGAGCCGCCGCAGACCGGCGGCCTGGCGGTCCGCGCGCCGGTCGAGTTCGGCGTATGTCCAGCGGTCACCGGCGGCGCCGACGAGCGCGATCCGGTCCGGATCGGCCGCCGCCCGCTCACGCAGGAGCCGGTCAAGGGGCCGGCCTTCCCAGTACCCGGCGGCGCGATACCGCCGTGCGAATGAATCCGGCCAGGGCACCCACCCGTCGAGCATGCTCAACTCCCACCTGCTGTTTAGGAGAGGCTTACCTAAATTGCGATCACGGTCAAGTGCGCCGAGCTGATCCGGAGTGGCCCTGGACGGACCTTGGTCCCGGCAGCTAGGTTCTATGGCGATTAGGTTAGGGTAACCTAAGTTCAGGGAGGTAGCTCGTTGCTGCGTTATCGGAGCGCGGAGACGGAACTGCCGGCAGACGGAGATCCCCTCCTGTTGGTCGCGAAACTGGCGGAGTCGGGATTATTCGACCAGTACGTCGTCTACGAACGCGAAGGTGACTACTGCTTCGCCGGAGGCGCGCTGGGCGAGATCGTCGTCGGCCGCTCCGGGATCCGGCGCAGATGGCTCTCCGAGGAGATCGTGCACCCCCTCGGCCCGCACCCTCTGCGCCAGGTCGGGGAGGAACTGGCGCAGACGGACGCCGAGGGCTGGACGGCCCACGGCTGGATGGCGTTCGAGTTCTCCCATCTGTACAGCGACCGGCCCGACCGGGCGGGCGACGCCGACCTGCTTCATCTCGCCGTCCCGCACACCGAGGTGCGGTTCCGTCAGGAGCATGCCGAGGTGCGCGGAGCGGACCGGGAGACGCTGGACGCGGTGCTGGCACTGCTCGCCGAACCCGTCAGCCGTACCCCCCTCGCCCCCCGGCCGATCGAGATCGCGGATGTCTCCGGCCGCTACCCGGAGATCGTGGCCCGGGCCATCGAGGAGATCAGGAGCGGCACCGACCTGCAGAAGGTCATCCTCTCCCGGTCCGTCCCGGTGCCGTTCCCCGTCGACTTCGTCGCCACGTACGTCCACGGCCGTACGCACAACACCCCGGCCCGGTCCTTCCTGTTGCACCTCGGCGGGCGGCGGGTCGCCGGGTTCAGCCCGGAGACCGTCGCCGAGGTGAGCGCGGACGGAGAGGTCGTCACCCAGCCGCTCGCCGGAACCCGCGCCCGCGGCTTCGGCGGCGCGGAGGACGAGCGGCTGCGCGCCGAACTCCTCGCCGATCCCAAGGAGATCTCCGAGCACGTGCTGTCCGTGAAACTCGCCGAGGAGGAGATGGGCACCGTGTGCCGGCCGGGCACCGTCTCGGTGCGCGACCTGCTCAGCGTGCGCAGGCGCGGCAGCGTCCAGCACCTGGGCTCCAGCGTGCACGGGCTGCTGGCCGACGGCGCCACCGCCTGGGACGTGCTGCGCGCCGTCTTCCCGGCGGTCACCGCCTCCGGCATCCCCAAACTCCCCGCCTACGAGCGCATCACCCGGCTGGAGGGCGGTCACCGCGGCGTCTACAGCGGCGCGGTCCTCCAGGCGTCCAGTGACGGATCGCTGGACGCGGCTCTGGTGCTGCGCAGTGTCTTCGAGGAGGACGGCCGCACCTGGCTGCGGGCGGGCGCGGGCATCCTCGCCGGCTCCACCCCGGCCCGGGAGCTGGAGGAGACCTGCGAGAAACTGCGCAGCGTCGCCCCGTACGTCGTCCCGGCCCAGCCGGCTGCGCGGGGCTAGGGGGCCGCGTGCGTCTGGGAGAAGTGGTCGTCGATGTCGCGCCGCTGCGGTCGAGCAGGGACTTCCGGCTGGTGTTCGCCACTCAGTCGATCTCCATGCTGGGCACCCATCTCACCTCGGTGGCGGCCAGTCTGCAGATCTACGAGCTGACCGGATCCTCGGTCCAGGTCGGTCTGATGAGCCTGGTCCTCGGCATGTCCCTGCTGGTCGGCCTGGTCACGGGCGGGGTGCTCGCCGACCGGGTGGACCGGCGCCGCATCGTGCTCGTCACCCGGGCCGTGACCGCGGTGGTGGTCACCGGGCTCGCGGTGAACGCGGCCCTGCCGAACCCGCGGGAGTGGTTCGTGTTCGTGGCGGCCGTCCTGGCGGGCGGCACCAGCGGGCTCGGCGGCCCCGCGCTGATGGCCGCCACCCCCGCCCTGGTGGCCCCCGGCCAGCTGGCTGCCGCGGGCGCACTGACCACCCTCACCGCCCAACTGGGCGGCATGGTGGGCCCGTCGCTCGCCGGAGTGATCGCGGCGGGTCCCGGGCTCGCCTGGTGCTTCGCGATCGACGCGGCCATCTACGTCGTCGGCCTCGCGCTGCTCGCGCCGCTGCCGAAGCTGGCGCCGGACGGCTCGGCGGGGGCGCAGCACCCGCTCAAGGCCATGGCGGAGGGGCTGGCGTTCCTGCGCGGGAACCAGGTGGTGGCCGGGCTGCTGCTGATCGATGTGTGTGCGGTGGTCTTCGCGATGCCCTACGCGCTCTTCCCGGAACTGGGCACGGAGCATTTCGGCGGCGGCCCGTCCACCGTCGGCCTGCTCTACACCGCGCCCGCCGTCGGCTCGTTCTGCGGAGCGCTGGCGAGCGGCTGGACCGGCCGGGTGCATCACACCGGGCGGGCGCTGATCGGCGCGGTCGCGGTGTGGGGCGTGGCGATCACCTGCTTCGGGCTGAGTCCCAACCTGTGGACCGCGCTGGTCTTCCTGGGGCTCGCGGGCCTCGGTGACACGGCGTCGGAGATCCTGCGCCGGGCGCTGCTCCAGCACTACACACCGGACCGGCTCCAGGGCCGGGTCGGCAGCCTGTGGCTCGCCCAGGCCACCGCCGGTCCCTCCGTGGGCAATCTGGAGGCCGGTCTGGTCGCCCGCGCGCTCGGCTCCTCGGCCGGTGCCGCGGCCGTCGGCGGTCTGGTCTGCCTGGCCGGGGTCGCCACGGTCGCGCTGGCCGTGCCCGGACTGCGCCGCGCCACCCTGCACGGCCCGCCGGCCGGGCAGGACGCCGAACTGCCCGCCGGGCCCACCCGGGCGGCGGACTGAGCGCACCGACCCGGAAAGGAGACGCCGGTGCCGAGCGCGCTGGTCAACGGAATCCGGCTGCACTACGACGTGGCGGGTCGGGGCGACCCCGTGGTCCTCGTGATGGGCCAGGGCGCCACCGGCCGGGCCTGGCACCTGCATCAGGTACCGGCGCTGGTGGCGGCCGGACACCGGGTGGTCACCTTCGACAACCGGGGCATCCCGCCCACCGACGAGTGCCCCGGCGGGTTCACGATCGACGATCTGGTCGCCGACACCGCCGGGCTCGTCGAGCACCTCGGCATCGCGCCGTGCCGGTTCGTCGGTGTCTCCATGGGCGCGTACGTCGTCCAGGAGTTGATGCTGGCCCGGCCCGAACTGGTCCTCCAGGGCGTCCTGATGGCCACCCGGGGCCGCACCGACCCGCTGCGCGCGGCCGTGTCCGCCGCCGAACGCGCCCTGCTGGACGGCGGGGTCGTGCTGCCGGCCGGCTACGCGGCCTGGGTGCGGGCGCTGGCGAACCTGTCACCGGCCACCCGCAACGACGAAGAGGCCGTCCAGAACTGGCTGGAGCTCTTCGAGTTCGCCCCGCTGCCGGCCGGACCCGGTGTGCGAGCCCAGCTCGAACTGGTGGTGCCGGAGGGGAGACTGGCGGCCTACGCGGGGATCAGGACGCCCTGTCTGGTGATCGGCTTCGCCGACGACGTGACCCTGCCGCCGCATCTGTCCCGTGAGGTGGCCGAGGCGATCCCGGCCGCCGCCTACCGGGAGATCAAGGACTGCGGCCACTACGGCTACCTGGAACGTCCGGATGAAGTGAACCGCGTACTTCTGGAGTTCTTCCACACCCGACCGCGATAAATTAGGTTAGGCTCACCTAAGTATCTACTCAGGGGGTACTGGTGCAGCGCACCCTGCTCAACGGCAAGATCCACCGAGCCACCGTGACCCAGGCCGACTTGCACTACGTGGGATCTCTGACGATCGATCAGGACCTCATGGAGGCCGCCGACATCGTCGAGGGCGAGATGGTCCAGGTCGTCGACATCGACAACGGCACCCGGCTGAGCACCTACGCCATCACCGGCGCACGCGGCAGCGGCGTCATCGGCATCAACGGCGCCGCCGCCCACCTCGTCCACCCCGGACACCTGGTGATCATCATGTCCTTCGCAGCGCTCGACGAGTCCGAACGGGCCGCCCACCGGCCCCGGGTCGTGCACGTCGACAAGACCAACCGGGTCGTCGCCCTCGGCGTGGATCCTGCGGAGCCGGTGCCCGGGGCGCCGGACCAGCTCCCGGGAGCCGTCAGCGAGCCGCACCGGGCCATGGCTCTCACCGAGCCGCGTCATGACGAGACCGCCACCCGGCAGAACCAGGAGAGGAACTGACCCATGGCCAACCCGTTCGACGACGAGAACGGTGTCTTCCGCGTCCTGGTCAACGACGAGGGCCAGTACTCGCTGTGGCCCAACTTCGCGCCCGTCCCGGCCGGCTGGTCGAGCGTCCACGGCCCCGACACCCGGGCCGCCTGCCTGGACCACATCGACCGGCACTGGACGGACATGCGTCCCCGCAGCCTCGCCGAGGCCATGCGCAGGACCGGGGCCTGATGCCGGCCCGCACCGGCGTGGCGGACGTGCTGCCCCTGTCACCGATGCAGGAGGGCATGGTCTTCCACGCGCTCTACGACGATCACGCCCCGGACCTCTACACCGGGCAGCTCACCGCCCGCCTCGACGGCCCCCTCGACCCCGACCGGATGCGGGCCGCCGCCGAGGCGCTGGTGGCCCGGCACGCCAACCTGCGCGCCGCGTTCCGCACCCAGCGCTCCGGCCGCCCGGTCCAGGTCATCCGCACCGAGGTCCGCACACCCTGGCAGACCACCGACCTCACCGGGTTACCGGAACAGCAGCGCGAGGCGGCCTTCGAGCGGCTGCTCGCCGAGGACCGGGAACGGCGGTTCGAGCCGGCCCGCCCGCCCCTGCTGCGGTTCCAGCTGGTGAGGTTCGGTGCCCGCGACCACCGGCTGGTGCTCTCCTCCCACCATCTGCTGTGGGACGGCTGGTCGGCGCCCCTCCTGGTGCGGGAGCTGTTCCAGCTGTACACCGCCGGCGGCGACCCGTCCGTGCTGCCCCGGGTCCGGCCCTACCGCGACTACGTCGCCTGGCTCGCCCGCCAGGACCGCGAGGCAGCCGCCCGCGCATGGTCCGCCGCCTTCAAGGGGCTTGACGAACCGTCATTGATCGCGCCCGGTGCCCCCGAGCACCCGGCGGCCCCACCCGAACGGCTCGTCGTGGAACTCCCCGAGGGCGAGACCGCCGCGCTGACCCGCGCCGCCCGCACCCACCAACTGACCGTGAGCAGCGTGCTCCAGGGCCTGTGGGCGATCCTGCTCGCCCGGCACACCGGCCGCACGGACGTCGTCCTCGGCGCCACCGTCTCCGGCCGCGACGCCGATGTGCCCGGCATCGAGTCGATGATCGGCCTGTTCATCAACACCCTGCCCATCAGGGTGCGGTTGCGGGCCGACGAACCGCTCGCCGACCTGCTCGTCCGGGTCCAGACCGAGCAGTCCGCCCTGCTGGACCACCGGCACCTGGGCCTCGCCGACGTGCAGCGCGCCACCGGACACGGCGTCCTCTTCGACACCCTGCTCGTCTTCGAGAGCTACCCGATCGACGACGACGGCATCGCCCGCGCCCTCGACGGGCTGCGCATGACGGACGTCGCGGTCCGGGACGCCACCCACTACCCGCTGGCCCTCACCGCCCTGCCGGGCCCCCGTCTCACCCTCACCTTCAGCCACCAGCCGGCCGTCCTCGACCAGTCGGCGGTCACCGGCATGGCCGAGCAACTGCGCCTGCTGATCGCGGACTTCGTCCACCGTCCCGAGCGCCCCGTGGCCCAGCTCACCGGTTCCGGGCCCGACCGCCCGCCCGCCGACCCGCCGACCTGCCACCCCGCGGTCCGCGCCCTCATCGAGGCACAGGTCGCCCGCACCCCCGACGCCCCGGCCGTCCGCCACGGCGACGCGACCCTCACCTACGCCGAACTCAACGCCCGTGCCGAGCGGTTGGCCGCGGCCGTCACCGCACGCGGCGCAGCACCCGAGTCCGTCGTGGCCGTCGCGCTGCCGAAGGGCCCGCACCTGGTGATCGCGCTGCTCGCGGTGCTCAAAACGGGCGCCGCATGCATGCCCGTCGACCCCGCCCACCCCGTCGAGCGCATCGCCCTGATGCTCGGCGAAGCGGAGCCCCGCCTGGTCCTCTGCGAGCCCGACACGGCACGGCGGCTGAACATCGACCCGGACTCGGTCTGCCCGCCGGACGCGACCGCCGACCTGCGCGGACCGCGGCCGCCCCTGTCGCCCGACAACCCGGCCTACCTGATCTTCACCTCCGGTTCCACCGGCCGCCCCAAGGGCGTCCTCGGCACGCAGCGCGCCCTCGCCAACCGGCTGCTGTGGGGGCGGGAACTCCAGGGCGGCGACGCGCCCGGCGTCCGCCTTGCCAAGAGCCCGGTCAGTTTCATCGACGGGCTCGTCGAAATCCTCGGCGCCCTGGTCAACGGCGACACCCTGGCCCTCGCCGACGACGCGGCGAACGGCGACCCGGTCGCTCTCGCCGCCGTCGCCGACACACACCGGGCCACCGTCGTCACCGCGGTCCCCAGCCTCTACGCCGCCCTCCTCGAAGCGGCCCCGCCGGACACCTTCGGCACGGTCCGCACCTGGATCTCCAGCGGCGAACCGCTGCCCGCCTCACTCGCCGGGGCGCTCACCCGCCGCTGGCCCGCCGCCCGGCTCGTCAACCTGTACGGCTGCTCCGAGGCCGCCGGCGACAGCCTCGTGCACAGGTACGACGGCGCCGCGGGCGACGTCCCCCTCGGGCGGCCCGTCGCCGGCACCCGCGTCCACGTCCTCGACCCGTTCCTGCGCCCCGCCCCCGTCGGCGCGCGCGGCGAGCTGTATCTCGCCGGGGACGGACTCGCCCGCGGCTACCTCGGCCGGCCCGCCCGCACCGCCGAACGCTTCGTCGCCGACCCGTTCGGCCCGCCCGGCAGCCGGCTGTACCGCACCGGCGACCTGGCCAGGACGCGGGCCGACGGCACCGTGGAGTTCCTTGGCCGGGCCGACGACCAGGTCAAGATCAGGGGCGTCCGGGTGGAACCCGGCGAGATCGAGGCGGCGGCCCGCGCCCTGCCGGGCGTGGCACGGGCGGCGGTCGTGGCCCGCGCGGACGGTCCCGGACCGCGCCGGCTCGTCGCCTACGTCGTACCGGAACCGCCCGCCGCGCCCGACACCCTCGCCCTGCGCCGGGCGCTCGCCGAGCGGCTGCCCGGCCACCTCGTACCCTCCGCCGTCGTCCTCCTGGACGCGCTGCCGCTCACCCCGAGCGGCAAGCTGGACCGAAACGCCCTGCCCGCCCCCGACCTCGCCCGGGAGAGCCGTCACGCACCGCCGCGCACCGCACCGGAGAAGGTGCTGTGCGGGCTCTTCGCCGAAGTGCTGGGCCTGGAACAGGTGGGCGTCGACGACGACTTCTTCGAACTCGGCGGGGACAGCATCGTCTCCGTCCGGCTGGCCGACCGGGCCCGCAGAGCGGGACTCGCCCTCACCCCCCGGGACGTGTTCACCCGGCGCACCCCCGCGGGCCTCGCGGCGGCCGCACCGGACGAACCCGGCCCCGCCGCCGAGGAGCACACCGCGACGGCCGCACCGCTCGTGTCGCTGAGCGCCGCGCAACTCGACAACGTCAAGGCGAGGTGGAGGAGCCGATGAGCGAGGACCCCGCGGACGACGGTTCCCTGGTCGAGGACGTGCTGCCGCTGTCCCCGCTCCAGCAGGGCCTGCTGTTCCACGCCCTGTTCGACGAGGGCGCCCAGGACGTCTACACCATGCAGACCCTGGTGGAGATCGAGGGACGCCTGCGCCCCGAGGAACTGCGCACCGCCGCCGAGGAACTGTTCGCCCGGCACGCCAACCTCCGCGGCGCCTTCCTCCACGAGGACCTCGACGAACCGGTCCAGGCGGTCCTGAAACAGGTCCCCGTCGACTGGAAGGAGACCAAGGCCGGCGATGCCGCCGAGGCGGCCGCCCTGGCCGACGCCGACGCCGCGGCCCGCTTCGACCTCACCGACCCACCGCTGCTCCGCTTCACCCTCGTCGACCGGGGCGGCGACCGGCACCTGCTGATCCTCACCAACCACCACCTTGTGCTCGACGGCTGGTCCGTCCCGCTGCTCGTGCGTGAACTGCTCCAGCTCTACGCGGCCCGACGTGAGCCGGGCGCCGTCGCGCCGCCGCCCGCGGTCCGCCCCTACCGTGACTTCCTCGCCTGGCTCGCCTCCCGGGACCGGGACAGCTCGGCGCGGGCCTGGCGCGAGGCGCTGGCCGGGGCCGCACCGACCCTGCTCGCGCCCGTGGCCGCGGGAGTCGTACCGGTGCCGCCCGAACTGCACACACTGCGCCTGTCCGAGGACCTCACGGACGCCGTGCGCGAGATGAGCCGGCACAGGGGTGTCACCACCAACACCGTGGTGCAGGGCCTGTGGGCGCTGCTGCTGGCCCGGCTCACCGGCCGGGACGACGTGGTCTTCGGCGCCACCGTCGCCGGACGGCCCGCCGAACTCGCCGGGGCCGAGGCCATGATCGGCCTCTTCATCAACACCGTACCGGTGCGGGTCTTTGTGCCGCCCGGCGAACCGGTCGGCACCTATCTGCGCCGGCTTCAGGACGAGCAGGCCCGGCTGATGGACCATCAGCATCTCGGCCTCACCGAGATCCAGCGGCTGGCCGGTGCGGGCGACCTCTTCGACACCCTGCTCGTCTTCGAGAACTACCCGATCGACGAGGCGTCCCTCGCGGCGGCCGAACGGCGGGCCGGGCTGCGGATCGCCGGCGTCAGCGGATCCGGGGCCACCCACTACCCGCTGACCCTGGCCGTGCTCGCCGAGCGGCGGCTCGGCGTGGTCTTCGAGTACCGGCCCGACTGCTACGACCGCACCCGGGTGGAGGAGATCGCCGAGCGCTTCGAGCGGCTGCTGCGGGCCGTCGTCGCGGACCCCGGGCTGCCGCTGGCCGCCCTCGACGTCCTCGCGCCCGGAGAGCGGGCAGGACTGCTGGAGCTGGGCACCGGCGAGCGGCTGCCGGTCGCCCACCGCACGCTGCCCGAGGTGCTTCAGACGCAGACCGAAGCCACCCCGGAGGCGGTCGCCGTCGTCGGTGCCGGGCAGCGGCTCACCTTCGCCGAGCTGAACTCCCGGGCCAACCGGCTCGCCCGGCTGCTCGTCGGCCTCGGGGCCGGTCCCGAACGGATCGTCGCCCTCTGCCTGCCGCCGACCCCGGACACCGTCACCGCCCTGATCGCCGTACAGAAGGCGGGCGCGGCCTATCTGCCGCTCGACCCCGCCTGGCCCGGCGAGCGGATCGCCGGGATGCTCGCGGACGCCGGCCCGGTCGCCCTGCTCGCCGTCGCGGACACCGCCCCGGACGAGGACACCCTGGCCGGTGTCCCGCTGCTGCGCCTCGACGACCCCGCGGTCCGGCAGCGCCTCGCCGCCGCCGACACCACCGACCTCACCGACGCCGACCGGCTCGCCCCCGTCCACCCCGAACACCCGGCCTACGTCATCTACACCTCCGGCTCCACCGGACGCCCCAAGGCCGTCCTCGTCCCGCAGCGGGCCATCGTCAACCTCTACGCAGCCCACCACGCGGCCCTGCACACCCCCGCCACCTGCGCCGTCGGCGGACGGCCGCTGCGCATCGGGCACGCCTGGCCGACCGCCTTCGACGCCTCCTGGCAGCCGATGCTGTGGATGTTCGCCGGGCACGAACTGCACCTGGTGCCCGAGGAGGCGCGCCGCGACCCCGACGCCCTGCGCGCCTTCCTCGCCGAGCACGGCATCGAGTTCATCGAGCTGTCACCCTCCCTGCTCGCCGAACTCGTCGCCCAAGGAGGCGACTGGCGCGCCGAGTTGAAGGTGCTGGGCGTCGGCGGCGAGGCCGTACCGCCCGATCTGTGGCGCATCCTGCGCGCCACCGACGGACTCGCCGCGCACAACCTGTACGGGCCCACCGAGTGCACCGTCGACTCGGCCGACTGCGACCTCGCGCTCAGCGAGCGCCCCACGATCGGCCGCCCGGTCGCCGGCGGCACCCTCTACATCCTCGACGGCCACCTCAACCCCGTACCGATCGGCGTCGACGGCGAGCTGTACATCGCGGGCGCGGGCCTGGCCCGCGGCTACCTCGGCCGGCCCGGCACCACCGCCGGCCGGTTCGTCGCCGACCCGTTCGCCGAACACCCCGGCGCCCGCATGTACCGCACCGGCGACATCGCCCGGTGGACCGAGGACGGGCTCGTGGAGTGCCTGGGCCGGACCGACGATCAGGTGAAGATCCGCGGCTACCGCATCGAACCGGGCGAGATCGAGGCGGCCCTGCTGGACCACGCCCTGGTCGAACGGGCCGCCGTCGTCGTCCGTGAGGACACGCCCGGAGTACGGCGGCTGGTCGCCTACGTGGTGACGGCACCCTCGGCGCCGGACGAGGCGGAGACGGCCCGCATGCTGCGCAGCGACATGGCCGCCGTACTGCCCGACTACATGGTGCCCTCCGCGTTCGTCACGGTCGACGGCTTCCCGCTCACCCTCAACGGCAAGCTGGACACCGGCGCGCTCCCGGCCCCCTCCCGCACCGCCGGATCCGCCGCACAGCCCCCGCGCAACCCCGAAGAGGAACGGCTCGCCACCCTTTTCGCACAGGTGCTCGGAGTGGACTCCATCGGCGTGCACGACAGCTTCTTCGCCCTCGGCGGCGACAGCATCGTCTCCATGCGGCTGGTCAGCCAGGCCCGCGCGGCCGGAGTGGTGATCTTTCCGAGGGACGTCTTCGAGTACCCGACGGTCGCCGGACTCGCCGCGCGCGCCCGCACCGTCGCGGCACCGCGGAGCGCCGATCCCGACGCCGGGACCGGCGTGATCCCGCTGACCCCGATGCTCGCCTGGCTCACCGAGCGGGGCGGGCCCTTCCGGGGGCTCAGCCAGGCGCGGTTCCTCAGGACGCCCGCGGGTCTCGACCTCGACGGGCTGCACCGCACCGTGCAGGCCGTCCTGGACCGGCACGACCTGCTGCGGTCCGCGTTCGCGCAGGACGGCGACGGCACCTGGCGCCTTCGGGTCGCGCCCGTCGGCACGGCACGCGCCGCGGACTGCGTACGGCGGATCGACACCGAACGGCTCGACCACACGTCCGTCGGCGCGCTGGTGCCGGAGGCCTTCGACGAGCTGGTGACCGAACTGGACCCGGAGACCGGGGCCATGGCGCGATTCCTGTGGTACGACGCCGGACCCGGGAGCGAGGGGCGGCTGCTGGTGGTGCTGCACCATCTCGTCACCGACGCCGCTTCCTGGGGCGTGCTGGTGGCCGACCTCGCGGCGGCCTGGGCGGCAACGCCCCTGTCACCGGCCGGCACCTCCTTCAAGGAGTGGGCCGAGGGGCTGCGGGACGAGGCCCGCTCGGCGCGCCGCGCTGCCGAACTGCCCTTCTGGCAGGGTGTACTGGACCGCCCCGAGCCGACGCTGGGCGCCGACCGCCTCGACCCCGCCGTCGACACCCGCGCCACCGTCCGCCGGCACTACACGACCCTCGACACCCAGCTCACCGGCCCGGTGCAGGAGACTTTGCTGACCGCGCTGGCGCTCGCCGTTGCTGAATGGCGCCGCGCCCTCGGCCGGCCCGGACCCGACGGCGACACATCCGTGCTGATCGCCCTCGAAGGACACGGCCGCGAGGAACACCTGCTGCCCGGCGCCGACCTGTCCGCCACCCTCGGCTGGTTCACCAGCCTCTTCCCGGTCCGCCTCGACCCCGGCAGCGGACCCGGTGACGACCGGGTGCGCCGGATCGGCGACCAGCTGGCCGCGCTGCCCGACAAGGGGATCGGCCACGGACTGCTCCGGTACCTCAACCCGGACACGGCGGCCGTACTCGCCGAACTGCCCGAACCTCAGATCGAGTTCAACTACCTCGGCCGCATGACCCTGGGCGAGCGCGGCGACAGCGCGGTGTTCACCAGTGCTCCCGAGACCGGGGCGATGGGCAGCGGGGCCGACCCGGGGACGCCGGCACCGTACCCCCTGGTCGTCGACGCGGTGATCACCGGTCGGGAGCTGAGCGTCTGCTGGCAGTGGCCGCAGCGGCTCTTCACCGAGGCGGAGATCCGGCACCTGGCCGCCCTCTGGTCGCACGCCCTCGAACTGCTGCTGAAAGGCGGAGCACTGTGACGGAGACCCATGCCGCCCCGGGCGACCTCGCGTCCCGCAGGCGTGAGCTGCTGCGCCGCAGGCTGGCGAGCGCCGGACTGGCCGACGCGCCGGACCGCTCCGAGCGGATCCCGCCCCGGCCCGCCGGCGCCGGACGGCTGCCGCTGTCCTACGCCCAGGCACGGATGTGGCTGCTCCAGCGACTCGACCCGGACAGCCCCGCCTACAACGTCTGCCTGGCCATCCGGCTGCGCGGACCGCTGGACCCGACCGGCCTGCGCACCGCCCTGCAAGGGCTGCTCGACCGGCACGAGGCGCTGCGCACCCGCTTCCCCGTCGCGCCCGACGGCACCCCCGAGCAGGTCGTCGACGCCGCCGCCGACCTGGAGTTCGCCGCGGCCGACCTGGGCGCACTGCCCGAGGCCGAACAGGACCGCAGGGCCGACGCGCTCGCCCGGACAGCGTCCGCGACGCCGTTCGACCTCGCGGGCGACCACCCGCTGCGCGCCCTGCTGATCCGCAGGACGGACCAGGACCACACTTTCGTCCTCACGGTCCATCACATCGCCTGGGACGGCGGCACGTTCAACGCCCTCTCGCACGACCTGAGCGCCCTCTACCGCGCCGCGACGCCGGGCGAGAGCCCCGTGCTCGAACCATTGCCCCTCCAGTACGCCGACTTCGCCCACTGGCAGCGCACCACCTGGACCGAGGAACGGCTCGCCGACCACCTCGACCACTGGCGCGCGGCGCTCGTCCCGCCGCCCCGGCCGCCGGCCCTGCCCACCGACGCGCCGCGCAGCGCGATGCCCACCGCGCGCGGCGACCGGCGCTTTTTCACCTTCGCGCCCGAGGTCACCGAGCGGTTCACCGCCTTCGCCCGTGCCACCGGCGCGACCCCTTTCATGGTGCTCCTCGCCGGCCTCACCGCCCTGCTCCACCGCACCACCGGCGCCACCGACATCCCGGTCGGCTCGGCCGTCATGAGCCGCGACCTGCCCGGCCTGGACCGACTGATCGGCAACTTCGGCAACACGCTCGTCCTGCGCACCGACCTCGACGGCGACCCCGGATTCGGTGAACTCGTCGAGCGGGTACGCCAGGTGTGCACCGACGGCTACGCCCACCAGGACATGCCGTTCGACCTGCTGGTGGAGCGGCTGAGGCCGGACCGGCACCCCGGCCGCTCCGTCTACTTCGACGTCATGCTGCTCTTCCTCACCCACGGGCTCGAAGGGCCGCGGCTGCCCGGGGTGACGGCGCGGTGGGAGACCGTCCACAACGACACCACCCAGTTCGATCTCTCCCTGGAGGCCTTCCTCACCGACGGGCGGCTGCGCATCGAGGCCACCTACCGCAGCGAGCTGTTCGTCCCGGACACCGTCGACGGCCTGCTCCAGCGACTGGAGACACTGCTCGCCACCGCCCTCGCCGACCCGGAACTCGCCATCTCCCGGCTGCCGTTGGCGGCCGAAACCGAGGAGCGGCGGGTCCTTGAGGACTGGAACGACACCGCGTACCCCGTCCCGCGCACCACCCTCACCGGGCTCCTCGACCGCCAGGCGCGCCGCACCCCCGACGCCCCGGCCCTGGTCTTCGGGACCGTCCGACTCGACCACGGCGAACTCCACGCCCGCGCCAACCGGCTCGCCCGCCATCTGATCGCCCACGGGGCCGGGCCCGAACGCCTGGTGGGCGTCGCCCTGGACCGCGGCCCCGACCTGGTGGTGGCGCTCCTCGCGGTGCTCAAGACGGGCGCCGCCTATCTGCCGCTGGACACCGGATATCCCGCCGAGCGGCTGGCGTTCATGATCGAGGACGCCGCCCCCGCGCTCGTCGTCACGGCCTCCGGCGCCCTGCCCGCCCATGACGCGTCGACGCTCCTGCTCGACGATCCGCGGGTACACGACCGGATCGCCGCCTTGGAGACGGCCGAACTCACCGACGGGGAACGGCTCCACCCCCTGCTCCCGGAGCATCCCGCGTACGTCATCTACACCTCGGGCTCCACCGGCCGCCCCAAGGGCACCGTCGTCGCGCACCAGGCGATCGTCAACCGCCTGCTGTGGATGCAGGACGCCTACGGACTCGGCCCGGACGACCGGGTGCTGCAAAAGACACCGGCCGGTTTCGACGTCTCCGTCTGGGAGTTCTTCTGGCCGCTGATCACCGGTGCCGCCCTGGTGCTCGCCCGCCCCGGCGGACACCGCGACCCCGGCTACCTCGCCGGACTGATCCGCGAACAGCGTGTCACCACCGCGCACTTCGTGCCCTCCATGCTGCGCGTCTTCCTCGACGAGCCGGCCGCCGGGACGGCCCGGGGCGTGCTGCGCCGGGTGGTGTGCAGCGGCGAGGCCCTGCCCACCGACCTCGCCGACCGCTGCCTCGCCCTGCTGCCGGGCACCGCCCTGCACAACCTGTACGGGCCGACCGAGGCCGCGGTGGACGTCACCGCCTGGCCCTGCGGCGAGGGCACCAGGTCGGCGGGCGGCTCCGTCCCCATCGGACGCCCGGTGTGGAACACCCGCACCCTGGTCCTCGACGCGTGGTTGCGCCCCGTCCCACCGGGCGTACCCGGCGAGCTGCACCTGGCCGGCAGCCAACTGGCCCGCGGCTACCTGGCCCGCCCCGCCCTGACCGCCGCCCGCTTCGTCGCCGACCCCTACGGCCCGCCCGGCAGCCGCCTCTACCGCACCGGTGACCTCGTCCGCTGGACCCCGCACGGCATCCTGGAGTTCCTGGGCCGCACCGACGACCAGGTCAAGATCCGCGGCTTCCGCGTCGAGCCCGCCGAGGCCGAGGCCGCCGCGGCGGCCCTGCCCGACGTCTCCCAGGCGGCGGTGACGGTACGTCAAGAGGAGTCCGGCGAGCCCGGGTTGGTGGCGTACGTCGTCCCCATGCCGGGCGCCGCCCTCGACCCCCTCCAGGTGCGCCAGGACCTCCGGGCCACGCTGCCCGACCAGCTCCTACCGGCCGCCGTGGTCGTCCTGGACGCCCTGCCGCTCACCCCGAACGGCAAGCTCGACCGCGCCGCCCTGCCCGCCCCCGACCTCTCCTGCCTCACCACCGCGACCGCGCCTCGCACCGATGCCGAGGCACGCCTGTGCGCGCTCATCGCCGACCTGCTCGGCCTGCCGTCCGTCGGCATCCACGACGATTTCTTCGCGCTCGGCGGCCACTCCGTCCTGGCCACCCGGCTCGTCGGCCGCGTCCGCGCCGAACTCGGGGCGGAGATCCCGCTGCGGGCCGTGTTCGACACCCCGACCGCGGCGGCGCTCGCCCCGCTCCTGAACACCCCGGGCGACCATCGGCCCGCCCTCACCCGGGCCGACCGCCCCGATCCGCTGCCCCTGTCGTCCGCGCAGGCCAGGCTCTGGTTCCTGTACCGGCTTGAGGGCCCGACACCGACGTACAACATTCCCACCGCCGTCCGGCTCACCGGCCCGCTCGACCACGCGGCGCTGCGCGCGGCCCTCGACGACGTGGTGGGCCGGCACGAGGCGCTGCGCACCGTCTTCCCGGACGACGACGGCACCCCGCGGCAGCACGTCCTGCCCGCGCGGGAGGCGGCCGTGCCCTTCACGGTGCAGGCCGCCCGACCGGAGGACATCGACGGCCTGCTCGCCGAGGCCGCCGCCCGCCCCTTCGCGCTGGACGCCGAGATCCCCGTCCGCGCCACCCTGATCGCCCTCGCGCCGCAGGAGCACGTCCTGCTGCTCCTCGTTCACCACATCGCCACCGACGGCTGGTCCGCCGAACCCCTGCTGGCCGACCTGGAGACGGCCTACTCGGCCCGGCTGAACCACGGCGCGCCCGACTGGCCGCCGCTCCCGGTGCAGTACGCCGACTACACGGTCTGGCAGCAGCGGGCGCTGGTCGACCGTGACGATCAACTGGCGTACTGGACACGTGTGCTGGACGGGCTGCCGGAAGAGCTTCAGCTGCCCGCCGACCGGCCCCGACCGGCCGTTGCCGGCTACCGGGCCGACGCGGTCGACTTCACGCTCGACGCGGACGTCCACGCGGCGCTCGCGGGCTTGGCAACGGAGGCCGGCGGGACCGTTTTCATGGCGCTCCAGTCCGCGCTCGCCGTGCTGCTCGGGCGGCTCGGCGCCGGGGACGACATTCCCCTCGGGACGCCCGTCGCCGGTCGCGGGGACCGCCGACTCGACGACCTGGTGGGCCTGTTCGTCAACACGCTGGTGCTGCGCACCGACGTCTTGGGCGCCCCCACCTTCCGTGAGCTGCTCGCCCGGGTGCGCGAGGCCGACCTGGGCGCCTATGCCCACCAGGATCTGCCCTTCGAGGAGTTGGTGGACGCGCTCGCCCCGACCCGCTCGATGGGCCGCCACCCGCTGTTCCAGGTGATGATCGCCCACCAGCAGGCCCCGCCCGGGACACGGGAGTTCGCCGGTCTCGGCCTGCGCGAGACACGCGTCGACTTCTACACCGCCAAGACCGACCTCGCCTTCCACCTCTTCGAACGGGCAAAGGCCGGCGGGATCAGCGGCGCGCTGGTCTACAGCTGCGACCTCTACGACCCGGACACCGCACGCGACCTGGCCGATCGGTATGTCCGGGTGGTCACCGGCCTGGCCCGGCACCCCGACCGCCCGGTGACCGAGGCCGACGTCCTCACCCCGGGTGAACGGTCGCTGCTGTTGGGGGAGTGGAACGACACGGCGCACCCCATGCCGGTCACCACCCTCACCGCGCTGTTCGAGGAACAGGCCGCGATGACACCCAGGCTCACCGCCGTCGAGTACGGCGCCGCGGACGGCCGCTCGCTGACCTACGCCGAACTGAACGCCCGCGCCAACGCCCTGGCCCGCACCCTGACATCACTCGGCGTGGGCCCCGAGCGGTGCGTCGGCATCCACCTCGAACGGTCCGTGGAGATGGTCGTCGCCCTGCTCGCCGTCCTCAAGGCGGGCGGCGCCTTCGTCCCGCTGGAGCCGTCCTGGCCCGCCCGCCGGATCGCCGAGGTGTGCCGCAGCGCCGCCCTCACCGCCGTACTCGGCCGATCCGGCGACGAGCACCCGCTGGGCGCAGACGCCCCGCCGGTCGTCGCCGTGGACCTCGCAGGCCCGGTGCCGCATGCCGGGAACCTGGACGTGCCCGTGGACCCCGAAGGCCTCGCCTACGTCATCTACACCTCCGGTTCCACCGGTGTGCCCAAGGGTGCCATGATCCGGCACCGGGCCATCGCGCACCGGCTGCTGTGGCAACGGAGCCTGCTCGGCTTCGGCACGGACGACGCCGCCCTGTTCAAGGCGCCGCTCGGCTTCGACATCTCCATCAACGAGATCTTCCTGCCGCTCGTGCACGGCGGCCGGCTGGTGATCGCCGAGCCCGGCGGCGAACGCGACGTGGACGACCTCCTCGACACCGTCGAACGCCACCGGGTGACCTTCGCCTATCTGGTCTCCTCCATGCTCGACCTGCTCCTCGAACAGGACGGGTTCGCCCACCGGGCCGCCTCCCTGCGGCATGTGTGGTGCGGCGGCGAGGTCCTGACACCCGAGCTGTTCGCCCGCTTCCGCGCCGCGAGCCCGGCGGTGATGTACCACGGCTACGGCCCCGCCGAGGCCACCATCGGCGTCAGTCACGTCGTCTACCGCACGGGCGCCATCCGCAGCGCGGTGTCCATCGGCGGCCCCAACTCCAACACCCGCCTCCACGTCCTCGACGAACGCCTCAGGCCGACCCCCGTCGGGGTCCCCGGCGAGCTGTACGCGGGCGGCGTCTACCTCGGCCGCGGCTATGTGAACGACCCCCGCCGCACCGCCGACCACTGGATAGCCGACCCCTTCGGCCCGCCCGGCGAGCGTCTCTACCGCACCGGCGACCTGGTCCGCCGACAGCGCGACGGCACCCTGGAATTCCTCGGCCGCGCCGACCACCAGGTCAAGATCCGCGGTATGCGGGTCGAGCTGGAGGAGATCGAGGCCGTCCTCGAACAGCACCCGGGCGTGCGCCGTGGCGTGGTGGTGATCCGGGAGGACGCGCCGGGCGTCAAGCAGCTCGCCGGGTATCTCCTGGCCGCCGGCGACCCCGTGCCCCCGGCCGAGATCCGCGGCTGGCTCCAGGAACGGCTGCCCGAACACATGGTCCCGCGCACGCTGACCCCGCTCGACGCGTTCCCGCTGCTGCCGTCAGGCAAGGTCGACCGCGCGAGCCTGCCCGCCCCCGAGACCACGGCCGCCGGCCCGTCCCGGGCGCCCGCGAACGACCGCGAACGGCTGCTGACCGACCTGTTCGCGACCGTCCTCGGCCTGAGCGCCGTCCACGTCGACGACAACTTCTTCGCACTCGGCGGCGACAGCATCGTCTCCATCCGGCTGGTCACGCTGGCGCGCAAGGCGGGCCTAGCGGTCAGCCCCCGCCAGGTCTTCCAGACGCCGACCCCGGCGGGACTCGCCGCCGCGGCCGTCCCGGCCCGCCCCGCGCCCGGACGCGCCGACGCGCCGACCGGCGAGCTGGACCTCACCCCCGTCATGCGCTGGATGGCGGACCCCGACGGCTCCTACGGCGCTCTCGCCCAGGCGGTCCTGCTGGTCACCCCGCCCGGTCTCACCCAGAGGCAGCTGGCCGCCGTACTCCAGGCCGTCGTCGACCGCCACGACATGCTGCGCGCCCGGCTCACCGACGGGGGACGCCTGGAGGTGCCCGCCGAGGGCAGCGTGCCGGCCGAAGGGCTGCTCACCCGCGTGAGCGAAGGTGACCTGGACGAACGGCTCGGTGCGGCCGTCGCCCGGCTCGACCCGCGAGCCGGACGCATGCTCCAGGCCGTCTGGTCCGAGCCTCCCGACGGCCGCCCCGGGCGGCTGCTGCTCGTCGCCCACCACCTCGTCGTCGACGGTGTGTCGTGGCGGATCATCGGCGCCGAACTGGCCGAGGCATGGCAAGCGGTACGGGACGGACGGACCCCCCGGCCGCAGCGCTCCGGCACCTCCTTCCGCACCTGGAGCGGGCTGCTCGCCGAGGCGGCCGTCCAGCCCGGCCGCGTGCGCGAACTGCCCTGGTGGACCCAGGTGTTGGAGCGGGCGCGACCGCTCCTGGAACGCCCGCTCGGCACCGCGCGGGCGATACGCGAACACACCCTGGTCCTGCCCGAGGACATCACCGCCGCCCTGCTCACCACCGTGCCCGCCGCCTACCGGGCCGCCGCGCCCGAGGTGCTGCTCACCGCGCTCGCGTTCGCGACCGCCGCCTGGCGAGAGCAGCGGGGCGGGTCCGGCCGGTCGCTGCTCGTGGGCGTCGAGGGACACGGGCGCGTGGAGGAGATCGCCGACGGGGTGGACCTGTCCGCCACGGTCGGCTGGTTCACGACGTTCCACCCGGTCGGCATCGACCCCGGCCCGCTCGACCTGGACGAGGCGCTGTCCGGCGGGCCCGCCGCCGGGCTGGGCCTCAAGCGGGTCAAGGAGCAACTGCGCGCCGTACCGGACCACGGCCTCGGCTACGGTCTGCTGCGCCACCTCAACCCCGACACCGCGCCCGCCCTGGCGAAACTGCCCCAACCCCAGATCGCCTTCAACTACCTGGGCCGGTTCGCCGCGTCCGCCTTTACCGACGAGCCGTGGGCACTGGCCCCCGAGGCCCCGGTGCTGCGCGTCCCGCGGGACCGCGACCGGCCCGCCCGCTTCGGCCTGGAGATCAACGCGGTCGCCGTCGAGGAGGCCGGCGCCGTCCGGCTGCACATCGGCGCCGCCTGGCCCGAGGCATTCCTTGCGCCTGCCGAGGCCGGCGCACTGCTCGCCCTGTGGGAACGCGCCCTGCACGGACTCGCCCGGCACGCCGAGAGCGCGCCGTCCGGCGGGCTCACCCCCTCCGACCTCCCCCTGGTCGAACTGACCCAGGAGGACATCGACGACTTCGAGAACGACGACCTGTGAGGGACACCCGAGATGACACCCGTGACGGCCCCCCACCCCTGGCAGCGGAGGAACCGGTGACGCACCACCCCTCGACGCAGCACCCCCCGGCCCCGGACAAGCTCCTGCGAGCGGTCACCGACGCCCTGCGCCCGGACGAGACCCAGCCGGGCGAGGACGACAGCCTCATCGCCTGGGGACTCGACTCGATCACCCTGATGAGGATTGCGGGAGGCTGGCGCAAGCAGGGCGTCCGCGTCAGCTTCGCCGAACTCGCCAAGGAGCCCACCCTGCGCGCCTGGCGGTCACTCCTGGCGGACGCCCGGCCCGCGCCCCCGGCACCCCCCGCGCCGCCGCAACCCGTCGCCGACCCGGACGAACCGTTCCCGCTCGCGGTGATGCAGCACGCGTACTGGATCGGCCGCGGCGACGACACCACGCTCGGCTCCGTGGCCGCACACCTCTACGTCGAGTTCGACGGCGAGGACGTCGACGCCGGCCGCCTCGACCGGGCCGTCCGCGCCGTCGTCGCCCGGCACGGCATGCTCCGCGCCCGTTTCACCGACGACGGACGGCAGCAGATCCTGCCCGAACCGGTCCGCCCCGCCATGGTCGTCCACGATCTGCGGGACCTGGACGAGGAGAGCGCCGCGGCCCGTCTTGAGGACATCCGGCACCGCTCCTCGCACGCCCGGCTCGACGTCGCCGCCGGCGAGGTGTACTCCGTACAGCTGTCCTTGCTGCCGCAGGGACGCACCCGGCTGCACGTCGACGTCGACATGCTCGCCGCCGACGCGCTCAGCTACCGGGTGCTGCTCTGCGATCTCGCCGCGCTCTACCAGCACCCCGACACGCCCCTGCCGCCGATCGGCACCAGCTATCCGGAGTACCTGGCCGAGCGGCGCGAGATGCGCCGGCTGAGCCGGGAGCAGTCCCGCGCGTGGTGGGGCAGCCGGGTGCCCGAACTGCCCAGCGCCCCCGAACTCCCGCTGGTCCCCGAGGCCGAGCGCACCGACCCCAGCCGGGTCACCCGGCGCCATCACTGGCTGCCGCCGGAGGACAGACGGCGCCTGGCGACCCGCGCCCACCAGCACGGGCTCACCCCCGCCATGGCCGTGGCCACCGCCTTCAGCGAGGTGCTGGCCGCATGGAGCGGACAGCCCCGGTTCCTGCTGAACGTCCCGATGTTCGACCGCAGAGGCTCCCACCCCGATGTCGACCTGCTGGTCGGCGACTTCACCAGCTCCGTACTGCTCGACGTCGACCTGACCGAGCCGGCGACGTTCACCGAGCACGCCCTGCGCCTGCAGGACCGGATGCACACCGACGCCGCCCACGCCGACTACTCGGGCGTGGAGGTGCTGCGGGACCTGACCCGGCACAACGGCGAACAGGTCCTCGCACCCGTGGTGTTCACCAGCGCCCTCAACCTCGGGGAGCTGTTCGACGCGGGCGTCACCCGGTCCTTCGGCAAGCCGGCCTGGATCATCTCGCAGGGCCCGCAGGTGCTCCTCGACGCCCAGGTGACCGAGGTGGACGGCGGGCTGCTCGTCAACTGGGACGTTCGCGAGGACGCGTTCCCCGACGGGCTGATCGACGCGATGTTCGCCGCCTTCCACGCACTGGTCACCCGGCTCGGCACCGACGACACGGTGTGGGAACGCCCCGTGCCCGCCCTGCTGCCCGGGACGCAGACGGCCGTGCGGGCGAACGCCAACGCGACCGACGCGCCGCGCAGCCACCGTCTTGTGCACGAGGGTTTCTTCGCCCGCGCGGCCGAACGGCCGGACGCCCCCGCCCTCCTGTGGGGTGGCGAAGGCTCCCTGTCCTACGCGGAGTTGGCGGACCGGGTGCTGCGGACGGCCGGGGCGCTCGCCGCCCGCGGTGTCCGGCCGGGTGACACGGTGGCGGTCAGCCTGCCCAAGGGCCCCGACCAGATCGTGGCCGTGCTGGGTGTGCTGGCGGCAGGCGCCGCCTATGTTCCTGTCGGTGTCGAGCAGCCGGCCGCCCGCCGCGAACGCATCCGTGCCACCGCCGGTTTCCGCCTGGCGCTGACCGACGGGCGGCGGCTCGACGGGATCGAGACGCTTCCGGTCGCCGACGCCGTCCTCGCCAAGCCGCTGCCCGAGCCGGTGGCGGTGGACGAGGAGCAGCCCGCCTATGTGCTGTTCACCTCCGGCTCCACCGGTGAGCCCAAGGGCGTCGAGGTGCCCCACCGGGCCGCCATGAACACCGTCGACGACCTCAACGAGCGTTTCGGCGTGGGCGCGGACGACCGCTGCCTCGCGGTGTCCGCCCTCGACTTCGACCTGTCCGTGTACGACGTGTTCGGGCTGCTGAGTGCGGGCGGCGCGGTGGTACTGGTCGACGAGGCGGACCGGCGCGAGGCCCGCCGCTGGGCCGACCTGGTCCGCACCCACCGCGTCACCCTCCTCAACTGCGCGCCGCCGCTGTTCGACATTCTGCTGCTGGCCACCGGTCCGGGTGAACTCACCGGTCTGCGCGTGGTGTTGCTCGGCGGCGACTGGGTGGGCACCGATCTGCCGGGGCGGCTCGCCGAGCGGGCTCCCGGCTGCCGGTTCATCGGTCTGGGCGGCACCACGGAGACCGCGATCCACTCCACGGTGTGCGAGGTGACGGACGCTCAGGTCCCCGCCCACTGGCGGGCGGTGCCCTATGGAACCCCGTTGCGCAACGTCCGCTGCCGGGTCGTGGACAGCCACGGCCGGGACTGCCCCGACTGGGTGCCGGGCGAGCTGTGGATCGGCGGGGACGGGGTGGCGCTCGGCTACCGGGGCGATCCGGCGCGCACGGCCGAGAAGTTCACCGAGGCGGACGGTGTGCGCTGGTACCGCACCGGCGACCTGGCCCGGTACTGGTCCGACGGCACCCTGGAGTTCCTGGGCCGCCGCGACCACCAGGTCAAACTGCGCGGATTCCGGATCGAGCTGGGGGAGGTGGAGGCGGCGCTCGCCGGGCATCCGGCGGTACGGCGTGCCGTGGCCGGACTCGCCCGGGCGCAGGGCGTCCAGCTCGTGGTCACGGTGGCCGCCGAGGGGGTCGGCGAGGACGAGCTGCGGGAGTGGTCACGGTCCGTGCTGCCGCCGCACATGGTGCCGTACCGGGTCGCCGTCGTGCGCGAGCTGCCGCTCACCTCCAACGGCAAGCTGGACCGGCGGGCGGTCGGGAGACTGTGGCAGGCTCAGGCTCAGGCTCAGGCACCGGCGCACAGCGAACAGCGGGCCGCGGGCGGCGCGTTGGAGACGGTCGTGGCCCGGATCTGGGCTCAGGTGCTCGGCGTCGACCGCGTCGGACCCGACGACGGGTTCTTCGCCCTGGGCGGTGACTCCGTGCTCGCCACGGTGATCGTCAGCCGGCTGCGCGAGGCACTGGACAGCTCCGAGGTGTCGGTGCGCGCCCTGTTCGCCACCCTGACGGCCGGCGGCATGGCCAAGCGGCTGTCCGCGGACGAGGAGACGCCCGGCCGGCTCGAACAGGTCGCGGCGATCCAGCTGGAGATCGAGGGAATGTCGGCCCAGGAGGTGGATGCGGCGCTGCGCGAGGGGTGACGCGGACACGGAAGCGGCGGGGCGCCTGGCACGCCCCGCCGCTTTGTGCTGTCCGGTTACTTGCCGAGTTTGGCGAACCCGGGCTCCAGGTTGTCCAGCGCCCAGGGGATGCCCAGCACGGACGGGCTTCTGAGCTGGCTGATGGTCTGGGCGTCGGTGACGAAGTAGTGGTCGTCCTTCACCGCGGACATGTTCTTCACCAGCGCACTGGACTCGAAGGCCTTCTGGAGGTCCTTGGTGGTGAACGCGATGATCGCGAGGTCGGCGTCCAGCTTGTCCAGCTGCTCGAAGGACAGCTCGCCGGTGGGGCTGCCGTTGACCGTCTTGATGTTCTTGACGGACGGGGTCAGGCCGAGGCCGAGTTCGCTCATCAGCTTGGCGGCGAAGTCTGTCTCGGACGCGATGGTGTAGATCTTCGCCGGCGTGTTGCCGATGGACAGACTGTAGGTCCTGCCGTCCAGGGCGGGGTGCTTCGCCTTGACCGCGGCAATGCCGTCCTCGGTCTCCTCGATGACCTTCTCGGCCTGCTCCTCCTTGCCGACGGCTTTGCCGACCACCTGGACGTGCTCCTGCCAGGACTGCTGCCCCCAGGCGGTGGCGTAGCCGATCGTCGGGGCCACCGCGGACAGTTTCTCGTAGTCCTTGTCCAGGGTGAAGTCCGAGGTGGCGAGGATCAGATCGGGCTGCAGGGAGGCGATCTCCTCGTAGTCGACGCCGTTGAGCGTGTCGAGGAGCTTCGTCTTCTCGGTGTCGATCTCGTCCTTCAGCCACGGGTAGACCCCGTCGGAGCTGAGGGAGTCCTTGGACACGGCGAGCGGGGTGACGCCGAGGGCGTAGAGCGCATCGATGTCGTCGGTGCCGCCGTTGCCGATCACCACGATCCGCTTCGGGGCCGAAGCGATCTTCGTGTCACCGAACTTGTGCGTGACGGTGACGGGGAAGGCGGAGGACTTCCCGGCCTCGGCGGCGTCCGCCGGCGCATCGTTGTTCGAGTCGTCCTTGACGGAGCCGCAGGCGGCCAGCCCGGCGACCAGGGTCGCGGTGAGAAGGGTCGTACGGAGGGGTCTCGGCATGACAGTGCATCCCATTTCGCCAGGGGTGGGCAGGAGTCGCCTCGGCGACAGTAAAGCAAGGTTAGGCTTACCTTAGCAATGTGTTCCGGTGGTTGGGCGCCCCTCGGGAGGGGCGCCCGGTGCCCGGTGTCACGGCATGCCTAGGGGTGGGATGTGAGATAGCCGCCCATCGTGCGGAAGTGCTCCGTCGCGGGCAGTTCTGTCCCGTCCTCGGTGCGCACGCGCTTGACGAGCAGGCCGCGGCGGCGTCCGGTGTGGGCGTCGGCGCCCGCCACGACGACCACGCCGTCGCCCTCGCGGATGAAGATCCGGCCCGGTGTGCCGCCGTAGTGCCCCTCGGAGACTTCGGCCTGCACGATCCTCAGGCGCTCGCCCCGGTGGAACGTGTACGCGTTCGGATACGGGTCCGACTGGGCCCGGACGAGGCGTTCCAGGCGCTCGGCCGGCCAGGTCCAGTCGATCCGGCTGTCCTCCAGGGACCGCTTGTGGAAGAAGCTCGCCCGGCTGCGGTCCTGGGGCTGCCAGTGTCCGGCGTCCTTGCCGGAGGCGATCAGGTCGAGCGACTCGCGCACGATCGGGGCGATCAGGTCGACGGTCCGGTGGAACAGGTCGGTCGCGGTGTCCGTGGGGCCGACCGCCACCGAGCGCTGCACCAGGATGTCCCCTGCGTCGAGTTCGCCGTTCATGCGGTGCGCGGTGACGCCGACACGTGGCTCGCCGTTGATGAGCGCCCAGATGATCGGCGAGAAGCCGGCGTAGGAGGGCAGCAGCGAGTCGTGGATGTTGAGCGTGCCGTGCGGGGGCAGATCGAACAGCTTGGGCGGCAGCCAGGTCCGCCAGTTGTTGGCGACGATGATGTCCGGCGCGGACTCCCGCAGGACGGCGAGGAGTTCGGGGTCGTCGGGGCGGTTGCGCAGCAGGACCGGGACGTCGTTCTTCTCGGCGAGTTCGGCGACGTCGTCGTCCCAGATCTTCTCGTAGGCGTGGTCGCTCTTGGGGTGCGTGACCACGAGGACGACCTCGTGGTCCGAGTCCAGCAAGGCCTGGAGCGTGCGATGACCCCAGGTCTGATAGCCGAACATGGCGACGCGCATGCGGTTCTCCCCTCCGGCGGCTCCGTTGCAAGGTTAGGCTAACCTTATCTAACATGTGGCTGCCTGAGGGAGGCGATGCCACGGTGAAGTCACCGCTCAAGGGAACTGACACCACCTATGACGTCCTCGGAATCGGTTTCGGGCCGTCAAATCTGGCGCTGGCCATAGCAGTTGAGGAACACAACGCGCGGCTTCCACCGGACGGACGACTCAATGCCCTCTTCCTCGAACGCCAGCCGAGCTTCGGCTGGCACCGGGGCATGCTGATCGGCGACGCCACGATGCAGGTGTCCTTCCTGAAGGACCTTGTCACGCTGCGCGATCCGTCCAGCGACTTCAGCTTCCTGTACTTCCTGCGCGAACGCGGCCGGCTGACCGACTTCCTGAACCAGAAGACGCTGTTCCCGCTGCGCGCCGAGTTCCACGAGTACTTCGAGTGGGCGGCCGAACGCCTCGGTCACCTGGTGGCCTACGACCATGTGGTGACCGCCGTCCGGCCGGTGCGCGACGACTCCGGCGCGGTCACCTGCTTCGACGTCGTCTGCCGGGATCCCGGCCGGCCCGGCCGCACGCTCAGCTACCGCGCCCGCGACATCAGCGTCGCGATCGGCCTGGAACCCCATCTGCCACCCGGCGTCGAACTGACCGAACGGGTCTGGCACAACAGCCAGTTACTGCCACGGGTAGCCGAACTCACCGCCGCCGGCCCGCCGGTGCGCCGGGCGGTGGTCCTGGGCGCCGGACAGAGCGCGGCCGAGACCGTCGACTACCTGCACCGCTCCTTCCCGGAGGCGGAGGTGTGCGCGGTGTTCGCCAAATACGGCTACACCCCCGCCGACGACAGCCCGTTCGCCAACCGGATCTTCGACCCGGAGGCGGTGGACGTCTACTTCGAGGCGCCCTCCGAGGTGAAACAGTCCCTCCTCGACTACCACCGCTCCACCAATTACTCCGTCGTCGACATGGAGCTCATCGAGGCCCTGTATGCCACCGCGTATCAGGAGAAGGTGGCCGGCCGCGAGCGGCTGCGCTTCCTCAACGTCTCGCGGATCCGCGACATCCGCACCCGCCCCGAGGGAACGCTCGACATCCGTGTCGAGTTTCTGCCGACCGGAGAGCAACAGGTGCTGGAGGCCGACGTGCTGGTGAACGCCACCGGCTACCGGCCACGTGACCTCGGGCCGCTGCTCGGCGAGGCGGCCAAGGTGTGTCTGCGGGACGACGGGGACGCGCTGCGCGTCGACCGCGACCACCGGGTGGAGACCGCACCCGACGTCACCGCCGGGATCTACCTCCAGGGCAGTACCGAGCACACCCATGGGCTCACCTCGACACTGCTGTCGACGACGGCGGTCCGCGCGGGCGAGATCCACCGGTCGCTGGTGGCCCGGCGCGTGGCCGCTCGCTGACCACGCGCCCCGCGCACCGGGTGGCGCCGGCTCAGACGGCTTCGGCCTCCGCCTGGCCGGCGTCGAACACCGCCGACACCCGGTCCGCGGCGGTCACCGCCCCGCAGGTGTCCGCCACCCACTCCAGCGCGAACGCGTGGTTGCCCGCGGACACATCGGCCACCGCGTCGGCGACCACGAAAGCCTCCAGGTCCCGCGCCCGGGCGTCGGCGGCCGTCAGCAGGACGTCGGTCCGGGCGTAGAGACCGAGGACCACCACCTGGTCCCGCTCCTGTTCCCTTAACCTGCTGTCCAGCCGGGTCCCGGCGAACGCGCTGTGGGTACGGGCGGTGAGCACGGTGTCCCCGGTCTGCGGCTCCACCCGGGTGACGAAGGCATCGGTCGCCGCGCCCGCCGCGGGTCCGGTCAGCCGCGCGTAGGGCAGCGGACCGCGTCCGGTGGTCCTGCGTGCGGTGGCCGGCACCGCGTGGATGACCGGCACCCCGGCCGCCCGCGCTGCGTCGATCAGCCGGCCGGCGTTGGCGAGGAGTTCGGCGACCGGCGCGGCCCGCTGCTCCAGCGGGTGCACGAACCGGGTCCGGAGATTGAGCACCACCAGCGCGGACCGGGCGGCCTCCAGGGTCCAGCCCGTCCGATCGGCGGGCAGCATCGCGGGGGTGGGCATGACGTAGGGGAGCGTCGGGGGTGTCATCTCGGTCTGCCCTTCTGGAGCGTGCGGACGGGTTTTCCGGCTGTGCGGGGCGGGGTTCCGGCGGCCGACGCGAGTTGTCGTGTCCTGGCCGGCCGGCGCCGCCGGACCCCGTACGACGACCAGCAGGCCCGCCTCCGTCGCCCGGGCGGTCGCCCCGGTGCGATGGAAGCCGTCGGTCGTGAAGTGGCGGGCGTCGTGCCCGGGGGAGCGCCAGTAGCGGCGGATCGTGCCGGGACCCCGGCTGAGCAGCCACCCCTCGGTACCGGCCGGAACCTCCCGGTCCCGGTGGTCGACGACCCGCAGTTCGTGCTCGGGGCAGACGGCGCCCATCCGACCGGTCACGGCCGCCTCCGTGCCGTCCTGCGGGCGGGTCGCGGCGACCAGCCCCTCCGCCGTGCCGAAGACCTGCCGCAGCGCGCAGCCGAGCGCGGGCAGCACCCGCCGCGCCACCCGCTCGTCGAAACCACCGCCGTTCACCACCAGCGTCCGCAGGCTGCTCAGGTCGTAGGCGGTGACGGCCGCCGTCGCGGCCCACCGGCCGGCGAGTGGCGCGGACAGCACGGTGTGCGTCACACGCTCGGCGGCGACCACCCGGAAGGCGCTGTCCGGGTCGGCCCGCGCGCCGAGCACCACCCGGCCCCCGGCGCACAGCACGGCCAGCCAGTCCAGCAACCCCGGTACCCCGACCGGAAGTTCGGGATGGGTCACGAGATGGACGGTGTCCTCGTCGAGGTCCAGGACGGCGGCCCGCTGCGACACGGTGCGGACGACTTCGGCGTCGTCGAGCGGTGCCAGCCGGGGGACGCCGACCTCGTCGCCGGCGAACTGGAGCAGGGCGGGGCCGTCAACCTCGTACGACACGTCGGCCCCGGCGAAGCGGCGCACGGACCGGGCCATCGGCTCGGGCACCGCCGGCGGCACCACCACAGGCACCGCGCCGAGCCGGAACAGGGCCAGGACCTCCTCGAACAGCCGTGGTGAGCCGGGGAGTCGCAGCACGACCCGGCCGCCGGCGCGGACGCCTCGGGCCGCTAGGGCGGCCGTGCGGTGCTCGACACGTTCGTCCAGTTCCCCGTAGGTCCACCGCGCGCCGCTGTCGTCGGCATCGACGAGCGCCATCCGTTCGGGATGTCGTTCCGCCCGCGCGCGGAACAGGTCATCGAGTGTGGTGTGCCTGGATGCGTCGGTGCTCACTGGTCGGTCCCCTCGCGGTCATGGCCCGGGGAGCGCGGGGGCCGGTGGCGAGGGGATGGCGAGTGGCCCGACTCCTCCACGGCACGGCTTCCCGGCCGGGCGTGATACTTAGGGTAGCCTCACCTAAGTATTCCTGTCGCCCTCTGTGGAAACGGAACGCGGGGTGTCGCGATACCGGACGTGCCGTCAGACCGGCCCGTGGGTCCAGCGCCCGCCCAGCAGTGTGGCGTGCACCGGCATCGTGCGGAGCGTGCGCGCATCGGCGTCGATCGGGTCCACGTCGACGACGACCAGATCCGCCGGATCGCCGACCCGGATCAGGGAACGGCCGAGTGCCGACGCGGCGAGCGCCGCCCGCACCGGCACCCGCTGCTCCGGATGCCACGCCGGCCGGCCGTCGTCGGTACGGTGCACCGCCGCCGCGATGCCCGTCCATGGGTCGAGCGGCGAGACGGGCGCGTCCGAGCCGAACTCCAGGGCGGCTCCGGCCGCCAGCAGATCGGCGTAGGGGTAGGCGCGCCCGGTGCGTCCCGCCCAGTGGCGGTCCGCCACATCGCGGTCGTCGGTCGCGTGCGCCGGCTGTACCCCCACCGTGACGCCCAGCTCCGCGAACCGGGGTACGTCGGTGGCCGTCAGCAACTGCGCGTGCTCGATCCGGCCCCGGCAGCGCACCGCCGCGAACGCGTCCAGCGCGAGCGTGTTGGCGCGGTCGCCGATCGCGTGCACCGCGGGCTCGATGCCGTGCGCGGAGGACCACCGCATCAGCCGCACCAGTTCCTCGTACGACGTCTGCTCGATGCCGTACGCCTCCGCGCTGCCCTCCAGGCCGGGGTACGGGTCGCAGCACAGGGCGGTACGGGTGTTGAGGGAGCCGTCCGTGAACAGCTTGAGCGGTCCGACCCGCACCAGCCCGCCGGTCCCGGGCAGTCGGTGGCCCGTGCGCAACCCGCGCGACACGACCGCCTCCAGGTGCCGCGGATACACGGCCGCCCGCACCCGCACATCGAGCGGCGCGTGTGCGGCGCGGCGGCTCCAGTCGGCGACGTTGTCGGAGAAGTGGAAGTCGATGATCCCGGTGACCCCGCGCGCCGCCGCGTCCCGGCAGGCCTGTGCGACCCAGCGGTCGAGGACGTCGGCGGGCACCTCGGGAAGCGCGCGCATCGCCTCGAAGCACTCGTGCTCACGCAGCACGCCCGTCGGATGGTCACCCCGTCCGACCAGTGCGAGACCCGCCGAGTTCAGCCAGGCCGCATGCAGATCGGCGCTGAGCAGTGCCACCGGCCGGTCCGGGCAGACCGCGTCCAGCAGCGCCTTGTCGGGCACGTCCGGCCACAGCCCGTCCCGGAACCCCTGCCCCGTCAGCACCTCGCCCGAGGACAGGTCTGCGGCGTACGGCCGCAACGCTTCGGCCGCCGCCCGCGCCGACTCCAGGCCGGACAGGTCCACGCGCCGCCGGTTGCCGGCCCACTGGGCCATATGCACATGTGCGTCCCACAGCCCCGGGAGCACTGTCCGTCCGTCCAGGTCGAGCGCCGGGCCGCCGAGGTCGTCCGCCGCCGAGACGGCGACGATCCGGCCGTCGGCGATCCGCAGCGCACACACCGGGCCGCGCGGCCCCAGCCGCACACCGGTCAGCGTCAGACCGGGGTCGGCGCAATCGGAGGGGTCCGTGCCGGGGGACAGTTCGTCGAGGCTCGTCATCGCGACTCCAGTCGTGAGGTCATGGCCCTGGTGCGAGGCGGTGCCCATCAGCGCGAGATGCGTGAACCGCTGCGGGAGAGCGCCCCGTTGCTCGCCAGTGTGGCTGATCCCCTCGGCGTACGGGACCGTGCCGCCGCCATGAGCCGTCCGGTCCAACCGCTCTCCCCGTCCGGGTACATGCAGGCGCGCCGACTGGAGCCCGCGGGGACGCTTCGTACGTAGTGGCGAAGTCTGCCCGCAACGACTGGAGCGCCCGTTGGAAACCCTCGCCTCGCGACCGTCCCGATCGACCTGCGCCCCCTGGTGTGCCGTCCGCCTCCAGGGCGGCGGACTTGAGCGCCGGGACCGCTGATCACATGGACGGCGCCGCTCCCCCTGCCACCCACCGACGGCTCCACGGCCTCCTGTGGCTGCTCCTGCCGGTGGCGGTGACGGCCGGCCTGTACTGGTTCGGCCGGGCACACATCCCCGACTACCACAGCAGTCTCTTCGGGCAGCGCGGCAACGGTGCCAGAGGGCTCAAAGCCCGACTCGGCTCGGCGCTCCTGTGCCTGGCGCTGATTCAGCTGCTGCTCGCTCTGTGGATGTACGGCATCCTGCCCGCACTGCGCACCGCATCACACCGGGTGCACACCACGCACCGCGCCATCGGCCTGACCGCCTTCCTCCTCTCCCTCCCGATCGCCTGGCACTGCATCACCGCCTACGGCGTCCGGCTGACCAGCACCCGCGTGGCAGTGCACTCGCTCACCGGCTGCTTCCTCTACGGGGCCTTCGTCGCCAAAGTCATCGTGGTCCGCCACCGCGGCTGGCCCGGCTGGGCGCTTCCGCTGGCCGGCGGCGTCCTCGTCACCGCGATCGCCCTGCTCTGGTACGCCGCCGCCTTCTGGTACCTGAACGGCTTTTGGGCCCCCGGCCTGTGACATCGAGCGACGGCAGGGGCAAGGCAGCCCGGCCCGGCGGCTAACCGCCCGCCGTCGGCCCGGGGCATGATCCGTCGCGAGTGGACGCCCGGACGAAGCCGGCGATGTCCGGCAGGCCCGGCCGACAGCCGTCCGAGGTGTCCACGGTCAGCGTGGGGACGTCCAGGGAGATCGGCACGAAGGAATCGGGGGAGCGTGCTCCGGCGGCGATCGCTGCGAGCAGTTCGTGGTCGGCGTGGGCGGCCCGGTGCGGGTCCTCCTTGACGCGCTGGACGATGCGGTCGTGGGCGACGGGGGCCGCGGCGGTGCAGAGAACGACGCGGACGTCGGCGAGGGCGGTGAGCGGTTCCAGGTTCGGCCGCCACAGCCGGTCCTGGAAGGCCGCTTCGGCGACGAGCGTGACCCCGGCCTCCAGGAGCACCTTCAGCACGCCGAAGAACGCTTCGAGAGTGGGGTGGTTGAGGGGATCGTCGCCGCCGCTGCGGTAGCCGGGGGTGGACAGGACCATGCCTTGCTTGATCTCGTCACGGATGATCGCGGGACATCCGAGGGTGCGGGCGAGTTCGCGGGCGAGCGTGGTCTTCCCCGTTCCGGGACTGCCGCTCACGACCACCAAGGTCGGCCTGCTCATCGAGTGTTCCCGCAGCGCGGCGTGGGTGGTTTCCCGTACGTGGCGTTGTCCCATTGCTCCAGGATGGAGGAGGCGCGGTGTTCTGCGCGAACCGGAGGCCGCGCGGGACGGCGAGGTGGCGGCGCCGACCCATGCCCGCCGGGCCGGCCTCGCGGTGCGCCTTGTGTGCGGGGTGCTCCGGCCCGCCGGTCGCCCACCCCCCCCGGGATATGAACTGATATGAATGAGTCACATGGTGGGGTAAGCTGAGGCGAACTTGCGGGGTGTCAGGTGTGCTTGGGCGCAGTGGTCCGCCCTGCCGTGCCCCCGAGTACCGCCCGGAGAAGTCCATGAAGAGTCTGGACCCTGAGGATCCGCCGGCCATCGGCGGCTACCCGCTGCTGGCGAGGCTCGGAGCCGGCGGCATGGGGCAGGTGTTCCTTTCCCGTACGGCGTCCGGACGGCCGCTCGCGCTGAAGACCGTGCGGGCCGAGTTCGGCGTGGACCCGGCCTTCGAGGAGCGGTTCGCCCGCGAGATAGCCAGCAGCGACCAGGTGCGTTCGCCGTGGACGGTGGCGGTCGTCGACTACAGCCCCGCGGGCCGGCGGCCACAGTGGCTGGCCACGGAGTACATAGCCGCGCCTTCCCTCGCCGAATGGGTGGAGCGGCACGGTCCACTGCCCGAGCCCGTCGTCCGGGCCCTGGCGGCGGAACTCGCCGAGGGACTGCGGGCGGTGCACCGGGCGGGCCTCGCCCATCGCGACGTGAAGCCGTCCAACGTGCTGCTCGCCCACCGAAACCCGCTGCTCATCGATTTCGGCATCGCCCGGGCCGCCGACGACACCAGGCACACCCGGACCGGCGGAGTCATCGGCTCGCCCGGATTCATGGCCCCGGAGCAGGCGGCCGGAGAGGCCTCGGCCGGGCCCGGCGACATCTTCGCGCTGGGGGCGGTGCTGGTGTACGCGGCCACCGGATCGGGGCCCTTCCTGCGACCGGGTGAGGACCCGTCGGCGGCACAGTTGCTGTACCGGATCGTGTACGAGCAGCCGGTGCTGGACGGTGTGCCGTCGGCCCTCGTGCCGCTGCTGACCGCTTGCCTGCACAAGTCGCCGGCGGCCCGGCCCACCGCGCAGGCGCTGCTGGAGCGGCTGGGCGCGGGGCGGGACAGCTGGACCACCGCATTGCCGGCGGGCCTCGCCGCGGAGATCGCCGCACGGGAGGCCGAGCTGCGGCACCTGTTGGAAGGGCCGGTTCCCGCCCCCGTGCCGGAGCACCCGGCGCCGACGGCCGGGTTCGGGCCGACGAACGGTTTCGGGCCCCCGAACGGGTTCGGCCCCCCGACCGGGTCCGGGTCCCCGGCCGGTTTCGGGTCTCCGACCGGGTCCGGGTCTCCGACCGGTTTCGGGTCTCCGACCGGTTTCGGGTCTCCGACCGGGTCCGGGTCCCCGGCCGGGTTCGGGCCCCCGACCGGTTTCGGCGAAGCCGAAGCGCCGACTCCGTACGGGACGCCCCTCTCGCATCGGCCGTCGACCGCGTACGCCTCCCATCCGGGGCCACCGGCCCCGACCGATCCGCGTCCCGCGCCCACCGGCCCGGTGCCCGGCCGGCGCCGGGTGCGGCGCGGCACGGTGGTCGCGGTCACAGGCGTCGTCGCGGTCGTGGCCGCCGTCGTCGCACTCATGTGGCCGGGCGGCTTCGGCACCAGCGACGACACCGACGGCACACGTGACACCTCACCCTCTCCGTCTCCGTCCCGCCACACCGCGACGGACGCCCTGCCCGCGTCCTGGATCGGCACCTGGAAGGGCGCCGGTCCCGGCAGCAGCTCCGGTGACGGCGTGGTCAACTCCCGCACGACCCAGGTGTCGGTGACCCTGTCGCTGCACACCGCACGCCGGGGGGACATCGCGGGCAGACAGGTCAGCCACATCACCGACGCCGGCAGCGGCCGGGACATCGGGTGCACCGAGACGCTGCGCCTGACGGAGACGCACGCGACGACGATGGTCTTCGAAGCGGCCACGAGCACTCCCACGGATCCGTCGGCGGGAGTGCTGTGTGTGCGGGGCAACGTCTACACCCTGACGAAGACCGGCGCCGACACCCTGACCCTGGGGGACGAGGGCGGCCAGGCGGCGGGAGCCCCCTCCCGGCTGACCCGCTCGTCCTGACACCGGGCTGACCCCCACCCCCCGGCATCAGCTAGGGTGAAGAACTGACCGGGCCCCGCTCCATGTGGGCTGGTCCGACGTGCAGAGAGGAGGCTGAACGTGACCGATGCCGATCGGTCCTCGCCGACGACTCTCGCGGACAAGATCGACGCGTTGTTCCGCATAGTACGACGCCCCAACCGCGAGCAGTTCAGCCATGAGGAGGTCGCCCGCGCGTGCCGGGAGGCGACCGGGGAGAGCTTCTCCGCCACCTATGTGTGGCAGTTGCGGACGGGCCGTCGGGACAACCCCACCAAGCGGCACCTCGAAGCCCTCGCCCAGTTCTTCGACGTGCCGGTCGCCTACTTCTTCGACGACGACCAGGGGGCGGCCATCGCCAAGGAACTGGAACTGCTGGGGGCCCTGCGGGACGCCGGGGTCCGGAGCGTCGCGCTGCGCGCGGTCAACCTCTCTCCGGAGGGTGTGAACACGATCAGCGACATGATCGATGTCCTCGCCCGGCGGGAGGGTGCCGCAGGCGGCGACCAGACCGACCGCTGACCTGGACCGGCGGCCACACAGCGACCACGGGGAAGAGGAACAGCCGGTGCGCAGCGGTGGGAGCAACAAGCGTCTGCTACAACGATGTCGGCGACTGGTGGACGGCCTCGACCTGCCGACCCCGTTCGACACGGCCGAGTTCATCGGCATACTGGCACGCACCCGCGGCCGGCCGATCGAACTCGTACCGGTTGCGGCCCGCCCGCACCTTCCGTGCGGGCTGCTCGTCACGACCGACCGTGCCGACCGCATTCTCTACCCCGCGGACACCACGCCCCTGCACCAGCGGCACATACAGCTGCACGAGGTCGCGCACCTCCTGTGCGGTCACCGCGAGACATCCCCCGCGGCTGCCTCCGCCGCTCAGGTCCTGCTGCCGCACCTGCCCGCCTCGCTGGTCCAGCGCGTCCTCGGGCGCACCGTCTACACCGAGCCGCAGGAGGAAGAAGCCGAGCTTGTGGCATCCCTCATCCTGAACCGCGCCGCACAGCGCGTTCGCACGGGCACGGCCCTGCCGTCGCCGGCCGGTCCGGAAGAGGTCCGGCTCCGCTCCCTGTTCGGCTCCCCGGAGCACCGGGACGGGGACCGGCCGGCCCGCCGGCGGCGCATGTGACGGACCTGACCGCGTGTCTCGCCGCCCTGGTCTTTCTGGTGTTCGCGGTCCACCGACTCGCCATCAGCCGCCGGGGGAGAACGGATCCCGCCCAGCGTGACGTGGCCGGATTCGCGCTGTGCGCGGGCACGGCGATGCTGCTCAACGCCCCGGCGGTGCTGAGCGTTCTGGACCGCGTCCTCCCCTCGCCCGACGGCGAACTACTGGTCGCCAACCAGCTGAAGGCCGCCGCCGCGGCATTTCTCTCCCTGGTGGCGCAGGCCCTCGATCCACAGGGGCCCAGACCGGTGTCGGCACCGCGACGGCGTCGGATCCGCGCCGCCGTGCTCGTCCAGCTCACGGCGCTCGGCCTGTTCCTCGGTGCGGGCATCACCGAGTCCGGCACGGCGGCCGTGGCCGCGCCCGGCCGGGGCTGGGCCCTCGCCGCGTACAACGTGCTGTTCACCGCCTACCTCTGCTGGTGTCTGTACGTCCTCGAACGCGCTCTGATCCGTCAGTCCCGACGCACCCCGCCCGGCTCGCTGCGTACGGGCCTGAGACTGGCCACGCTGGCCACGGTCATCGCCGCCGTATGGGCGTTGTGGGCCCTGGACGACGTCGCGGAGAACGTCACCCGCGGGCGGCAGGGCCTGGACGAGGACCTCATGTCCACGACGCTCGGGATGGTCACCGCGGTCCTCGCCGCCGCAGGCGCCACCGCCACCCTGTGGGGCGACCGGATCGCCGCCCCGCTCCGCCGGCTGCGCGCCCGCCGCACCCACCAAAGGCTCGCTCCTCTGTGGTCGGCGCTCTATGCCGAGGTGCCGGAAATCGCGCTGGACCCGGACGCTGCCGCCCGGCGTCCCGGTCTGCGCCGGGCGGACTTCGCCCTGTACCGCAGGGTCATCGAGATCCGGGACGGCAATCTGGCCCTGCGCCCCTACCAGCGCCCCGAGGCGGTCAACTGGGCCACGGAGGCGCTGAGTCGTTCGGCACTCGCGGGCCCCGACCGGCAAGCCGTCTTCGAGGCCGCGCTGATCGCCGCTGCGCTGGAGAGCAAGCGGGCCGGGACACCGCCCACCGGCACGCCGGACCAGGGGGGCCTGACACCCACGGTGGTCCTGGAGACCGTCGAGGACGAGGCGGCCTGGCTGGTCCGCGTCACCCGCGCCTTCACCCGTTCCGGGATCGTCGACGACGTCCGCGACCGAATCCGGACCCAGGTCACGACGGGCTGAACCGGCCCCCGCAAGACGACCGCTCACCGCCGATCGACGTACCGGCGGAAATTCCCTCGCGCCGTGGCCGCAACCGGCACAGACTCGTCTCATGGCTGACATGGGGGCGTTCCGGGACGCGGTCACCGCGTGGGCGGCGGGTGGTCCCGGCGATACCGCGCACGAGCTGGCCGCGCGGCTCACCGTCCGGGCGACGGTCCTGCTCGAAGGGCCGAGCGATGTCGCGGCGGTCGACGCGCTGGCAGCGAGCCGCGGCCGGAACCTGGCGGCCGAAGGGGTCTGCGTCCTGCCGATCGGCGGTGCGATGAGCGTCGGGCGCTATGCCCCGCTGCTCGGTCCTCCCGGCCTGGGCCTGCGCCTGACGGGACTGTGCGACGAGGCGGAGCGCCCCTACTACGCCCGCGGCTTCGAACGGGCCGGTGCGGCACAGCACGGCTTCTTCGTCTGCGCGGCGGACCTGGAGGACGAACTCATCCGCGCGCTGGGCGTGAGACGGGTGGAGGAGCTGGTCCGGGAGGAGGGCGACCTGCGTGCCCTGCGGACCTTTCTGCGTCAGCCCGCACAGCAGGGCCGCGCCCCGCAGCAGCAGTTCAGGCGCTTCCTCGGAACGAAGAAGGGACGCAAGATCCACTACGGCCGTGTGCTCGTCGAGGCCCTCGATCCCGACCGCGTCCCGGCTCCACTCGACGCCCTGCTCACCACCCTCTGACCGCTGGGCGACGCCGGAGACCAGAGCCTCGGGTCGCCGGCCCGGGTTCAGGCGGTGGAGTGGTGCGTGGCCGGGCCGGTCGCCTCGGTGGCGGCCAGGGAGGCGAGCAGCCGCAGTCCTTCTTCGCTGGGTGAGCCGGGCTCGGCGGTGTAGATGGTCATGTTGAGTCCGGGTTCGGCGGCCAGGTCCAGGGACTCGTAGGCGAGAGTGAGGCTGCCGACCGCCGGATGGCAGAACCGCTTGGTGCCGGTCCCGTGCCGGCGGACGTTGTGGGCGCCCCAGCGGGAGCGGAAGTCCTTGCTGCGGGTGGACAGCTCCCCGATGAGATCGTGCAGGTCCTTGTCGTAGGGGTCGCGGCCGGCCTCGCGGCGCAGGATGGCCACCGCCATGTCACCGAACAGCTCCCAGTCGGGGTAGAACCGGCGGGCGGCCGGGTCGAGGAAGGTGAAGCGGGCAAGGTTGCCCTGGTTGTCGGCGCCGGCGAAGAGGTCGGTGTAGAAGGCGCGGGCGAGTGGGTTGGCGGCGAGGATGTCCATCCGTCCGTTGCACACGACCGCAGGCCCCGCTGTGATCGCGTCCAGGGTCCACTGCAGGCTGCGGTGCGGGGTCCACGGCCGGTTGGCGCGGCGCCGGGGGCGGGTGAGGGCGTCGAAGCCGTCGGCGGCCTGGGCCAGGTGAAGGAGGTGGGCGCGTTCGGCGTCGTCCAGCTGGAGAGCGCGGGCGACGGCTTCGAGGACGGCCGGGGAGACACCGGCGAGGCTGCCCCGCTCCAGCTTCGCGTAGTATTCCACGCTCATGTCGGCCAGCGCGGCGACCTCGCTCCTGCGCAGCCCCGGTACGCGGCGCCGGGACCCGGCGGGCAGCCCGGCCCGCTCCGGGGTGATCTTCGCTCGCCGCGAGGTCAGGAACTCGCGGACCTCCTCACGGTTGTCCATACCCCCGACCGTACGGCGTGCGGGACGCGGGAGCCATGTACCGGCAGTACACCCTTCACCGGTAACTCGCTGACCGCCGCAAGAGCCGGTTACCTGGGGAACAGGTACTCCCCGAGCGGCGCAGCCGCCCCGCGGAGGGTGCCCGACCGGGCGGTGCGTCGAGGGCGACGGCGCCCCTGACACGCACCGCGGCCCGAACCCGCACCCGGCCGCGGCGGTCCCACCGACCGTCCGAGGCCCACCTCGACCATGTAAGGACGTCCCTCATGCGCGGAGCAGTGATCCACGCCCCCGGCGATGTGCGCTTCGAGACACGTGACGACCCCGAGATCGTCAAGTCGACCGATGCCGTCATCCGCACGGCCGTCACCTGTGTGTGCGGCTCCGACCTGTGGCCCTGGCGCGGCCTGGACGCGACCGACGGGGCGCACCCGATGGGCCATGAGTACGTCGGCTTCGTGGAGGAGGTCGGCAGCGAGGTCACCGCGGTCAAGCCGGGCCAGTTCGTCGTCGGCTCCTTCGCCACCTCGGACAACACCTGCGCCAACTGTCGCAACGGCTTCCAGTCCAACTGTCTGAACCGTGAGTTCCTGAGCACCTGCCAGGCCGAGTACGTGCGCATCCCGAACGCCCAGGGCACCCTGGTCGCCACCGACGAGGTGCCGGCCGAGGAGTTCTGGCCCGGCCTGCTGGCCGTCTCCGACGTGATGGGCACGGGCTGGTACGCCGCCGACGCCGCCGAGGTCAGGCCCGGCGCCACCGCCGTGGTGGTCGGCGACGGAGCGGTCGGGCTGTGCGCGGTGATCGCGGCCAAGGAGATGGGAGCGGAACGGATCATCGCGATGAGCCGCCACGAGAGCCGCCAGAGGCTCGCCCGGGAGTTCGGCGCCACGGACATCGTCACCGAGCGCGGCGATGCGGGCGTCGCCCGGATCAAGGACCTCACCGACGGGATCGGTGCCGACGCGGTGCTGGAGTGCGTCGGCACCGCCCAGGCCATGCGGCAGGCCCTGCGGGCGGCGCGGCCCGGTGGCAACGTCGGCTTCGTCGGCGTGCCCCACGAGGTGGCGATCGACGGGCAGGAACTGTTCTTCTCCCATGTCGGCCTGCGCGGCGGACCGGCTCCCGTACGCCGCTACCTGCCCGACCTGATCGACCGCGTCCTGACCGGCCGGATCAACCCGGGCAAGGTCTTCGACCTCACCCTGCCCCTGGAGAAGGTCGCCGAGGGCTACCGGGCCATGGACGAGCGCCGCGCCATCAAGACCCTCCTCAAGCCCTGAACACCCGCCGGACAAGGAACGAACGTGCAGATCACCCGAAGCTCGATCAACACCGTCAAGGGCCCCCTCGACTGGTTCACCGGTGACGTCTATATCGACGCCGTCGCCGCCGCACCCGCGCCGTCCCGGCTCAGCGCCAATCTGGTGCACTTCATGCCTGGCGCGCGCACCCACTGGCACCGCCACCCGCTGAGCCAGACCGTGTTCGTCACCGAAGGGATCGGCCTGTGCCGGCGCCGGGGCGGACCGATCGAGGTCATCCGGCCCGGCGACCGCGTCCTGTTCGAGGCCGACGAGGAGCACTGGCACGGCGCCGCGCCGAACCGGCTGATGGTCCACCTCGCCATCAACGAGAGCGACGCCGGCCACGACGTCGTGCACTGGCTGACCCCCGTCACCGACGAGGAGTACGCCGCCGCCCCGCCCACCGACTGACACCGGTCCGCACACCCAGGTCCCGTCAGGGCCGGCGCAGTGGGTGTGAGGTGCCCAGAAGGGCTTCCGAGAGGGTGTGCAGCCGCACCGCCACCGAGATACGGAAGAACGTCTCCGGCTCCCGCCATGTGTCGCCGAGCAGTTGGGTGACCCTGTCGAGCCGCTGCAGCACGGTATTGCTGTGCACGCCCATCAGGCGCGCGGTGCGGGCAGGGCTCGCGTTGCAGTCCACGAAGCTGTGCAGGGTGGCGAGCAGGTCGGTTCCCCGTTCGGCGTCCCAGCGCCGGACGGGGCCGATGGTGCGATCGATGAACTCCCGTACGCTGCTGGGGTCGTGGGCGAACAGGGTCGTGTACGGCAGATAGGCGTCGGCCGCCACCGCCGCCGCCTCGATGCCGAGGGCGGTCAGCACCCGGCTGCAGTCCCGAGCCGCCGAGAAACGGGCACTCAGTTCGTCCAGGCTCTCCGTGCAGGGCGCGGCCACGGTCAGCACCTCGCGCACACCCGTACCGGCACACACCCGGTCGCGGACGGCGGTCGCGGCACGTTGCGGGTCGCTCTCCGGTACGACGAGCGTGACCACGCCGTCCACTTCGCCCGCCAGGCCGGACGGCGCCGCCACCGTCTGCGCGGCCCGCAGTGCCGCACGGCGCTGTTCGGGTGTCACCACGGTGATGACGACGGTGCGCAGGTCGTCCGGGCGCAGTCTGCGGGCGCGCAGCCGGGCGGGCAGGCTCGCGTGGCGCCGGACGTCGGGACTGACCAGGTCGCCGAGAAGTTCACCGCGCACATGGTCCTCGGCGTAGAGCACCGCATCCTGTTTCAGGGTGAGGAGCGCGGTGATCTGTGCGGCGCGCTCGATGGTCCGCTGCTCCACCGCGCCGAGTTCGACCGTGCCGTCACCGATGAGGAGGCCGCCGAGCATCATGTCTCCGGCGAGTACGGCGACCGCGGCATGGAACCCGCCGGTCGGCGGGTTCAGCGCGGTGCAGCGCCCGGAGCGCAGGCTGTCCGTGATCGCCGACCGGACGGCGGGCGGGTCGATCGCCGAGGCCGTGCTTCGGTCGTCGGATGCGGCGAGCACGGCGTAGGTCTCGTCGAGGATGACCACCGGCCTCTCCAGCGCCGCTCCCAGAGTGCGCGCGACATCCGCGGCGCCGCCTCCGCGCAGCACCGCGGCGGTCAGTTCCTCGTGCACCCGGCTGGCGCGTTCCATCGCCTCGACGTGGTCGGCGAGCGCGTCGTAGGCGCGTTGTGTCTCGGCGGCCGCGTCGCGGGCCTGGGTGAGCAGACGAGCCGATTGCAGCACGACGGCGACGTTGTCGGCGAAGGCCGACAGCAGCGAGACCTCTTCCGGGGAGAAGGCGTGCTCGCTGCGATTGGCGGCGAACAGCACTCCGAGGACCCGGCCGCCGGCGATCAGCGGGACGCCCAGGATGGAGACGAGGCCCTCGGCGCGGACGGCGCGGTCGATACTGTCGACATGGGGCACGTCGCGCATCTGTTCGTAGCGTGCGGTCCACTGCGGAGCGCGGGACTCGACGACCTTGCTGGCCAGGCCGATATGGGGCGGCACCCGCAATTTCTGGAAGGAGGGGGCCACCGCCCCGGCGGTGGAACGCACCCGCAGCTCGCAGGTGGTCTCGTCGAACTCGGACAGGTAGGTGACATCGGTGCCGGCCAGGTCGTGGGCGCGCCGCACCAGCCGGGTGATCAGCAGATCCACGTCGTGCAGTTCGGCGAGTTCGCGTGCGCTGGAGAACAGAGCGGCCAGCTCCTGCCCGCGCCGGTGCAACCGGGCCATCGCGCCCTGGAGTTCACGGACCCGGCGGCCCACCTGGGTGGCCGTGGCGGTGTCGAGACGCTCGGTCAGCAGCAGGTCCGTCACGGCGTCGGGCTCGTCCGGGCGGCCCTTCGCGGCGAGATCGAGCAGGTCCAGGACAGCGGCCACCGAGACTCCGTCCTGCGGTGCCGGTTCGGTGTTCCGGGGTACTCCCACACGCACCATCCTGTGTGAATCATCCACTGAGAACTCTGCCCTGTGTGCTCACGGTACATGGTCGCCCTCACATGGCGTACCTAGAGTCTGAGGTGTGACAGCGACGTCATCCCATGAACACCTGCTGGTCACGAAGCCGTGCCTCAGTGCCCGGTTCCCCCCTCGGCCGCAGCGCGACTCTTCCGGCGTTCCGACAGACCCTTCACCGCAGGACATGATCACGATGGATGAACAGCCACTCCAGTCCGCCCTCCGCCGCCGAAGCGGCGGGACCGTGCCCCAGCAGCGCTCCGCCGTGTGCGCCATGGCCGTGGAGACCCGGGCGGTCCCCGCTATGCGGGCCTTCGCCCGCGACATGGCGACACAGTGGGGGGCACCCGCGGAGACCGTCGACGCACTGCGTGTGATCGCCACGGAGCTGGTCACCAACAGCGTGCTGCACAGCGGAAGCTCCGAAGTGAGCCTGCTGGTGACGGTCGCCGACGCCACGGCGGCCGTCGAGGTCAAGGACATCGGCAGGTGGCGGGAACGGTGCCGTGGCGTGGGGATGCCCGACCAGATGGTGGACGGGCGGGGGCTGCGCCTGGTCCACGCATTCTCCACGACATGCCGGGTGCAGCGGAGCCCGCAGGGCACGGCCGTCCGCGCCGAGCTGCGGATTCCGCTTCCCGCTCCGCGAGGACGCCCCTGGGACCTGCCCGGTCGCCGGTCGCCGACCGGGGGATGACACGGCCCGGCCGGATCACCCAGGGACAACCCCGCCGGACACCCCGGCGATCCCGGCGCCCGCTCGGCGCGCCGGCGCCGGGACACGCCCGCGCGCCGGACGGAGCCACGACGACCGACGAGCCGATGCGGGGCCGCCCTCGCCACGCCCGGCAGCACCGTCACCGCCGCCCCGGGCCGGGCACCGGTGCTCTCCCGCCGGCCGGAACGCTTCTGCCCGGCCGCCGGATGAGCCACGGCCGCGACACCCGGCGGCCTCTCGACCGCCGAGCCCCGGGCGCCATGCCGCCGCTCGCCCCTTTTGCCGGGCCTGTCTCCCCTTGAGGCTCGTAACTGAAAACAGGAGGACCCATGGCAGTCAACAGCAGGCTTTCCGGCATGAAGGACCTGTCGATCAGCGAGCGCCGCGCCCGCATCGCGCAGAGCGCCGCGACCGACCCGGAGAGCCTGAAGGTGCTCGACCCCGAGCACGGCCTCACCCTGGAGCAGGCCGACCACATGGTCGAGAACGCCATCGGTGTCCTCGGCGTCCCGCTGGGCGTGGCCACCAACTTCACCGTCAACGGCCGCGACTATCTGATCCCCATGGCCACCGAGGAGCCATCCGTGATCGCCGCGGCCGCCAACGCCGCCCGCATCGCCCGCGTCACCGGCGGATTCGCCACCTCGACCACGCAACCGCTCATGCGGGCGCAGATCCAGATCCTGGACGTCGCCGATCCGCACACCGCCCGGCTACGGCTGCTCGAAGCACGGGACGAGCTCATCGCGCTCGCTGACGCACAGGACCCTCAGCTGCTGCGGTTCGGCGGCGGCGTCCGCGACGTGGACGTGCACCTGGTCGACGCTCCTGAAGACACCTACGTGGTGCTGCACCTGATCGTGGACGTACGCGACGCGATGGGCGCCAACGCCGTCAACACCATGGCCGAGGCGATCGCCGGGCGGGTCGGGGAGATCGCCCAGGGGCGCACGCTGCTGCGGATCCTCAGCAACAAGGCCGACCTGCGGCTGTGCCGGGCCCGTGCCGTGTTCGACGCCGACACGCTCGGCGGGCCGGAGGTGGTCGACGACATCGTGCACGCCGCCGCCCTGGCCGAGGCAGACCCGTACCGGGCCGCCACCCACAACAAGGGGATCATGAACGGTGTCAGCGCGGTCGTGCTGGCCACCGGCAACGACACCCGCGCCGTCGAAGCCGGTGCCCACTCGCACGCGATCGGCCGGTACGGCAGATACACGTCCCTGTCGCACTTCGAGAAGGACTCCGACGGCAATCTGGTCGGGGCCCTGGAACTGCCGATGGCGGTCGGCCTGGTCGGCGGGGCCACCAAGGTGCACCCGGTCGCACGGGCCGCCGTGGCCCTGCTCGGCGTCACCACGGCCCGTGAGCTGGGCGAAGTCATCACCGCCGTCGGCCTGGCCCAGAACCTCGCCGCGGTACGGGCCCTGGCCACCGAGGGCATCCAGCGCGGTCACATGTCGCTGCACGCCCGCAACATCGCCGTCACCGCCGGCGCCACCCCCGAGGAACTGCCGCTCGTGGTCGCCCGGCTGATCACCGACCGGGTCGTGCGCGCCGACCACGCCGAAAAAGTCCTCGCCGAGCTGCGCGGCGAACACTGACGTCGCGCCTCGCCGCCCGCACTTTCCTCAGCCAAGGGAGACACTGAAACATGGCACTACATGTGGGTATCGATGTCGGTGGCACCTTCACCGACGCGGTCGCGGTCCTCGACGACCGCACGGTGCGCGGGAAGGCGTTCTCCACGAAGGACGTCACCACCGGCATCCTGGGTGCGCTGTCCGTGCTGCAGGAACGCGCGGGCCTGTCCGAGGCGGAGTTCTACCGGGCCGTCGACCGGTTCGTGCTCGGCAACACGATCGTCACCAACGCGGTCGACGAGCAGAAGTACGCCACCGTGGCGCTCCTGACGACGCAGGGGTTCCGCGACACGATGCGGATCGCCCGGTCGGCGCGGACCGACGAGCGCGACCCGCACAAGATGCTGCCACCGCCCGGCATCGTGGAGCGCAGCCGCGTCATCGAGGTCGCCGAACGCGTCGATGCACACGGTGACGTCCTCGTACCGCTGCGGGCGGAGGCCGTCGCCGCCGCGGTGGACGCCGCGCTCGCCACGGGTGCGCAGGCCATCGCCGTGTGTCTGCTGTGGTCGTTCCGCAACCCCGCCCACGAGCAGGCCATCGGCCGGTACCTGCGGGAGAACCACCCGGATGTTCCCTTCACCCTTTCCAGCAGCCTGACACCGGTCTACCGCGAGTACGAGCGCATGGTCACCACGGCGCTCGACGCCGCGGTCAAACCACTCGTCGCCTCGCACTTCGACCACCTCGCCGAGGAGCTGCGCGCCCGGGGCCTGCGTGCCCGTGTACAGATCATGCAGGTCCACGGCGGGTTCCTGTCGGTCGAGGAGACGAGCAAGGCGCCGATCTCCATGTTCAACTCCGGGCCGGTCGGCGGTGTCACCGGCGCCCGTCTGCTCGGGCAGCAACTGGGCAGGCGCCGGGTGCTGACCGCCGACATGGGGGGCACCAGCCTGGATGCCGCCGCCATCATGGACGACGAGTTCCGGCTGCTCTCGCGGGCCGAGATCGGCGGCCTGCCGACGAGTCTGACCGTCGTGGACATCGAGACGATCGGCGCCGGCGGTGGCAGCGCCGCCTGGGTGGACGGCCGTGGCCTGCTCCGGGTCGGTCCGCACAGCACGGGCTCCACCCCCGGTCCCGCCTGCTACGGCAAGGGCGGAACCCGCCCGGCCGTCACCGATGCCGCGCTCGTGCTCGGCCTGATCAACCCCGGCTACTACCTCGGCGGGACCGTCGAACTGTACGAGGACCTGGCTCGCGAGGCGCTGCGCGAACACGTCGCCGAGCCCCTCGGGCTGACCGAGGACGCCGCGGCCGAGGGCGTGTACCGCCTCGCCACCTCCCAGATGGCGAACGCGCTGCGCAAGATCACCGTCAACCGCGGCCATGACCCGCGGGAGTTCACCCTCGTCGGCTTCGGCGGCGCCTGCGGGCTGTTCGCCGCGAGCATCGCCGCCGAGATCGGTGTGACCGAACTCGTCATCCCCCGCAACGCCGCCGTGTTCTCGGCCTACGGACTCATGCACGCCGATTCCGTCTTCTCCGCCGTGCAGACCAGCCCCTGGACGATGCAGCAGCCGGCCGCCGACCTGGACCGCGAGTTCCAGGCCCTGGAACGGCGCGCGCGGGCGTGGTTCGAGACCGAGGGCATCCCCGAGGACCGGCGGGAGCTGTACCGGGAGGCCGACATGAAGTTCGTCGGCCAGATCTTCGAGGTCACCACGCGGCTCAAGGGCGGAACCTTCACCGAGGCGGACAAGGACGAACTGCGCGCGCGGTTCATCGCCGACTACGAGAGCGAGTTCGGGGCCGGGACGGCCTGGACCGAGACCGACATCCTGCTGGTCAACTCCCGGGTGCGGGCGATCGGCCGCAGCGACGTCCAGCAGGTACGGCAGGTCGCGGACGCCGATGGGGAAAGCCACGCACTGCTGCGCCGCACCGTCCTCGAACCGGCGACCGGGGCACGGACCGAGGTGGATGTGCACCGGGGCTTCGCCGCGTTGGCGCGGGCGAAGGGACCGTGCCTGCTGGAGGAGCCCGACACCACCGTCTATGTGCCCACCGGCGCGACGGTGGAGCTGACCGACGCCGGTCACTTCCTCATCCGACTTGAGTCGACCGTCTGAACCCCCGTCTGAACGCCACGGCCTCATCCAGGAGACCCACATGACCGAATCAGCCACCGGCCGGCTTCCCGCCGGGTTCGACCCCGTCACCCTCGAAGTCATCCGTATGCGTCTGGACTCCATCGTGGAGGAGATGGGCATCGCGATGATCCGCTCGTCCGGCTCACCGGTGATCACCGAGGCCGGCGACTTCAACACCGCGCTGTTCGACCCGACCGGCCGCATCTACGCCTACTCCGACTACGTCCAGTTCCATATCGGCTCCGGCAGCGTCGCCGTGCAGAATCTGGTCAGGGAGATCGCGGGCGAGCCGCTTGCCCCCGGCGACGCCTTCATCTGCAACGATCCGCACACCGCCGGCGCGAGCCACCCCCCGGACACCAATGTGATCTCGCCGATCTTCCACGGTGACGAGCTGATCGGCTGGGCGCAGTCTCAGGCCCACCTCGTCGACGTCGGCGGCATGACGCCGGGCGGCTTCGCCCCCGGGGCCTACGACTGCTACAGCGAGGCACTTCGGCTCCCGCCGGGAGTGAAGATCTTCGAGAAGGGCGAGCCCGTCGCATGGGTGCGACGCATCCTGCTGAACAACGTCAGGGTCCCCGCGCTGTTCTGGAACGACGTACGCAGCCTGGTGGCCAGCAACAACACCGGGATCCAACGGCTTCTCGCCACGATCGAGGAGTTCGGGCTCGACGACTTCCGCGAGTACACCCGGCTCAGCTTCGAGCTGGCCGAGCAGGTGGTCCGAGACCGTGTCGCGAAGATCCCCGACGGAACCTACGCGGCCGAGGAGTGGACCGAGCACAACGGCCACGTCGACGAGCTGTACCGGGTCGCCTGCACCATGACCAAGCGGGGCGAGCAGATCACGTTCGACTTCACCGGATCCAGCGAGCAGACCGACGGCTTCGTCAACTGCAGCTACGGAGCGCTCGTCGGAAGCGTCGCCACGGCGGTCGTGCCCATCCTCGCCTGGGACGTGCCGTTCAACGAGGGCGTGATGACCGCCTTCGAGGTCATCGCCGAGCCGGGCTCCATCGTGAACCCCACGCCCCCTGCTCCGATCAGCAACGGACACCTGACGACCGGCGCCCGCGTCAGCCGGCTGGTCACCAAGCTGATGAACGACGCCTGCCGGGGCAGCGCCGACGAGACCGTCCGCGGCCGCACCCAGGGCGTGTGGGCCGACTCGTGGACCGGCGGCATCTCGGCCGGCACATCGGACGACGGCGAGTACTTCGTGCTGTTCAACATGGACGGCGGAGGGATGGGGGCGGGAGCCCAGCCGGACTCCGACGGTCTGGACTGCGCCGGGATGATGACGCAGGTCAACAACATGCTCCCGGACGTCGAGATGAACGAGATGCTCTATCCCGTCCTCTACCTGTGGAAGCGGCTCAACACCGCCAGCGCCGGGCACGGTGCCCACCGCGGCGGACTCGGCCTGGAGTTCGCCTGGACGCTGCACGGTGCGCCCGATGCCGTCCAGACCGTGTTCGCCCCCAGCGCCCAGGTGGTCGCCGACGGATACGGCGGCGGGCTTCCCGGCGGCGGCAGCGGCCACGAGATCCTGCGCCGGTCCAACATCGCCGACCTGCTCGCCGCGGGTACGGTGCCCACCGACGACAGCATCGTGTGCGACGTGCGGGACCTGCTGGCCATCAACCAGTCCTCGGTGCGGGTGGCGGCCGGCGACGTCTTCGTGCAGTGGATCGCCGGTGGCGGCGGGTACGGAGACCCCCTCCTGCGTGATGCGGGGCTCGTCGCCAAGGACGTCCGGGACGCGTACATCACCGACCGCACGGCCTCCGCCGTCTACGGGGTGGTGCTCGCCGACGGCGCCGTGGACGCCGCCGCGACGGCGCGCGCACGCGAGGCGATGCGCGCCGCCCGGATCGGCGGGGAGCCGGCCGCGGCGGTCGCCGCCGACGCCACCGCCGGCGCGTCCGCGCCCCGCCGTGCCGCGGACGGCTGGTACTGCCCGGCCAGCGGCGCCCTCGTCAGCACCAAGGACGACTGGCGGCAGGACGCGATCATCACCACGCGGGTGGCCGCCGACCGACTGGGCGAGTACGGCGTCCGTGTACGCCCCCGGGACAGCGGGCAGCGTGTCCTCCTCGACGAGTTCTACAGCCCGCGCTGCGGCACCCTGCTCGACGCACGCATCCGGGTCGAAGCCGCCACGGCCGGCTGATTCCACGCAGTACTCGAAGAAGGAGGTGTTGTCGCGTGACGGAGTTCAACGGTGCGTTCGACCTCGGTGACGTCCTGCCGGGCGGTCCCGCACACGGGGCGCTGCGCGGCGTCGTGGTCCTCGACATCACACGGGTGGTCGCCGGGCCGTTCTGCTCGATGATGCTCGCGGATCTCGGAGCGACGGTCATCAAGATCGAGAACCCGAAGGACCCGGACTATGCGCGCGCGTTCCCCCCGCTGCTGACGTCGTCCGAGGGCGAGGCGTTCAGCGGGTTCTTCGCCCAGTACAACCGGAACAAGCTCGGCATGACCCTGGACCTGTCCCGGCCCGAGGGCAAGGAACTGCTGCGCACGCTCGTCGGGCGCGCGGACGTCCTGGTCGAGAACTTCCGCGGCGGGACCATGGACAAGTTGGGCGTCGGCTACCGCGAGCTGCGGAAGGTCAATCCGCGTCTGGTCTACACCGCGATCTCCGGCTACGGCCAGACCGGCCCGTACCGGCGCAAGCCCGCGTACGACAACAGCGCGCAGGCCACCGGCGGTCTGTGGTCGATGAACGGCTTCCCCGACCGCCCGCCGGTCCGGGTCGGCACCATCATCGGCGACCTGTCGGCCACGCTCTACGCCGTGATCGGCACCCTGGCCGCGCTGCGGCATGCCGAGCGCACCGGTGAGGGGCAGCTGGTGGACATCTCCCAGCAGGACTCGGTGCTCAGCCTCACCGAGAACGCCGTCGTCTCGCACACCGTCGAGGGCAAGACACCGGCTCCCCTCGGCAACGAGCATCCGTTCGTCAAACCCTACGAGCTGTATCCGTGCAAGGACGGCTTCGTCTTCTTCGGTGGCTACACCGACAAGTTCTGGCGGCTCACCTGCGAGATGTTCGGCGAACCCGAACTGGCGGCCGACCCAGAGACCGACACGATGGCCAAGCGGTTCACACCGGAGGTCTACGAGCGCCGGATACGGCCGCTGCTGCACAGGTGGTTCGCCGATCGGACCAAGCTCGAACTGGAAGAACTCGCCGGCGACCTCGTGCCGCTCAGCGCGATCAAGGACATCGGGGAGGTCATCGCGGATCCTCAGATCCAGGCCAGGGACATGGTCGTCGACGTCGAATACCCTGGCTTCGGCCCGCTGCGCATGGTCGGCTCGCCGGTCAAACTCGACGTCACCCCGGCCCAGCCCCGGGGGCTGGCTCCCCGGGTCGGCGAGCACACCGACCAGTTGCTGCGCGCCTTCGCGGACCTGTCCGAGGAACAGATCCGCGCCCTGCACGAGGCGGGGGTGGTCTGAGATGAGTGGCATCACCCTCGACCGTGAAGGACCGGTCGCGCTCATCCGGTTCGACCGGCCGGCGAAGCTGAACTCGCTGACCCTGGCGATGTACGAGGAGCTGGGGGCGGCCTTCGACGAGGTCCGCGACGACGAGTCGGTCGGCGTCGCGGTCCTCACGGGCGCGGGCCACCGTGCCTTCTGCGTCGGCGCCGACCTCACCGAATCGATCCCCGCGCTCGCCGAGGGGCGGTTCGACATCTCCCGGTGGGACAGGGCTCACCAGAAGCACACCACCTTGTTCAAGCCGGTCATCGCGGCGGTCAACGGGCTCTGCCTCGGGGGCGGCTTCGAGATCATGCTCTCCACGGACCTGCGGATCGCCGCCGACACGGCCGAGTTCGGGCTTCCCGAAAGCGGCGTCGGAGTCGTCCCGGCCGGCGGCACGCTGACCCGGCTGACCCGCCAGATCCCCTACGTCTGGGCCATGGAGCTGATGCTGCTCGGCGACCGGATCACCGCCGACACCGCCCTGCGGTACGGCCTGCTCAACGCCGTGGTGCCCGCCGACCGGCTGCTTGAGGCGGCGATGGACCGGGCGCACCGGCTCACCGCCCGCAGCGGCACCGCCCTGGAGACGATCAAGGAGTCGGTGCTGCGTCTCGGGGACCTCCCGCAGGACCAGGCCTTCCACTCCGAGGCACTGTACGGGCAGCGGGCGTTCACCGCGCCGGACGCCCGGGAAGGACTGGCCGCGTTCGCCGAGCGCCGTCCGCCCGACTTCCCCTCCCGCCGGAACGCCGAGAAGCCTCCCGCATGACGGATCCACGCGGGACCGCCGCCCTTCGGTCCGCCGTCGCGAGGCGCCCGGCGCAACCCGCGGCGTTCCGCGTGGCCGCACGCTTCGCCCTTCCCACCGTCTGACGGGGACGCCATGACATCCGAGAACAGCAACATCCCTTCGTCCACCGGTGTATTGCCCCGCACGGCCCCCCAACAGGGCATGCCCGAACGGGTCCGCATCTACGAGGTCGGCCCCCGCGACGGCCTGCAGGCCGAAGCCGTCCGCGTCCCCACGGCCGTCAAGGTGGAGTTCGTCCGGCGGCTCGTCGACGCGGGTCTCACCACCATCGAGGCCACCAGCTTCGTCTCGCCCCGGTGGATACCCCAACTCGACGACGCGCACGACGTACTCACCGCCGTGGGACCCCTCGACGGCATCCGCCTCCCGGTGCTCGTTCCCAACGACCGGGGACTTCAGCGGGCACTGTCCGCCGGCGCCCGGGAGATCGCCGTCTTCGCCAGCGCGACCGAGTCCTTCGCGAAGAACAACCTGGCCCGGGACATGGCGGGGGTGCTGGCGATGTTCGAACCCGTCGTGCGCCGGGCCCGTTCCGTGGGCCTGCCGGTACGCGGCTATGTGTCGATGTGCTTCGGCGACCCCTGGGAAGGCGATGTGGAGCCCCGCACGGTCGCCTCGGTCGCCCGCAGGCTCCTCGACATGGGCTGCACATCCCTGTCACTGGGAGACACCAACGGTACCGGAACGCCCGGCCACGTCCTGGAACTCCTCGACACCGTACGGGGGGCGGGCATCCCCCTGGAGCGGACCGCCCTTCACTTCCACGACACCTACGGCCAGGCCCTCGCCAACGTGCACGCCGCCCTGACGGCGGGCATCACCGAGTTCGACAGCTCCGCCGGCGGCATCGGAGGCTGCCCCTACGCCCGCAGTGCCACTGGCAACCTCGCCACGGAAGACCTGGTGTGGATGCTGCGCGGACTCGGCATCCACACCGGGGTCGACCTGAACGCGCTGGCGGCCACCAGCCGGTGGATGGCCGGACACCTCGGCCGCCCGAGCCCTTCCCGCGTCGTCACCGCCCTTGCCTGACACTCCGCCCAGGGCGAGCGGGTCGGGCGAACGACCGATCCGCGAGTCTGCCGCCGTCGAGGGAGTCCAGAGCGTCCGCTTCAACGGTAGGCGCGCAGGAAGGCGTCGACCCCGTCGGTGATGATCGTCAGTGTCTCCGGCTCTTCTGCCTCGACGTCGCGCCGGTCATCGAGCGCGTCCAGCGCGAGGCTGATCGTCAAAGCGGTGAAGTGCCGCGCCGCGAGGACCGGATCGGGGGCCCGGATCTCGCCGTCCGCGGCCAGCACGGCGAAACGCTCCTCCAGCATCCGCTCGGGCTGGTCGCGCACGGCCTCGGCCAGCCGCGGAGCAGACCACTGCTGCGCGGTCAGCCGCCGAAAGGTGATGTAGTCCGAGGACGGAAAGGTCTGTGTGACCACCCGCCGCCCGAACGCCGTCAAGGCATCGCGCAGATCACGGCCCGGTGTCAGCTCCTCCTCGATCGCGGCGCGAACGGAACGCACCAACGCGTCGTTGACGCGCTCGACCACGCGCAGGAAGAGCGCCGCCTTCTCACCGAAGTGGTCATAGACGGTCCGCTTCGAGACCTGCGCCCGTGCCGCGATGGCGTCGACGCTCGCCCGCTCGTAGCCCTCGGCGAGAAACAGCGCCTCGGCCGCGTCCAAGATCGCGGCTCTCTTGCCCTCGGACCGCCGTCGGCGTCCGGGGGTCTGAACTGCGGCAACACCCCTTGACATGGGCCCAGCATAACGGCGGAGCCCAAAACCACACTGATTAGTGTAGTTTTTGAGGCAGGCCGCCGCAGGGAGGGAGTGACATGGGATTCAACCCGGCTGATCACTGGGAGGGCCACCTTGCCCCGGCAACAGCCGCTGCGTGTGAGTTTCATGTGAGCCACAGGGCGGACGAGGCGTGTTCAACGCGGTTTTTGCACGTCAGGGCCTTGCCGTTCCCATGCGGCATTCATGTTCGTGCACATGTGGCTCACGTCCGCGGTCGAAGGTGAAGCGGTGCCCGCGGCAGTCGCGCGCACGGTTCCACCATCTGTTCTGGAGAGTTCGATGATCGAAGTTCGTGGCCTGACCAAGCGCTACGGCGAGGTCCTCGCCGTGGACGATCTGACCTTCGCGGTCCGTCCCGGGGAGGTGACCGGATTCCTGGGGCCCAACGGCGCCGGCAAGTCGACGACGCTGCGCCTGATCCTGGGCCTGGACGCCGCCGGCTCGGGCACCGCGACCGTGTGCGGACGGCCGTATTCCGCGCAGCCCGCACCTTTGAGGGCCGTCGGGGCGCTGCTGGACCCCGGCGCGGTGCTGCCCAGCCGCACCGCGTACCACCACCTGCTGGCGCTCGCGGCCGGCAACGGGATCCCACGCGGCCGGGTGGACGAGGCGCTGGCCGAGGTGGGCCTGGAGAAGGTGAGCCGGCGCAGGGCGGGAACGTTCTCCCTCGGTATGCGCCAGCGGCTCGGTATCGCGGACGCGCTGCTGGGTGATCCACCGGTGCTGGTCTTCGACGAACCCCTCAACGGACTGGATCCGGAGGGCATCGTGTGGATCCGCACGCTCATGCGGAGGATGGCCGCCGAGGGCCGCGCCGTGCTGATGTCCAGCCATCTGATGAGCGAGATGGAGCTGACCGCCGACCACCTCATCGTCGTGGGCCGCGGAAAGCTGATCGCCGACACGACGATGAAGGATTTCATCGAAGCGCACTCCGAACGCGCGGTTCTGGTGCGCACCCCGCAGGTCGAGGCGTTGCGCCGGATGCTGGCCACGGCCGTGGACGTGCGCACGGAGGGCGGCGACACCCTGGTGGTGACCGGTCTGGAAACCGCCGAGATCGGGGCCCTGGCGGCGGCAGGCGGTGTCGAACTGCACGAGTTGTCACCGCGCCAGGTCTCGCTGGAGCAGGCATTCATGGATCTGACCCGCGATGCGGTGGAGTACCAGGCCGAGAAGGAGACGAGCCGATGAGCCGCATCCCCACACTGCTTCGACCGAAGACGCCGAAGACGCCGAAGACCGCGAGGTCGCCGAAGCCGCCGAAGCCGCAGACGACAGCGGGCAAGGCGACCTTCGTGCATTGCCTGCACGCCGAATGGATCAAGATCCGTACGATGCGGTCGACGCTGTATGTGATCCTCGGCACCCTGGCGTTCTGCACGGGCCTCGCCGCGTTGAACGGCTCGTCCGCAGGCACCGACTACGCGAGCATGACACCTGCCGACCAGGCCACGTTCGACCCTCTGGCCACCAGCCTGCGCGGCTATCTGCTCGCGCAGATCGCCCTGGGTCTGCTGGGCGGCCTGGTCATCTCCTCCGAGTACGGCGCGCGCACGATCGTCAGCACGCTGACGTCCGTCCCGCACCGGGCCCGGGTTCTGGCGTGCAAGGCCGTGGTCCTGACGGGCGTGGGGCTGCCGGCCGGCATCGTGGTGTCGCTGGCCGGGTTCCTGGTCGGGCAGGGGGCGCTGGCCGGGGCGGGCGCTCCGCACCTCTCGCTCTTCGACGGCACGGCGCTGCGCGGCGTCTTCGGCGGTGGCCTGTATCTGGCGCTGGCCGGGCTCTTCGGACTGGCTCTGGGCACCGTGATCCGCAGTACGACGGCCACGGTGACGACGCTGTTCGCAGTGATGCTGATCGTCCAGGCGTTCGCACCGGCCCTGCCCGGCGCGGTCGGCGACTGGGTGTCGACGTACTGGCCGCCGATCGCCGGCGGACAGATCATCACCGGCTACCACGATCCCGCGCTGCTGGGCCCCTGGGCCGGTCTCGGCGTGATGGCGGGCTGTGTGGCCGTTCTGATGGCGGCGGCGTTCGTCGTCTTCCGCAGGCGCGACGCCTAGCAGGCCCGGACACCGAGAAGCGGACGATCGACGGTCGGGGACAGGTGGCATGACGACGACACAACGACTGCTGCTGGTGGAGGACGAACCCACCCTGCGCGAACTGCTGTCGGCGAGCCTGCGGCTGGCCGGATTCGATGTGGTCCCGGCCGAGTCCGGCACCCAGGCACTGGACGCGGTCCGAGACCGGCGCCCCGACCTGATCGTCCTGGACGTGATGCTGCCCGACATCGACGGTTTCGAGGTGGCCCGTCAGGTGCGCGAGCGGCATGCCGGCCGGGGAACCGGCCACCCGCCGATCCTGTTCCTCACCGCACGCGACGCGACCGAGGACCGCATCAGCGGCCTGAGGGCCGGCGGGGACGACTATGTCACCAAGCCGTTCAACCTCGAAGAACTCATCCTGCGCATCCAGGCGGTGCTGCGCCGCACCAGCGGCCGCCGACAGGACGGCCGCCTGGTCGTGGGGGAGCTGGAGCTGGACCCCGACAGCCACCAAGTGACCCGGAGCGGACAGCCGGTGCAGCTGTCCCCGACCGAGTTCAGCCTGCTGCGGGTGCTGATGGAGAACGCCGGGCAGGTCCTGCCCAGGGTCCAGCTCCTCGAACGTGTCTGGCACTACGACTTCGGCGGCGACGACTCCATCGTCGCCTCCTACATCAGCTATCTGCGCCGCAAGATCGACACCGGTGAGCCTAAGCTGATCCACACGGTGCGCGGCACCGGCTACGTACTGCGCAGGCCCCGCCCGTGACCGCGGCAACCACCCGCGGCCCGCTCAGGGGGCTGTCGCTGCGCGGGCGTCTGCTGGCCAGCTGCCTGCTGCTGCTCGTCGCCGCCCTGCTCGCCAGCAACGCCCTGCTCGTCACCCTGCTCCAGCGTCAGCTGGTGCACCAGCTGGACAACCGACTGCACACCGCCGCCACGGTGGCGGCGCGCCTGCCCGACCTGCCGCAGGCGCCGGGCGGCACGGCGCCGTCGCAGGTACGCGACGCCGTGCAGCGCGAGATGACCGGCGACACCTACGTCGCCTACCTGCACGCCGACGGCCGCGTCCGGCACACCTTGCGCACGTCCACCGGCAGCGCCCCGCGGCTGCCGGTCCTCACCGCGGCGGCCGTCGCCGCCCACGGTGGTCGTCCCTTCCGGACCACGGCCGGGCACGGCGGCGGTGACTGGCGTGTGATCGCCGAACCCCTCGCTGCCACCCGGCACACACCGGACGGCAGCGTCGTCGTGGCCGGTTCCCTGGCGCAGGTCAGCTCGACGATCCGGCACCTCGGCACGGTGATGCTGGTGGTCGACTTCGTGGTGCTCGCCCTCCTCGGAGGCATCGGATGGTTCGCCGTGCGTGCCGGGCTGCGTCCCTTGCGCCGTATCGAGACGACCGCGGCGGCCATCGCGGACGGCGACCTGTCCAGCCGTGTCCCCCGACCGGCTTCCACCCGCACCGAACTGGGCCGCCTGTCCACCGCGCTCAACGGCATGCTGGACCGGATCGAAGCAGGAGACGCCGCACGCGCCGCCACCAACGAGCGCATGCGCACGTTCCTCGCGGACGCGAGCCATGAACTGCGCACCCCACTGTTCGGCATCAAAGGCTTCACCGAGCTGTACCGCATGGGCGGCATGCCCGAGCGCACCGACGTCGACACCGCGATGAACCGCATCGAACACGAGGCGGCCCGCCTCGTCCGCCTGGTCGAGGACCTGCTGCTGCTCGCACGGCTCGACGAGGACGCCGCGGACGGCGGCACACACCTGCCACTGCGTCGTACCCCCATGGACCTGCGCACCCTGGCCGCCGACGCCCTGCACGACCTGCGTGCCCTCGATCCCCGGCGCCCCGTGACCCTGACCGGCCCCGGCGGCGGCCCGCCCGGCGGCGCCCCCGTCCTCGGCGACGAGGCACGCCTGCGCCAAGTGACCTCCAACCTCGTCGGCAACACCATCGCCCACACTCCGCCCGGTACTGCGGTACGCATCGGTGTCGGCACCCGGGGCGGGCGGGCGGTTCTTGAGCTGAGCGACGAGGGGCCGGGCATGACACCCGATCAGGCCGCCCGCGCGTTCGACCGCTTCTACCGCGCGGACAACGCCCGCGGCCGAACGCACGGAGGAGGTGCCGGGCTCGGCCTCGCCATCGTCCATTCCCTGGTGACAGCCCACCACGGCCATGTGGAGGTCCGCACCGCACCCGGACAGGGCGCCGCCTTCCGCGTCCTGCTCCCTGTGCACCCGGACCGCCCCGGCACCCGGTACTGACCCCTTGTTCCAGACACGCTCCGGGCCGGCCCACCGCGGCACGCGGTGAGCCGTGTGGAGGTCACGCCGACGAACCGCCGTCCGTGTCGAGTCCGCATTCCTGCGTGACGGCGTCGAGCTGTGCGGACACATGGCCGGCGACGTCCTCGTGCGACAGGGGAACGGGTGCCTTGGCGAAGCAATCGCTCAGTGCCGTCACCGCGTCGGTCGCGGTGCGTTGCCAGACAGACGTCCAGGAACTCAGGGTCTGCCGCAACTCCGGTCGCTGCTCGATGGCGTACCGGGCCAGGGCTGTGCTCCAGTCCCGGCTGCGGCGGCTGTCCTGCCCGAACTCCTTGAGCAGGGCGGCGAGCAGCGCATCACCGTTCTGCTTGGCCAGCAAGGCCATGCTGCCGTTGAGGATGGTGTCGAGGGCGGGCTTGACGGCGAGGTTCAAGGCGGTGAACGCCTCCCCCCAGTCCCGGACGGTGAGGAGCTGTTCCAGGGCTCGTCGCAGTGGCTGCCACGCGGGATCGTTCTCCCATGTGTCCCGTGTGGTCGCGGTGGCGGCGAGGTCGTCGCCGTGGGCCAGTGACAGGGACTTCGTCCAGTAGGCGAGCCACTGAACGCGGCGCAGCTCGTCGCCGGCCTGGAAGCCGGCGCAGTTGACGAGGAAGGCGGTGGGTGCCATTTGCGACACGTACATGCTGGTCATCTGGAGTACGTGCAGCGGAAACCGCATGGGCACCGCTAGCTGCCCCAGGGTGCGGACCCACTCCGGCTGAAGGTTCTCCACCGAGGCCGCGGATTCGTGGTCGTCGATGAGCGCGTCGACGTAGGTCTCACGGCCGTGCTGTTGGAGTACGTACTTCCGGTAGGTCAGGCGGTGCGGGTCATGGAAGGATTCCCAGTCCTCCACCTGAAACGGTGACCCTTCCCGGTATTTGAGATACCACTGGTTCACCGGTGCGGCGGGAGAGATCTCGAACGGGGCGGGATCACGTCGGAAGCTGTGCAGGAACCTGGCGTTCACCACCTCGTACTCACTCGGTTTCCTCTTCACGTCACCGAGCGTGCTCCAGGCTTTCGGCTTTGGGCGCTTACGGATGTGCACTGCCGGTCTCCCGCCTCTCCAGATACCAGGTCAGTTGGTCATCGGTGGTCCTCATCCGGCCGGCGAATGCGGTCAGGACGTTTTCGATCTGCGACAGCGGGTAGGGAGCGCCCAGTTCGTATTCGAGACTGGCCCGGGTGAGCCGGCACTCCCATGCGGCCTGAATTCTTATGTAGCCGCCCCTGTCGATCACTTGGATGTTCTTGTCGTTGTTGTCTGTCTCGATGGCGGCGATGATCGCATCAGTGAGTTCGGAATCCGTCCCACGAATGATCGGTCCGACCATCTTGGCCGCAGGATGCGGCTCGTTGTCCAGCACTTCGGCCCCTTGGTTCGTGTACTCATCCACGGTCGCACCGGCGGCGGCCACGGCCGCGGCGTCAGCGCCTCGTCGTGCCTGTCCCGGCCGGAACGGCGATGTCCAGCCGGTCCCCGTTCAGGCGGACGAGGTATTCACGGAGTCTGCAGTTCTGGGGATTGACCCCCCGACCGTCTCGCACATCGAATTCCCACAGGTGGCTGGGACAGGTCAGGACGTTGCTGTCCGTGTCCCAGTCGCCGTCGGCCAGTAGGGATCCCTGATGCGGACAAGTGGCCTGGAATGCCTTGACGGTACCGCCGATCAGACGCAGCAGCAGTACCGCCTGGCCGTCGATCTCCACGTCCAGGAGGTCGCCTTCAAGCAGTTCCTTGTCGGCCAGCACCGTCACCCAGCGGACGTCATCGCTCATACGTAGGCCACCCGCACGACGTCCATCGGGGTGATGCCCGCTGACCGGACGGTGTTCTGCTGGTCCAGCAGGTTGTCGTTGTGCCAGACGCCGATGGGCCGGTCCCGGGGAGGAACCGTGACTCCGATCGCCTGGTCGGCCACTGTCCGGGCCACGACCGCCAGGGAGTCGGCCTCGTCGACCGGGATCAGCCGGGCCATCAGGTCACCGTCGAATACCGCACGGACGAACATGACTGCCACAGTGCCTCCGCTCTGCTCGTACGTCCGAGGGGACGCAAGGGATTGCAAGGGATTTCAAGGGAACGGAACGCGGTTCACCGCGTTCTACACGCGCAAGGGGAGAGCCGCGGGTGCCGTCGCCGGGTCGGGCTCGGCCCAGGCGTAGCCGGTGGCGTCCTTTCCGCTCTCGGCAGGGCTGATGCCCATGTAGGCCAGCACACCCTCCAGGGTCGCGGGCTGGATCTGGCCGGCCGCGAAGCGGTCGGACAGCGAGAGGTGTCCGGCGTAGCGCTCCGGGTCCTGCTCGAAGATCCACTTGCAGGGTGCGGAGCAGAAACTGTACTTGCGGCCGTTGTGCTCGACCGTCAGCGGAGCCGGAGATTCCAGGTGCCCGGCGAGGTGGCCGATCGGGGTGAGGACCGCCAGGTCGCAGAGGTTGCACATCACGGGCAGCGTCTCCGACACGGTGCGTTCGGCGGCGCCTTCCCGGACGTTCTGCGTGATCACGTCCCAGGGCTTGCCGAAGCTCTCGTTCCAGCCGGGGTACTTCTGCTCAAGCCAGTCCCGTTCGGCGGCGGACATTCCCGCGTCCGGATCCCACCACAGGGTGGGCCGCAGGTACCACAGGCCCAGATGGTAGGCGTGGTGGATCCACTCCAGTTCCGGCAGGAAATGATCGTCCCAGTACCAGGGCTTCTCCAGCCCGACCTCGCGGATCTGGTCGAGGAACTGCTTGACGATCCATTCGTTCATGAACTCTTTGAACGAGCGCGCGCGATGTTCAAGCGGCGAGTAGTAGTCCGTCGAGACGCCGGTGAGCAGCGAGAACAGCCGCCACCCCCGCCAGAACGAGATGTCGACCAGGCGCTGGGCCACGTCCTTGCGGCCGTTGGCCATCAGCACCGCGATGGTTGCCCCGCCCTGCTGGGCGTGACGTGCCTCGTCGGTCTGGACCGAGGCGACCAACGACGCGAAGTCGATGTCTCCCACGCTGAGCGCGTCCGCGGCCAGACTCATGAAGTGCAGGTTGGTGAAGCCGGTCTCCAAGGAGAACGGCAGCTGCACCCCGATCGAGACGGCGTCGGCGGCCACGGCCAGGTCTTCGATCTCGGAACGGTTCGCGATCGCGCCCCAATTGTTGGTGTGCTGCTCCCTGTTCGCCCAGTCGATCCGGGGTTCCTTGGCCAGCAGCTGGTACGAGAAGTAGAGGTGGATCTGGGCATGACGGATCTCGTCCAGGAACCCGTACACCGCCTGGTTGCGCCATGCGGCCGCGCGCCCGAACCGGGCCATCCGCAGCTCGCCGAACCCCGCCATGTACTCCGTGAACGGCGCGGCACTGAAGTGGATCAGCGCGGCCGACTTCCAGCCGGGATCGAGCTGTTCGTAGGTCGTCGTACGGCTGATCACGGAGTTCACCGCGTAGACAGACGCCTCCTTGGCCGTCTGGTTGTGCACATACTCGCGATAGCTGATCTTGTAGGGCTCGTCCCAGGACCACCAGCTCTCGGCGGGGATGCCGAACTTGGCGCACATCGTGTCAGGGAAGGCCTCAGCTTCCTCCACGTACGACAGCGTCCAGTTCATGTCCCGCGCAAGGTCGTACCAGTCCGATCGGGCAAGACGAGGCATGTTCTCTCCTTCCATGGCTCGGTGAGCCCAACACCTGGTGTTGGTCAAACCCGCTGTGACCAACCCAGTAGACCGCCCGAGGTGAACGGTGCCCAGCCGTTCAAGGGCGGTGAACACGGGCGAACTTGGCGACATTGTGCATTTGTGAAAAGGCGGACCGGCGGCCACGGGGGCCCCGTCCGGACGGCGTGACCGCACGCGTGGCTCGATGCGGCGTCAGGGGGTGAGGGCGGCTGCCTCGGCGAGGAACTGCCGGACGGCAGGATGCCGCCGGTGGGGCTGCAGCCCTCTGGTCATGGTCTGCAGACGGCGGGCTGCGCGGGCCGAGTGAAGTGTGGGGTAGGCGGCGAGGAAGGTCCGCCACTGGGAGAGCGCCTCGTCGAGGTGGCCGATGCGCAGATGGGTTTCGGCGAGATACGCACGGGTGAGAGCGGTGGCGCGAGGTTCGGCGGCGGTGCGCAATCGCAGCGAAACCGTCAGCGCCGCGCGGGCCCCGTTGAGGTCTCCCAGCTCTGCCAGGGTCTGGGCGCGCTGGTAATGCAGAGCGCCCGCCGGGTAGCCGGTGAAGGGGCCGGGCGCGGCGTCGGCGCGCGCGTGGACGTGCTCGGCGCGAGCGAGCGACGCCAGGGCGGCACGGCGGTCGTCATGGGCCTGCACCACCGCCAGGTGGGCCAGGGCGTAGGCGAGCACGGCGGGTGGGGCGTGCCTGGCGTGCGCAACGGCCTGTTCCGCGAGATTCAGTACCGCCGGGCTGTGGTGGCCCAGGTCGTGGGCCTGAGTTGCCATGACGCGCAAGGCGATGGCGAACGTGACGGAATCTTTGGCGTCGGTGGCGAGCCGGGCGGCGGATCGGTGGTAGTGCTGGCCGATGCCGTGGTGTCCGCTGTCGGCCGATGCGATGCCCAGCAGCAAGGTCAGCCGGGCGATGGCGGACAGCAGTTGGCGGTGCACGGGGTCGGGGGTCGAGACGCGTAGCAGGGGAGCGACACGGTCAGCGAGGTAGGCGGCCAACGCGGCCCGTATCGACTGACCTCCGTGCCGCTCGGCCGCGCCGTGGAACAGCGCCGCCATGGCACTGATCTCGTCAATGTGGGCCTGCTCGGCGCGCGTTGGTGCGGTTGGGGCGACCGGCGGCTGCTCCATCGGGTGATCGAACATCGCCAGGCCGGTTCGGGAGAGCGCGGCGAGACTGAAGCCGCCCGCTCCCAGCACGACCCGGCGGGATGGGTCGAACTCGGCCTGGGTGAGCTGGATGAGCGTCCGGACGGGGGCCTGCTCCGGCGAGTTGATCACGGTTGCCGGAGTGCGCGTGAGGCCGGCGTCCTGCGCGGTGACGGCCTTGTCCAGCTTGCGCGAGAGGCATTCCAGCAACAGTGCGGGAGCAGGCGGCCTCGGGTGTGCGCCCGCCAGCCAGCGCCGCACTGCGGTTTGATCGCAGGCCAGTGGGGCACCGCGCTCGGCGGCGACCGAGCGCAGCATGCGGGCGAGTTGGGACGGGCTCAGCCCGGCTTCCTCCATCAGCGCCTGCAGACGGGCATTGGGAGTCCTGGGCATATCCTCACCCCGTCAGGTGACTGGACGTTACGGATCTTTCCGAGGGACCGCCCGCAGGGTGCACACCGCTGGAGTGCATACCCGGGCGCGTTCACTGCACCATGTCCAGACCACCGGCAACAGAATTCCTGAGCTGCGGAACGGCTCACACCGTGCCAGCTTGCGCGCTTGTGAGCGGTCCGGGGAAACGCCTGGGGCACAGGCGGGCGGAGTGCCTGCCCTGAAGGATGCCGCCCATGGCCCCGTCGCGCCACCGGCCCGGGAAGCCCCGTCTCAGGCCGGCGGGATCGATGCCTGCGGACGCGGCCAGGGCAGCCCGTGGATGCGCTCGATACCCGAGTTGAAACGCCGGAGAAAGTCGGCGAAGGCCGCGATGTCCGCCTCCGGCCAGTCGGCCATGACGCGGTCCAGGCCGGCGATGATGCGTGCGCGTTCCCGTTCGAGCTGCCGCGCGCCCTCCTCCGTGATGCGGAACTTGCGGGCCATCCCTCCCTCGGGATCGGGGATGCGCTCCACGAGACCGGCGCGCACGGCGGCCGCCGTCTGCCGGTTCAGGGTGGACGCGTCAAGGCCGAACGCTTCGCCGAGCTGCCCGATCGACATGGGGCCTTCCCTGCGGACACGGCTGAGGAGAATGTAGGCGCTGCGGTCCAGGACACTGCCGGGGTTTCGCTCCCTGCCCTTGTGCAGATGCAGGTAGCGGCCCAGCAGCATCTGCTCGAACTCGACCCGGCCCGTGGCCCTGTCCGCCCTGTTCACGTGCCCGCTCCTCTGCTCGGGGCCCCTGGGTGCACCTCGCCGTCCATCATATGCATCATGCATGAGGTATGGTCGGCACACTTGATGTGCATCATGCACAGAGCGCTCGCCGCTTCCGATTGACGTTTCACAGAGGAGCTCCATGATGGACGGCCCCCAGCCGACCACCCGCTCAGGCGCTGTCGTCGCCACGCTCGCGCTGGCCGGCACCATCGCCGCGGTCATGCAAACGCTGGTGACCCCGCTGATCGCGGAGATGCCGCAGATCCTGGACACCAGCCCCTCCAACGCGGCATGGGTGGTCACCGTCACCCTGCTCGTCGCGGGCGTGTGTGTGCCGGTCTCCGGGCGCCTCGGCGACCTGATCGGCAAGCGGCGCATGCTCCTGATCTGTGCCGTGCCGCTGGTCGTCGGCTCGGTGGTGTGCGCGCTCGCCTCCTCGATCGTGCCGATGATCGTCGGACGCGGCCTGCAGGGCATGGGCATGGGCATGGTGCCGCTGGGCATCGCTCTGCTGCGCGATGTCGTACCGGCGGAGAAACTGAGCGGGTCCATCGCCCTGGTCAGTGCCTCCATGGGCATCGGCGGCGCCATCGGCCTGCCCGTGGCCGCGGCCGTCGCCCAGTACGCGAACTGGCGGGTGCTGTTCTGGGGCTCGGCCGGTCTCGCCCTGCTGATCGGCGCGCTGATCTTCTTCATCGTCCCGGATGTGCCGGCCGGTGCGAAGGGGCAGCGCTTTGATGTACCCGGCGCCGTGGGGCTGGCCATCGGCCTGGTGTCGCTGTTGCTGGCGATCTCCAAGGGCGGCGACTGGGGCTGGGGTTCGGGCAGCACGCTCGGTCTGTTCGCGCTTGCGGTCGCCGCGCTCGCCGTATGGGGCATCTACGAGCTGCGCACCCGCGAACCCTTGGTGGACCTGCGTACCACGGCCCGCCCGCGGGTGCTGCTCACCAACGTTTCGTCGATCCTCGTCGGTGTCGGCATGTACGCCTTCATGCTGATCGCGCCGCAGCTGCTCCAGTTCCCCGAGGCCACCGGCTACGGCCTGGGCCAGTCGATGCTGGCGGCCGGCCTGTGGATGGCGCCCGGCGGCGTGATGATGATGATCGTCTCTCCGCTGGGCGGAAAGCTGATCAACGCACGCGGCCCCAAGTTCGCCCTGGTCTGCGGCGCGGTGGTGATCGCGGCCGGGTACGGGATCGCGCTGCCGCTGATGGGGACCGCCTGGGGCCTGATGGTCGTCGGCATCGTGATCAACAGCGGCGTCGCCCTCGCCTACGGCGCGATGCCCGCCCTGATCATGAGCGCTGTACCGCTCTCCGAGACGGCGGCGGCCAACGGTTTCAACGCCCTGATGCGTTCGCTCGGCACGACCATCGGCTCCGCGGTCATCGGTGTTGTCCTGGCACAGATGACCATCACCATGGGCGGCCACACGCTCGCCTCCGAGGGCGGCTTCCGCACGGGTCTGCTGATCGGCTGCGGCGTCGCACTGTTGTCGGCCGCCGTCGCCTGCCTCATCCCCGCCCTGCGCGGGCCTGCCGACGGCTCCGCCGACGAGAAGGCACCGGCCGCCCAGGCGCCGGTCCGCGCCTGAGCCGATTCCCTGCGCCGGGTGCGCACCGCCGACCGGACCGGTGCACACCCGGCGCGACCATGCCGGCGCGCCCGCGCATTCCAGCCGGCCGACCCCGGCAGACCCGCCCGCTCGACAGCGGCTGCAAGTTCATCTGGTCTCCATGTGATCGTCCGGCAAAGGTCCGGCCGGTCGGACAAAGTGCCGTTCCGGCGTCGCGTCATCGAGCGCCGGTGTTCACAGACCGCACGAAAGAACCGCACCGTGTCCCTGCAGATCCTTGCCCGTTCCAGGGCACTGGTCCGGCTGTCGCCGGGCACCGTGCCGGCAGGGCTTGCGCTGGCAGTCCTCACCGCCTTCGTGGGGCCCGCCCCGTCCGCGGACGCGCACCCGTTCGGTCCGCCGTCCACCGCCGAGGTCAGCGTCCAGGGCTCCCGGCTGCTGCTCGCCTGGAACACCGACAAGCTGGACTGGGTGCTGCTCGGTCGGTCACTCGGCGTCTTCGACGGCAGGGACGGGAGTTCCCCGGGTCTGTCGTTCGAGCAGAGGCTGCAACAGTCGCCCGCTGTGCGGGCCTACCTGCTCAAGCACATCGCGGTCGGTCAGGCCGGCCGGCCCTGCCGGGGGACTGTGTCCGGGGCGATGGAGGACTTCGTGGCCCAGGGGGCTCAACTGGTCTTCGCCTGCCCGGCCCCGGTGACCGAAGTGGACGTCACGATCAGCGCCCTCACGGACCTTCACCCGGCGTACCGGACCATGCTCACCGCACAGGGACCGGCCGAGCCGCAGCAGACGCTGTTCACCTCCGCCGAGCCCACCACACCCGTACGGTTCACGGCGTCGGGCGGAAGCGTCCGCAGGACGGTCGCGCTCTTCTCCATCGGTACCTCTGTCGCCGCCCTGGCCATCGGCGGGTGGGCCTTGCGGCGGTCGCGCCGCAGGACGGCGGCCGGCGTCAGCGGCGCCGCCATCGCGAAACCCGGCTTCCCCGCCGCGTCCCCCGCAGCCCCGGGCGGCCCAGGCACGGAAGCCGTGACGGCCGCCGACACCGGCTCAGGTACCAGGAGCAACGCATGACAGGCATCGGAAGCCTCGACAACCACCTGATAGCCCTTTTCGACGGGAACGCGCTCTTCTGGATCGCCTTGATCGTCGCGCTCGGTGTCGGCGCCGCTCATGCCGTCGCCCCGGGCCATGGCAAGAGCATCACAGCCGCATACCTGGTGGGAACGCGGGGACGTCACAAGGACGCGGTACGCCTCGGCGTGATCGTTGCCACGATGCACACCTTCTCGGTGCTGGTGCTCGCGCTGCTGTGGGTAGGGGTGAGCAGCACGGCGGTCAGCACGAAGACCGCCACCGCGTGGATGCAGGCCGCGGCCGGAGCGGTCGTCGCGAGCGTGGGCGTGGGCCTGGTCTACCGGCAGCTGCGCCGCCGTGGGCATTCCCACGGGCACAGCCACTCCCATGAGCACAGCCACTCCCATGAGCCTGGCCACGAGCACGGTCACCCCCACGAACACCATGGCCACGAGACCCCGGCACAGGAGGCCACCGCCCACGCCCACCACCACGTGGAGCAGCTGGTCAATCCATGGTCCCGCCGGGGCCTTGTGGCACTGGCGCTTTCGGGCGGACTGCTGCCATCGCCGTCGGCGTTCCTCATCTTCGTCAGCGGTCTGCTGACGGGACGTGCGCTCGGCGCCCTGGCCATCGTGATCACATTCGGCATCGGGATGGCGCTGACCCTCACGGGAGTCGGCGTGGCCACCATCCGCGGCTTCGCCGTCCTGGAGAGACGGGTCCGTGGCCGGACGGCCACCGCCAGGCTCAGGGCCTGGACCCCGCTTCTGGCCGGTCTCGCGGTGGTGACGGCGGGCTGTCTCTACGTCGTTGCCGCGGTGTCCACGCTGACCGACGACGGGGACGACCTGGTGCCGTCCTCCAGCACGGCGACGCCGCCGTAGCACTCGGCTCGCCCGACTGGGGCCGAGCGTGAAGCGGCTGCCGTCAGGTCGCCGCCGCGCGCCTCGGCGACCTGGGCCGCCGCTGTCGCCGCCGCGCGGTAGTCGCCGCCGTCATGGTGACAGCGGGCCGCCGCCAGTGGGCGGCGGCCCTGATCCGCTGTGAACTGCGAGGGTGTCAGCCCCGCGGCCTGCTCGTAGAGGCCGGCCGCGATCTGCGGGGCGCCCCGGCGTCGCCGCCGTTGCGCCGATGCCGCGAGTTCGGCGGCGACCGCGGCGTCCGGCGCCACCACGCACAGCGCGAGCTGGCGGGCCCGCTCCTCCGGATCGGCGACGATGTCAGCCGGCCGGCGATGCAGCCTGCGGCGCAGTCCCGTCGGCATGTCCGCACGGACCGCCGCCGCATAGAGCGGGGCCTTAAGGTGCACCGTGCCCCGGCAACGGTCAGCAACCGGACGTCCTTCGCCGCGTCGAAGGCACGCGGGTCCACACCGGCGGCCTGGAGGTCCGGCAGACTCGCCACGGACAGCAGAGCCGCCAGCCGGATCGCGTCGAAGCCGGCCGACGGCAGCGCGCGCACGGTGTCGGCCAGCACCCGTGTCATCGTGGCGGGGAACGGCAGGTCCTCGCCGGGAGAGGGCAGCCGGGGCAACCGCAGCACCGCGCGGGCCAACTCCATCGCCAGCAGCGGGTTACCGCCAAAGTCCCGGGCTGTACGTGCCAGCAACGGGCGGCCGAGCGTCACGTCCAGCCGTCGGCCGGGGCCGCCGGCGCCAACGACGATTCCGACTCCGCCGGCGCGCACGTCAGGACCAGCCGGCCCGCTTGTGGTGCCCGGCCCGCCAACGCACGCCAGATGGCGCTCTTGCCCATCCCGGCCGGCCCTGCGAGAAGCACGGGATCGCCTTCGGTGAGCGACGTCCATGCCTGCTCCGGCACGGCGTCCCGACCGAACACCAAAGCCATGAGCCCAGCATAGTGTTCGGCGCCCTCTCCCAGGCCGCCGCGAAGTTCGGGACGGACGCGGTCGCATTGCAGGAGTCCCGGCCCGAAGTGACGCCCCGTCAGATTGCCGCCCCGGAGCAGCAGTGGGTGTCTTCCGCCGGGCCGGGCGGTGCCGTGGCCGCGTCCACCGGCCGGCCCGGGGCCTCAGCTCCGCACCACGAGGTCGGGGTGCTCGTGGTCGCAGGTGTCGTCGATGCCGTAGGTGTCCCAGGCAGGGAAGGGATCGTCCGTCGGCAGGCTCTCGCCGTCGGCCAGCAGACAGTCGGTGAGTGCTGCCTGGAGTGCTTCGGCGTGCAGGTGTGTGCCGATGAAGACCAGCTCCTGGCCGGCCGGGCCGTCGGCGTCATGGGCGGCCGAGGGCTCGAAGCGGGCTATGGAGCCGGCCTGGGACCACAGCCCCGTCACACGCGGACGACTGGCCAGGGTGAAGAAACCCTTGGAACGCAGGATCTGCCCGTAGGCGCCGTTGTCCATCTCCTCGGTGACGAACCGCCACAACCGGTTCGGATGGAACGGCAGAGGAGACCGGAAGACGGTGGAGGAGATGCCGTACTCCTCGGTCTCCGGGACATGGTCGCCGTTGAGTTCCATGATCCAGCCCGGCGCCTGCTGGGCCCGTTCGAGGTCGAAGAGCCGGGTGCCCAGTACGTCCTTGACGGTCACGCGTCCGTGGCTGGCCGACACCACCCGGGCCGCCGGGTTGAGGCGGGTGAGTGTCGCACGCAGTCGGTCGGCGGTGGCGCTGTCGACCAGGTCGAGCTTGTTGAGCACGATGACGTCGGCGAACTCGATCTGGTCCAACAGCAGGTCGCTGACGGTCCGTTCGTCGCCCTCGTACTGGTCGAGTCCCCGCTCGACAAGCTCGTCCCCGCTCTCCAGTTCGGGAAGGAAATTGGCTGCGTCGACGACCGTGACCATGGTGTCCAGGCGGGCGGTCTCCGCGAGGGTGGCGCCGTCGTCGCGGGCGAAGGCGAAGGTGGCGGCGACCGGCATGGGCTCGGAGATGCCGCTGGACTCGATGAGGAGGTAGTCGAACCGGCCTTCACGGGCCAGGCGGTCCACCTCGACCAGCAGATCGTCGCGCAGGGTGCAGCAGATGCATCCGTTGGTCATCTCGACCAGTCGCTCTTCGGTCCGTGACAGCGCCGCCTCGCCGCCGCGCACGAGCGCGGCATCGATGTTGACCTCGCTCATGTCGTTGACGATGACCGCGACGCGCAGTCCCTCGCGGTTGCCGAGCACATGGTTGAGCACAGTGGTCTTGCCGGCACCGAGGAAGCCGGACAGTACGGTCACCGGCAGCCGGTCGTGGATCACGCCTGTTCCCTTCAGTCTTCGGGGCGGAGCAGCCCGCGCTCGTACGCCCTGACCAGATGCTGCGGTACGAGGTGCCGGACGCCGTCGATGGTGAGCGGGACCAGCGTCGGCGTGGCCGCCTTCCACTGGGCGCGGCGGTGACGGGTGTTGCTGCGGGACATCTTGCGCTTGGGGACTGCCATGGTTCTCCTTCTCGGGTGAGCACGGCAGACGCTACATGAAAACGGATGTCATGACGAATTGCGAGATCTGATCGGTCGGCCCCGGGAGGCACCGGCCCGCCACCTCGGCGATGCGCACCTACCGCACGGAGTTGGCCGTTCCGCCGTCGTCGGCACCGCGTCGGCGCAGGGAGCCCCCGCGCCGACCGCCCGCGCCGGGCCCGATGTTCTCGTAGCCCTCTTTGCGCAGCCCGGAACGGTAGGCACGGTTCATCACCAGCCGCAGCAGCCGTTTCATCCCGGGGACGGCCCCGAGGGCTTTGAGCAGGACCGCGGAAATCATGACGGGAGTGCCGCCGGAGCCCGCCGAGTTCGCGGCGAGGTGTTCTCCCGCCAGCGCCATCAGGTCCGGCGCGGTGCCGCGAGCGAGGTGCGTGCCGGGGGTCCACAGCCGTGAGCGCGCCACGGCGTCGTTGACGGTCACCTCGGCGTGCTCGACGTCGATGACCAGTGCCAGGTGCGGGGGCATCCCGCGCAGCGCCATCGTCTCCAGCAGCGCGGCATCGTCGGTGATCGTGCCGCGACCGCGGACGTGCAGCACGCCGCTGCGTCCCGGAACGAGCGCGGCGAACGAGAGCCGGTCGTCCTCCAGCAGGTTGTGGAGCGTGTCGGCGCGTTTGTTGCCCTTGCGGTCGGGGATGACGAGCGTGCGGCTGTCCAGGATCCGCGTCGCCGCCTGCCGGTCTCCGCGCGGACTGGTGTCGCTCCCGCCGGAGGAGTCCCAGGTGGACAGCGCGAGGAAGGGCGCCGCGGCCAGGAACGCGGCGACGCCGGGCCGGCACAAAGGCCCGTCGCCCGCGATCTGGGCGGCAGGCCCGACCGGGGCGGGCGGCTGCCACAGACGGGAGCGCAGGACGGCCTGTGCGCAGTGCACGTACACCTCCTGGATGTCGACGGTCGTCTCAGTGCCCTTCCGCGCGGCCACCGAACCGTTGACGCGCAGGATCTCCCGGACGCCCGGCAGGAGGAAGAAGAACGAGACCGGACCGTGCGGGGCACGGGACTCGGGCAGGGAGAACGAGATCCGCGTGGCCGAGCGGACGCGTGTGAACCCCGGGGTGCCGCCGATGAAGGTCGTCCTGCCGGCGCCGTCGGCGTCCCGGTAGCCGAAGGCCGCGATGGGACACCGGGCGAGGACGGCCCGGCAGCCCTCGTCGAGGGCGCCGATCTGTTTGAGCCTGATCATCGGCGCCGGGCGGCCGACGGCTGTCTCGACCTCGTGCGCCGTCGTCAGCCGGCGCGGGGTGTTCGACGGGTCTGCGTGCTGCACGGGGAGTCCTCTCAGCCGGGGGCGGACCGGCCCAGGCGCCAGTAGCCGAAGAACGAGATGTCACGCTTGGGCACACCACGGTCGTTGACCAGATGCCGCCGCACCGTCGTGGCCAGCCGGGACTCGCCCGCGACCCAGGTGTAGAAGGGGCCGGACGGCAGCGACGCGCGGCGTACCGCGTCCAGCGCCAGGGTGCCGGGCCGCAGTTCTTCGTCGTCGCGGCCGAACCAGTGGACGCGGACGCCGGCGGGCGCCTCGACGGGCCGGATGTCGGCGGCGGCCGCCACCTCCAGGTAGACCTCCGTGGCCAGCGACGGCGGTGTTCCGTCGAGGATCGACAAGACGGCGGGCAGCGCGGTCTCGTCTGCGACCAGCAGTTGCCCCTCGGCGTGCTCCGGCAGCCGGTACATGGTGCCGATGTCGAAGATCCCCGCCGGGTCGCCCGGCTCGACCCGGCGCACCCAGGACGACATGGGAGAGTCGCCGTGCAGGGCGAACTCGATGTCGATCTCGTCATCCGCAGGCCTTGCGCGCCGGATCGTCAGATTGCGCACCCACGGGCGGACCGACTTCGGCAGCAGCATCAGCTGGGCGATCCAGGCGTCGTTCGACACGGTCGGCATCCGTAACGTGGTCTGTCCCTCCCGGGGGAAGAACAGGCGAACCGCCTGGTCGTTGCCGACGACGGTGAGGTCCCGCACGGCCGGGCCGCCGAGGGTGACGCTCGCGAAGCCCGGAGTGAGGAACTCACGGCGCCGCACCTCAAGCGTGATCATCGTGCGCGACTCGGGCAGCTGCACCTTGGGGATCACGGCCCATCACCCACTCCGGGAATGAGCTTGTTTCCGCAGTTCATGACAGTATTCTGAGTAATAACTCAGCTCTTTGGCTACTCGCTTTCCGCGCCCCTGGAGGATCCTCGGATGCCGTCGGCCGACCGCCGTCTTCAGCCACGTCGCAAGCCTCGCCAGGTGCGCGCCGAACTCACCCGTGAGCGCATCCTCACCGCCGCTGCTCACGTTTTCGCCGAGTACGGCTACGCCGCCGGCACCACCAACCGCATCGCCGAACGCGCCCGCATCTCCATCGGCTCGCTGTACCAGTACTTCCCGAACAAGGACGCCATCCTCGCCGAGCTGCTGGTGCGGCACATCGACCGTGGCACATGGACGCAGGCCGACCAGCTTGATCTGTCCGCCGGGAGCCTGGAGGCGACGGTGCGGGCACTGGTCCGCGATGCGATCGACAACCACCGCGACGATCCGCAGCTGCTACGGATCATGATCGAGGAGGCGCCGGTCTCGCAGGAACTGATCGAGACGATCGAACGCCATGGCAGGATGCGCGTGGCCCAGGTGCGCGACCTCCTCTCCCGACACCCGGACGTCCGCGTAGGCGACCTCGACACCGCGGCCGAACTGATCGTCGGCACCGTGGAGATGAACACCCACAAGCTCATGGCCGACCCGCGAACCATCCAGGTCGAGACGTTCGAGAACGAACTCGTCGACATGATCACCCGATATCTGCGCGGCGATCGGTAGCCGCTCGCACCGTCCTCGGCACCTCTTGAACAAGGCCCCCCACGGCAGGGGAGCCGCGAGGGGCGAGCCCGGTCGCGTCCGCATGGGGGTCAGCCACCGCTGCCGCCGAGGCCGTCAGGATCAGTCGGCGTGATCCGGTCCTCGGTGCCTCCCGGTTCTTCTCGCTCCTCGCGGGCGAGGGAGGCGATGGTGCCTCCGGCGAGTACGGTGCGCCTGCGGCCGTCGGAGAGGCGGTGACGGACCCGGTAGGTCTCGTCCTTGGTGACGTTGTGCAGTCGCAGGCGGGGCTCGGCACCGGGGGCCAGGGCCGTGCGGAGGTTCCCCAGGTGCAGCCGGTCGCCGGTGTCGATGCGGTCGTAGTCGCCCGGCTCGTCGAACTCCAGTGGCAGGACGCCGAAGTTGGTCAGGTTCTGCCAGTGGATGCGGGCGTAGGACTTGGCGACGACGGCGCGCAACCCGAGGTGGCGAGGGGTGATGGCGGCGTGCTCGCGGGAGGAGCCCTGGCCGTAGTTGTCGCCTGCGACGACGAAGTGTGTGCCGGGACGGCCGTCGGCGGCCAGGTCGGCGGCGCGCCGGGGATAGTCGGGGTCGATCCGGGTGAAGGTGAACTCGGCGAGCCTCGGGATGTTCGAGCGGTACGGCAGCGCTTTCGCTCCGGCCGGGGAGATCTCGTCGGTGGAGACGTTGTCGCCGCACTTGAGGAGGGCCGGGCCCGTCAGTTCGTCCGGCAACGGGTCGAAGCCGGGCAGCCCGGAGATGTTGGGGCCGCGTTCCAACTCGACCAGGGCGGCTTCCTCGGATGGCAGCGGCGGCTCCAGCATGGCGCGGTTGACCGACGCGCGCTCGGGCAGCGTGAGGTCCGGGTACGGCACTGCCTGCTCCGCCGCCCACACGCGCGGGTCGGTGATCGTACCGGTGAGCGCGGACACGGCGGCCGTCTCCGGGGAGCACAGCCACACCGCGTCCTGCTCGGTGCCGGAACGGCCGGGGAAGTTGCGCGGGAAGGTACGCAGGCTGTTCCGGCCGGGTGCCGGGGCCTGCCCCATGCCGATGCATCCCAAGCAGCCGGCCTGGTGGATACGGGCCCCTGCAGCGATCAGCTCGAAGGTGGCGCCCGCCTTGGTGAGGTCGGCGATGATCTCACGCGATGTGGGGTTGACGTCGAAGCTGACGGCCGGGTCGGTCTGGCGGCCGGCGACGATGGCCGCGGCGACGGCGAAGTCACGCAGCCCCGGGTTGGCGGAGGAACCGATGACGGCCTGCCCGATCGGCTCGCCCGCGACCTCGCTCACCGGTACGACGTTGCCGGGCGAGGTGGGCCGGGCGATGAGCGGTTCGAGCGTGGCGAGGTGGACTTCCTCGGTCAGGTCGTAGACGGCGTCCGGCTCGGCGGCCAGCTCGCGGAAGTCGGCCTCACGGTCCTCGGCGCGCAGGAAGTCGCGCACCGCGTCGTCGGCGGGAAAGACGGAGGTGGTGGCGCCCAGCTCGGCGCCCATGTTGGCGATGACGTGCCGGTCCATCGCGGTCAGGTGCGAAAGGCCCGGACCGTGGTACTCCAGGATCCGGTTGACCGCACCTTTGACGCCGTGGCGGCGCAGCAGCTCCAGTACCACGTCCTTGGCACTCACCCAGGCAGGCAGTCGACCGGTCAGGCGGATGCCCCAGATCTCCGGCATGGTCACATGCAGGGGCCGCCCGGCCATGGCGAGCGCGACCTCCAGACCGCCGGTGCCCAGGGCGAGCATGCCGAGTGAGCCGGCCGCGCAGGTGTGCGAGTCGGACCCGGCGAGCGTCTTGCCGGGGATGCCGAAACGTTGCATGTGGGTGGGGTGGGAGACGCCGTTGCCGGGCTTGGAGTACCAGATGCCGTAGCGGCGGCAGGCGGAGCGGAGGAAGACGTGGTCCTCGGCGTTGCGCTCGTCCGCCTGGAGCAGATTGTGGTCGACGTACTGGACGCTGACCTCGGTGCGGACCCGGTCAAGGCCGAGGGCCTCCAGCTCCTGCATCACCAGGGTGCCGGTCGCGTCCTGGGTGAGCGTCTGGTCGATCCGCAGCCCGATCTCCCGGCCCGGCTCCATCACACCGTCGACGAGGTGATCGGCGATGAGCCGGTGCGCCAGCGTCCCGTGGGAGAGCGTGCCGTGGGGCAGCGTGCTGTGGGAGAGCGTCACAACGCCCACGCTGCGCGCACGCCCCGGGCCCGGCAAGCCGGAGAAACGGACGCCACGCTCCGTGGCGGAGTGCTGACCGTCGGGCCTCCCGAGGCGCACCTCGCGTGTGATGCGGTGTACGGGACCCCGCCGTCACGGAAGAGCGTGTCGTACCTGCGAGCGGAGCACGACACGCTCATGTTCTCAACGACGGGTGCCCCGCGTGGTGCCGATGGTGAGGCCCATGGCGGCCAGCCCCAGCAGAAGGGTGACAGCGCCGAGCCAGCAGTTGTTCCATACGATGCCCGCCCGCGCGCCGTGGGTGGCGGTGACCACCCAGGGGGAGATGAGAAGCCAGACGCCGAGGGGCACGACGGTCCACACCAGGCGGAACATCCGCTCCGGAACAAGCGTCAGGCCGAAACCGATCAGGGCGACGGTGATGCCGACGATCAGGTTGTTCACAGTGATATCGGGCTGCGCCGAGAAGTGGACGACCCAGGGCGAGATCGCGGCATACACACCGGCCAGGAGGATCAGTCCCTCAAGGGCGATCGCCCTGCCCGAGGAGGCCGTGCGTTCGAGTCGCTCCCGCATCTCTGCAATCTCGGGGTGTCCCGTCATGCCCGTGGAGTGCTGTGGATACGACATTGCTGCCGTCTCCTCTCCATGAGGAGATTTCTGTACGTATGAGCGGCTTCCCGCCTTCAGGGTGGTTAACCGATCATATGTGACGCATGTAGTGTGAGATTCATCACTATCGGGGATTACCTTTCCCGCGCCTGTTCAGAGGCGCCGGGCGTCAGTACCCCGCGCAGACCCGATGCCCAGCCGATCCGCGACGTCCCGACTGCTCAGGCCCGACATGCATCTCAGGCCGTTGGCCAAACACATGCGTGGGGACAGTGTGGGCGCAAGCGGGAGGGCCGCCGTCGTCGTCACGCTGGACTTCCCGTCGCCGGACGTGGCGGAGTTCCTGGGCACCCTTGGCTGTGACGCGGTTGCCCTTGACATAGAGCACGCCACACCGACGGCAGCCGACCTGTCGAACCTGGTCCGGGCCTGCGCAGTCGGCGGAGTCGATCTCGTCGGCCGCACTCAGTGTCGCCAGGAGCCCGTACTGATGTGTCTGGACGCCGGGCTCACCGTCCTTGAACTGACCCAGGTGACGAGCGCGGCCGACGTCGACCAGGTTGTCGGGTGGGCCGGCTTCGCGCCCGACGGACAGCGCGGCATCGGACGGGCCCGAGCCAATTCGTTCGGCCACCACCCCGGCGGCTACCCGGCGTTCGTGGACTCCCTGCGACGTGACGGCATTGATCTCATCGTCCATGTCGAGACGGTCGAGGCGGTGGCCGCCGTCAAGCAACTGGCCGCCCATCCCTGGGTGAAGGCCCTCGTCGTCGGGGCCCATGACCTCGCTGCGTCGGCGGGCCACCCCGGTGACCCTTCGCACCCCGAAGTGCGGCAGCTCATCGAAGCGGCCGTAGCCGAGATCGGCGCCGGTGAGGCCGCCCTCGGCCTCTCAGCCGGCTCCCGGGCCGACGCCCTGTCCGCCGTCGAACAAGGCGCCGGCGTGCTCCTCGTCTCCCAGGCACGGCTCATGTCCCACGCGCTGTCGTCGGTGCTCAAGGGCGCCGCGGAGGTGACCCGATGAACCACGATGTGCCGGTCACCAGCCAGATCGCCGACTTCTGCATCGAGGCACAACGTGGCCCACTCGACGAGGCCGTGACACACCGAGCCGTGAACGCGTTCATCGACACGATCGGCGTCGCCGTGGCGGGAGCTCACGAACCGGTGGTCACCGCCCTGCAGACTTCACTGCGACTCATCGACGGCAGTGGAGGGGCCACCACGCTCAGCACCGGTGAGAAGGTCGGTGCCCACAGCGCCGCCATCGCGAACGCCACCGCCGGCCACGCGATGGATTTCGACGACCACCTCTCGGATGTCAACGGTCATCCGAGCGTGGTACTGGTGCCGCCCATACTCGCCCTCGGCGAAGAACTGAACCTTCCCGGCGATCAGCTCTTGCGTGCCTATGTCATCGGTCATCAGGTGATGTGCGCTGTGTCGGCCGCCCTTCCGGTCCGCGCACACTGGACGGCCGGCTGGCACGCAACCGAGACGGTGGGGGTACTCGGGGTGGCTGCCGCGGCCGGAACGCTGCTCCAGCTCACCACCGCCGAACTGCGCAACGCACTCGGCGTCGCAGCCTCCATGGCCGCCGGAAGCCGCCAGAACTGCGGTTTCAGTGTCAAACCCGTGCACGCGGGGATGGCGGCGGGCAACGGAATCCTCGCGGCGCGGCTCGCCGCCAGGGAGTCGACGCCGATCCCGGCCAACTCGAAGCGCCCCTCGGCTACTTCGCGCTCTTCGGGGTGGACTCCGATCTCAGCGCCGTCGCGAAGGTTCTGGCCGAGCGCTGGACCCTGACGACCCGTGGACTGAACGTCAAGGCATTCCCCGCCTGCTACGCCGTGCACCCGGCCGGCGAAGCAGCCGTCGAGATTCATGCCTCGGGCGTCCACCCCGACACCATCGTCGATGTCGCGGTCACCGTGCAGCCGAGCGGACTGACCGGACCGATCCACCACCACCCGGAGACCGCCGACCAGGCCAGGTTCAGCATGGAGTACACGGTCGCCGCCGCCCTCGTCGACGGTCACCTCGGGGTGGAGTCGTTCAATGACGACCGGGTCTCCCGTGCACCCGTGCGGCGCCTGATGTCCGTCGTGCGGACCTTCGAGTCGGCCGCTCCTCCGTACGGCCCGGCCGCCTATGACCGTTGGTACGCCACCGTCGAGAATCGCGCTCGCGCTGGGCCTCGCGGCCTGCGCTGAAAACCCGGGCATCAAGAGCGATGAGGACGGCGCCACCGTGAGGCTCGCGTCGAGCATCACAGGCAGTTCGTTTCTCGCGGTCACCGCCGGCCTCGACCAGGGGATCTTCGCCAAGCACCGGGTCAAGGTCGAAGTGGTGAAGATCAAGAGTACGGCCGAGGCCACGGCGGCACTCGCGAGCGGCGACGCCGACCTCGCGGCGGCTCTGACCGAGGGTGTCATCGCGGCAAACGCCGGTGGGGCCAAGCTCAAGATAGAACCCCTGCATCTGGGCGGACGTCTCACCCTCGACGGCGCGAGCATCAAGTGCGTGCCGGCCGTCCACGACTCGCCCTTGGGCATCGGAGAGAACTGGCGGGTCGAACTCGGCGCCCCCTGCGGATTCGTCGTCGATATCGATGGCACGACCATCTACCATGCGGGCGACACCGCGCTGTTCGGCGACATGGCACTGTTCGCGCCCGTCGACGTGGCTCTCCTTCCCATCGACGGCAGGATGGTCATGGAACCGGTCGACGCGGTGCGCGCCGCCCAGATCCTTCAGGCCCGCACGGTGATTCCCATGCATTGGCGGGACCAGGACCCGCACGCATTCGTCGACCGGCTCGCCGACGCCCGGATCGCGGGGCATGTGATGAAGAACGGTGAGGAGCGCGCAGTGTAGGCGATCCGATCACGGGGGCGGGTTCCCGGGGGACCGGGCGTACGATCGTACACTCCGAAGTGTACGATCGTACGCATGCCGACCGATTACTTTGCCGACGACCCGCGCACCAACCTGGAACGCATGCTTGCGGGTGACCTCTACATCGCCGACGATCCCGAGATCGCGCGCAGGCAACAGCGCGCCGTGCAGCTCGCCGCCCGCTACCAGGCCGCGCACCTGGAGGATCCGGGCAAGGCCCGGCCGGTCCTGGCGGAACTGCTGGGTTCGGTCGGCGAGGACGTCGAGGTGCGCCCGCCGCTCTACGTCGACTACGGCAGCAACATCACCATCGGCGCCCGCAGCTTTGTCAACTACCACCTCACCGCGCTGGACGTCGCGGCGATCACCATCGGCGAGGACTGTCAGATCGGGCCCAACGTCCAACTCCTCACGCCCACCCACCCCGTGGAACCGCAGCCCCGGCGCGACAAGCTGGAGGCCGCGCTGCCCATCGCGATCGGCAACAACGTGTGGCTGGGTGGCGGCGTGATCGTCTGTCCCGGCGTGACCATCGGGGACAACAGCGTCATCGGCGCGGGCGCAGTGGTCACCAAGGACATCCCCGCCGATGTCGTCGCCGTCGGCAATCCCGCCCGCCCGATCCGGACCCTCTAGGGGTACGTCGCAGATGGCCACCGGACACGCTGACCCGCAGCGCCGCGAGCGCATCCTCGCCGCGACGCTCGACCACATCGCGGAGGCAGGCGTGGCCGGTGTCTCCCACCGTAAGATCGCCGCCCGCGCCGCCGTCCCCCTCGGCTCGATGACGTACCACTTCAGTGGCATGGACGACCTGCTGCGCCAAGCCTTCACGCGCTTCGCCGATCAGATCGTGGCCGTCTTCGAGGAGTACCTGAGCCGCGCCGAGGGGCCCGAACAGGCGCGTGAGGCCGTCACCGACCTGGTGCACACGCTCTCCGACGGCCCCCGCCGCGACCTGATCCTGACCCAGGAGCTCTACACCCTGGCCGCCCGGCGGCCGGAGTACCAGGAACTGACCCAGGCATGGATGCGCCGCAGCAGACAGTTGCTGGAACGGCATTTCGACCCCGACACCGCACGTCAACTCGACGCGCTCATCGAAGGACTCGCGCTGCACCGCGCCCTGGACAACGGTGCACCGCACAGCCGCGCACTGACCAGCCGGGCGGTCTTGCGCATCACCACCGCCTGACAGCGATCCCCGAGCGGCCCGTGGGGCGCGGACCTGACACCGCGCCCCACGGGCACACACGCATCCTGCGGTCCTCGATCGCATCGGCGCCGGAATCCGGCATGGACGGGAGCGTCTGCCGTCCACGACGAGGGAACGCGTCAGCCGCGCGGACTGATCGACGCGGTCCGCGCGGCTGAGTGGATGAGCTAGCTCGTGGCGCGCACCGCGTCGAGGATCAGCTGTGCAACGGCCTTGGGCTGGGATACGGCGACCGCGTGTGAGGCACCGTCGATCTCGACGGTCGTCGCCCCGGCCCGCTGGGCACCGAAGCGTTCCACCTCGGGGTTGATCGCCTCGTCCGCGCCGGCGACGAGCGCCCAGGCGGGCTTGGTCTTCCATGCGGCCACCGGTGCCGTCTCCTCGAACGCGCCGACGGCCAGCGGGCGTTGCGCCACCGCGAGCACCTTGGTGACGTCGGCCGGGACGTCCGCGGCGAAGACGGCCGGGAACGCCTCGGCCTTGATGGTGACCTCGACAGCGGGCTCAGCGCCCTCGACCGGGTATGTCGCCTCCTTGAGGTTGCTCACGAGCGGCGAGAGCGGGAAGCGGCCCTGGAGTTCACCGAGGCTCTCGCCCTCTTCGAGGGCGTAGGCAGCGACGTAGACGAGTCCGACGACGTTCTCCGTGGTACCGGCCACGGTGATGAGCGCACCACCGTAGGAGTGGCCTACCAGGACGACCGGACCGTCGATCTGAGACGCCACGGACGCGATGTACGCGGCGTCGGAGGCCAGGCCGCGGAGCGGGTTGGGCGGCGCCACCACGGCGACGCCATGGTCCTGCAACTCCGCGATGACCCCTGACCAACTGCCGGCGTCGGCAAAGGCTCCGTGCACGAGGACGACCGTCGGGGCCGGCTTGGTGGCCATGTGTGTCTTTCTCCTTTGTTACTGGTCAGGGCGGGCTGTCAGGTCAGCCGGCGTGCAGGGCCGTGTGGAGGGTGTGGACGGCGAGGGTGATGGCGGTTTCGGCGGCGTGTGTTTCGCGCAGGGCGTTGAGCATCACGAAGTCGTGGATGATGCCCTGGAAGCGTACGGCAGTGACGGGTACGCCCGCTTCGCGGAGCTTGTTCGCGTAGGCCTCTCCCTCGTCGCGCAGGACGTCGGCCTCGCCGGTGATGACCAGGGCCGGGGGCAGGCCCTGCAGTTGTTCGGTGGTGGCGCGCAGCGGGGACGCGGTGATCTGTGCCCGCTCGGTCTCGTCGGTGGTGTACTGGTCCCAGAACCACTGCATGCCGTCGCGGCGCAGGAAGTAGCCGGTGGCGAACCGGTGGTAGGAGCCGGTGTCGAAGTTCGCGTCGGTGACCGGGTAGAACAGCACCTGCTGGACCAGCGGGATACCGCCGCGTTCCTTGGCCATCAGGGTCAGTGCGGCCGTCATGTTGCCGCCGACCGAGTCGCCCGCCACGGCCAGCCGTGTGCCGTCCAGGCCCTTGCCGGCGCCCTGTTCCACGATCCACCGTGCGACGGTGAAGTTCTGCTCGATGGCGACGGGGTAGCGGGCCTCGGGCGACAGGTCGTACTCGGGGAAGACGACCGCGGCCCTCGCGCCGACGGCGAGTTCGCGGACCAGGCGGTCGTGGGTGTGGGCGTTGCCGAAGACCCAGCCCGCGCCGTGGATGTAGAGGATGACCGGGAGGGTGCCGGTGGCGCCGGCGGGCCGGACGATGCGGACGCGCACGGAGCCCGTCGGGCCGCCGGTGACGGTGGTCCACTCCTCGTCGACCGCGGGCTTGTCGATCTCGCCGGACTGCACCTCGTCGACGGCCTTGCGGCCCTCGGCGGGGGGCAGGTCGAAGAGGTAGGGCGGGTTGGCGGTCGCCTCCGCGAACGCGGCTGCCGCGGGTTCCAGCACCGGCTCGACCGGCGCGAGGGCATCAGACATGCACATCTCCTGTGATTCATCGGGCCCGGCGGCCGCCCAGCGAACGACACGAACCGTCGTACCGGGACACTCCAGCGCCGCCGCACCCAACGGTAGAACCCCCACGCACACGGCAGTTTTCCGCGAGCGCCCGTCCGATGTCCCCACAGCGCACAGAGTTGCCCGGCCTGTCCGGCGGGCGCCGCGCCGCTGGCCGACGGCCGTGAGCTGCCGGCCCCCGGGGCCGGGCCCGGAGCGTCCCATACCTTCGACACCCCGTCGGGCCCCGTGCTGCCGGATCGCGTGCCCTGAGACCAGGAGGTCCAGGTCGGGTCGGACGGTGCTGCCCAGGTGTCCGTCCTTCCACACGGCGACGGCTCCGCCGGGTCCGGCCATCACCCGGCACACCACGACCGGGCGGCCTGCAGCCCCGGCCAGGGTCCACGCCGTGGCGTCGTCCACGGCCTGGACGAAGATGCCGATCTCGCCTCCGCAGGTCAGGCTATCGAGAGCCGTGCCGTCGGCGTGGACGCACGGGGCCGCCCCGGGGCGCAGCGGGACACCGCCCCGGACGGCGACGACGCCGGCGAGGGCGTGGGGGGCTCCTGCGACCTGCCGTTCCAGCAGGCGGGGCATCAGGTCGCGCACGAAGTTCTCCGCTCCGCTGCCGGTTCCGGGCGTGATCGTGGCACGTCCGCGGGCGTCAGCCCGAGGAACCTGCGGCCGTTGGCTTCGAGGGGGTCGCGCTGTCGATGCCGTGGCCGAGCGGAAGTGGTGCGCTGCCCGCGCAGGACGGTCGGCGGCGCCACGGGTCGGTCGGACCGGAATGCGGAAGGCCGGGACGGCGGGCGCCTTTCAGCCGGGGTCAGCGAGCCGCGGGATTCCCGCGCGGCTTGATGCTCGCATGGGGCAGGGCCGGTGCGGGAAGGCGATCCCCGGGATAGCCTTCGACGGCGCCGAAGCGTTCGGCTGAGTTCTGCCAGTCCTCGCGGGCTTTCACGATGTCCTCGTGGCTCCGGCCGATGAAATTCCACCACATCACGATCTCCTCCCCGAACGGCGTCCCGCCGAGCAGGACCGTCCGTGCGGGCCCGTCAGACTCGTTCGTCAGGGTCAGCGTGCCGGGGCCCGGGGGGACGTAGCCCAGTTCGGCGGAGCGCAGGAGGACGTCCGCCAGCCGGACGTCGCCCCGGTCGACCAGGAGACCGTGCTCGAAGCCGGGGTCCAGGGCGAGCGTGACGGACGCGTGGGGTGCGAGCACGATCTCGGCGCCGAGCAGGGGAGTGAAGGTCGGCACCGGTGAGGTGACGCCGGCCAGCGAGCCCAGGAAGACCCTGATCTCCGCCCCGTCGACGCGTACCGGATCGGGGACGTGGTGCCGGAAGTCGCGTGCGGTGTGCCGGTGCTCCTCGGGCAGCGCCACCCACAGCTGGACGCCGTGCAGGACGGTGGTGCGCGGGGTGGAGACCTCCGAGTGGGCGATGCCGTGTCCGCCGGTCATGAGGTTCAGCTCACCGGGCCGTACGAAGGCGTGGCTGCCCAGGCTGTCCCGGTGCTCGATCTCCCCGCTGAACAGCCAGCTGACGGTCTGGAGTCCGGTGTGCGGATGCGGGGCGACATCCATGCCGCCGGTTTCGGAGACGTCGTCGGGACCGTAGTGGTCCGCGAAGCACCAGGCCCCGATCAGGGTCCGGGCACGCTGGGGCAGCGTGCGCCGTACGGTCATGGCCCGTGGGCCGCCGAGGGGCACGTCCCGCGGGGTGAGCACGTCGACTCGGGGCACCCCGTCCGGCCGCGCGCCGTCCACCGCCGCGCCGCACGGCACCTCGACGGGCCTCGTCTCGACATTGCTCATGGTGGACCACCTCTCAGCCAAGTAATTGTTCCATATTCAACCATCCTGTGGGTCCGGGCCCGCAGGCACGGTTCCCCGACCGGCAACACCCCGTGCGCTCGTCGGCAATTCTCCCCGGCTCAGCCGCCGTACGGTCATCGGCACCGTGGTCCGCCGGCGGACGAACGGAACACAACAGGAAGTCGCAGACAGGGGGGCGGCATGAGACAGCATCGCACCGGTGCCGCGGACGAGGGCCCGATCGTATGCAGGACGACTGTCTTTGTCACCGTGGCCGACGATCCGCCGGTACCGCTGCCCGCCCGGCTGAGCTACAACGCGACGGACCCTTACGCCGTGTGCCTGTCCTTGGGCGTCCCCTCCTCCCCTCCCGTCGACTGGGTCTTCGCCCGGTCGCTCCTTGCCCGGGGTCTGAGCCGGCCCGCCGGGTCCGGGGACGTGGTGGTGATCCCGCGGCACCGCTGCCATCCGGACATGGTCCGCATCCTGCTCAGGACACGGCACGGGGCAGCGGTCCTTGAGGTCGCCTCCCGCGCCGTCACGGCCTTTCTGCACCGCGCCGAAGCCCTGGTCCCACCGGGCACCGAGCACCGCTACATCGACCTGGACCGCGTCGTGGAACAGCTCACGGCCGGCAGCGAGTGACCCGCGCGCGACCGTACGGTCCTGCCCGCCGCCCACAGTCCCGCCGTGCCGCCGCCGGCGGACCAGGTCACCACACGGGACCACGCGAGGGCCCGACGAACCGGACCGGCGGCCGGCGCCTGCCGTGCACGCCGGCGCGCCCAGCGTGCCTGGCCGAGGTCCTGCTGCTGTGGGCGGCCTGTCGGACCGGCCACCGACCGCGGTCGGTGGCCTGGGCCTGACCGCGGACCGGACCGGCGGCGGTCCGGCGGCGCCCGTCGGGGCCTGGCTCAGTCGAAGCGCAGATCCGAAAGCTGCCGTTCGAGCGCGGCGACGTCGTCCTCGGGGGCCGGCTCGGCAGGACGCGCGGCCATCAGGGCGGCCAGTTCGCCGCCCGCCCGCCGGATACGGCCGGGCAGTCCCTCCGCGTACGCGTCACCACCCGAGCCCCAGTCCTCGGACGCCGCGTACACCGCGGTGGGGACGACGGCCGCGCGCAGGTAGGTGAACAGCGGGCGCAGCGCGTGCTCCAGGACCAGGGAGTGGCGGGCCGTCCCGCCGGTCGCCGCGATCAGCACCGGCTTGCCGGTCAGGGCCTCCGGATCGATCAGGTCGAAGAAGGACTTGAACAGTCCGCTGTAGGAGGCGGTGAAGACGGGTGTGACCGCGATCAGACCGGCGGCGCCCGTCACCGAGTCGATCGCGGCGGCCAGCGGGGGCGGTGGGAACCCGGTCACGAGGTTGTTGGCGACGGCGACGGCCAGTTCGCGCAGTTCGACGACCTCAATCTCCAGGTCCAGGCCCCGGCCGGCTAGCTCGCCGTGGGCCGCCTCGGCCAGACGGTCCGCCAGCAGACGGGTGGAGGACGGGGTGCTCAGCCCCGCGGACACGGCGACGAGCTTCATGCGGCGCCGTCCTCCTTCGCGGCCGCCGCGGCGGCGACCCGGGCCGCGTGCGTCGGCGCGTCCGGCACGTCGGTGGGACGCCCGTTCGCGAACTCCTTGCGCAGGACGGGCACCACCTCTTCGCCGAGTAGGTCGAGCTGTTCCAGCACGGTCTTCAGGGGCAGGCCCGCGTGGTCCATCAGGAACAGCTGCCGCTGGTAGTCGCCGACGGTCTCCCGGAAGGACAGCGTCCGCTCGATGACCTGCTGCGGGGAGCCGACGGTCAGCGGTGTCTGCTCGGTGAAGTCCTCCAGGGACGGGCCATGGCCGTACACCGGGGCGTTGTCGAAGTAGGGGCGGAACTCCCGTACGGCGTCCTGCGAGTTCTTCCGCATGAAGACCTGACCGCCGAGACCGACGACGGCCTCTTCGGGGCGGCCGTGCCCGTAGTGGGCGTAACGCCGCCGGTACAGCTGGACCATCCGCCTCGTGTGCTCGGCCGGCCAGAAGATGTTGTTGTGGAAGAAGCCGTCGCCGAAGTAGGCCGCCTGGTCGGCGATCTCCGGCGAGCGGATCGAACCGTGCCAGACGAACGGCGGTACGCCGTCGAGCGGACGGGGAGTCGCGGTGAAGCCCTGGAGGGGGGTGCGGAACTTCCCCTCCCAGTCCACCACGTCCTCGCGCCACAGCCGGTGCAACAGCGCGTAGTTCTCCCGGGCGAGCGGAATGCCCTGCCGGATGTCCTGCCCGAACCACGGGTAGACGGGTCCGGTGTTTCCGCGCCCCAGCATCACATCCACCCGGCCGTCCGCGAGGTGCTGGAGCATCGCGAAGTCCTCGGCGATCTTCACCGGGTCGTTGGTGGTGATCAGCGTCGTCGCGGTGGACAGGATCAGCTTCTCGGTGCGGGCGGCGACATAGCCGAGCATCGTGGTCGGGGACGACGGCACGAACGGCGGGTTGTGGTGCTCGCCGGTGGCGAAGACGTCCAGACCCACCTCCTCCGCCTTGAGCGCGATGGCGACCATCGCCTTGATGCGTTCGTGCTCCGGTGGAGTACGGCCTGTGGTCGGATCGGTCGTCACATCCCCGACCGTGAAGATGCCGAACTGCATGGATCCCTCTTCTTCCGGCAAACGTGTGAGATGGGGAATGCTAGGCGCCGGTCGCACCCTCGTCATGACTGTGCGTGCACGGGAATGAGCCCTTCAGCGCCCTGTTCCCGCATGTCGGCACGGTTCGGCGTCGTGTGGCACGGATGATGTCGGCCGGGGCCGGCTGCCGAGCCGATGCTCCCTGCTGCTGGGAAAGGAGTTCTTCGATGGCCGATGAACCGGTCTTGGTGCTTGCGGCGACCGGTGGACAGGGCCGGGCCGTGGTCGACGCGCTGCTGGCCCGCGGGGCGCGGGTCAGGGCGATGGTCCGCGACCCCGGCCGCAGTGCCGCACGGGAACTGGCGGGCCAGGGTGTCGACGTGGTGGCGGGTTCGCTGAGCGATCGCGGATCGCTCGCCGCGGCCATGAAGAACGTGGCCGGTGTCTTCGCGTTCACCACTCCCTTCGAAGCCGGCATCGAGGCGGAGGTGGCCCAGGGGCGGGCCATCCTCGCCGCCGCGGCCCAGGAACGTGTCCCGCACCTCGTGTTCAGCTCGGTCGCCGGGGCCGACCAGGACAGCGGGGTACCGCACTTCGAGAGCAAGGCACGCATCGAGGCGGAACTGACCGCCGGCGATATCGCCCACACGATCCTGGGACCCACGTACTTCTTCGACAATGCGCTCGGCGGAGCACGCCGCATCCTGGACGGTGTGCTCGATCTGCCGCTGCCGCCCGACCGGCCGTTGCAGCAGCTCGCCCGGCCCGACCTCGGCGCGTTCGCGGCGCACGTGCTCCTCGACCCCGCCCCGTACACCGGGCGGCGCATCGAACTGGCCGGCGACGCCCCCACCCCGGTGCAGATGGCCGCCGCACTCGGCGCGGCGCTGGGACGCGACGTCCGCCACGAGCAGGTACCGCTGACGGCCATCGGCAACCCCGACATGTACGCCATGTGGGCGTTCCTGAACGGCCCCGGCTACCGCGTCGACATCCCCGCACTCCGTGCCGCCCACCCGCAGATCCACTGGACCCGGTTCACCGACTGGGTCGAGCACACCTGGACCAGCGCCGACTGAAAGGGCCGCCCACCCACGTCTTTGGATCGAGTCCGTGGGTACGTGCTCATGCCAATGGGGCGCTCAGTTCCATGGATCGCAGAGCCGCCGCCAGGGCCGGTTCATCGCCGACGTCAAGGGCTGTGTCCGTCAGCTTGATGACGTGTTCGTCGCCGTGCGCCAGGGCCCGTTCAAAAACCTCCTCGGCGGTGACGGTCCCGGGCGAGGTGTAGGCGACAGGCGTGGCCGGTGCGTACATCGCGGTCACCGCCGCGGAGGCCGTCCAGGCTGCCCGCAGACTCGGCAGCCACAGGGCGTGGGGGAGCGCGGGCAGGGCGCGTAGGACGGCGTTGGGAGCCGTGGCCGCGTGGACCAGCATCGTTTCCTCGCCGTGGCCGTGGGTGGCGTACCGGTGTGTGGCCGCCCGCACCAGTTCGGTGAGACGGCGGTACGCGTCGCTCGGTTCCGTCACCGAGGCCGCCCACACCGGCAGGGCCCTGACCCGGTCGAGCCGGGCGGCAAAGCCACCGTCCCGCACGGTGATCGGCGGTACCGTGTCGAGAGCGGCAGCCGCGCTGTCAGCGCCGGGCAGCGGGGCGACAACCGCGACGGATCGGTGGCGCGCGGCCCAGTAGCCGAGGCCGTGCGCAAGTTCAGCCAGCCGAGGCTCGGTGACCTCTCCGGACGAAAGTGTGCGCACGGCGTGGCCCACCCGGATCACCGGGTGCGTCGAGCCGCCGTACAGGCCGGGCAGAAGACGGGGCCACCACTGAGCCAGCACCTCGCGCCAGGGACGCTCGGCGACCTCGCGCGCGAAGTAGCCGATCCAGTCCGCCGCGCGCCGCGGATCACCGAGCGCGGAGAACCAATTGGCGTCCGTGACCGGCTCGACACCAGGCGGGAACTCCTCCAGCTTGCGTGCGTACAGATCGAGCCAGCGGTGCACCGAACGTGCCTGCCCGTGAGCGGCGAGGGCCTCGACGGCCATCGGCGCGTGATTGGTGAGCCGCCCCAGCCGCTCGGGCCCCGAGTGGTGCAGTCGCGCAAGTGCCTCGTCCAAAGTCCCTGTCGTATCCATGGCATGGACACTAGGCAGGACACCACGGCGGCGTAACGGGCCACAGACGTAAGCCGGACCTAGGACCTGCCGACGTGCACGACTCACACCACAGAAGGAGGCCGAGCCCTCTCCGCCCGCGCCTTCCGACAGTGGTGGCTCCCCTTGCCGGCCGGCGTTTTCCCGGAGAGGAGTTCTCCGGGGTGCGCGGCGCCGGGTCCGGCGGTCCGCATGGGCTCGGGGATACGGCTTGCCCGAGGCTGTCCCCTTTTCAGGCGCCGGCGCCGCCGTCGACCGGCACGATCGCGCCGGTCACCATCGAGGCACGGTCGCTGAGCAGCCACGCGGCCACCTCGGCCACCTCGCGGGGCTCGGCCATCCGGCCGAGCGGAGTCGCCGCGGTGTTGCGTTCGATGATGCCCGGGGATGCGGCCTCCCACGTGTCGATCATCTCCGTGGCGGTGCCGCCGGGGGTGATGCCGTTCACTCGGATGCCCTGACGGCCCCAGGTCGCGGCGGCGGTCTCGGTGATGCTGTTGAGTGCGCGCTTCATGGCGCCGTATGCGGGCAGGGCGGGGTTTGCGCGGCGGCTGCCGATGCTTGAGGTGTTGACGATCGCCCCGCTGCCGTTGCGTCGCATGAGTGCGGCCTCGGCGTTCATGGCGGTCCAGTGCGAGCGGAAGTTCACGGCGAACTGTTCGTCGATGTCGTCGTCGCTCGTGGTGTCGAGCGGGCCGGGTTGCTGGATCGCCGCGCCGTTGTTGAAGGCGCCGTCGAGCCGTCCGTGCAGTTCCTCGACGCGGTCGACCGCGGCGCGGATGCTCGCGCGGTCGGCGAGGTCCAGGGTGACGGCGTCGGCGACGCCGCCGTCGGCGCGGATCTCGGTGACGATGCGGTCGAGGGCGTCGGTGCTGCGGGCGGCGAGCACGACGGCGGCACCCTCCGAGGCGAAGAGCCGGGCCGCGGCCGCCCCGATGCCGCGGCTGGCGCCGGTGATGAACACGACCTTGCCGGTGAGCAGGCCGATGGGTGCGATGTCGTTGTGGTTCGTCATGACGACAGTGTCAGGCCGGACTCCGGGGCGGATACAGGCACAGGCGGTACCAGGATCCGTCGCCGGGCAGCGTGCAGACTTGGGGCATGGACAAGCAGGCGCTGGGGGCGTTTCTCCGTAGCCGTCGCGAGCGGCTTCGGCCGCAGGACGTCGGCCTCCCCTCGGGACCGCGACGCCGCACACCGGGTCTGCGCCGCGAGGAGGCCGCGGTGCTCGCGCACATCTCCACGGAGTACTACATCCGGCTCGAACAGGGCAGGGCGCCGCGACCGTCGGGCGAGGTCCTCGCCGGGATCGCAGGCGCGCTGCGGCTCACCGACGCCGAGTCCGACCACCTCCACATCCTCGCGGGTACCGCGCCGACCCGTACCCGGCTGCACCGGCGCGACGTACGCCCGAGCATCGTCGCGCTCATCGAGCGGCTGCCGCAGACGGCCGCCTTCGTGATATCCCCCATGTTCGAGGTGCTCGCGTGGAACGACCTCGCGGCCGCGCTCATGGAGGACTTTGCCCGGCTCGCCCCCGAGGACCGCAATCTCGCCCGCCGGGCATTCCTCGCACCGGAGCGCGCCGGTGCGACGGTGTACGGGATCTCCGACGCCGCCGAGTTCCGGCACCATGTGGTCATGGAGCTCCGCGCCACCCTCGCCCGCTACCCGACGGATCCCGCGGTGACCGGCCTCGTCGACGAGCTGTGCGACGCCAGCCCCGATTTCGCCCGGCTCTGGGAGCGGAACGACGTGCAGGCCGCGCAGATGCTCACGAAGACCTTCCGCCACCCGGTCGTCGGGGAGATCACCGTCGACTGCGACATGCTCACGCTCACGGACCGCGACCAGCACCTCGTCCTCTACAGCGCCCCGCAAGGATCCCCGAGCGCCGAAGCACTGGCACTGCTGAACGTACTCGGAGCCGAGGCCGGTGATTACCGCCGATAGCCCCGCAGCCGAGCACCCGCACCGGCCACCCAGCCGACGCTCCGACACTCCGGAAGGGCTTCGTCGGCGGAGCGGTCCGCTCACTCGGCGCGGAACGGGTGCGGCTCGACGAGCAGCACATTTCCCCAGCCGGGCGAGTCCCGCGCCGGTGCCTCGCACAGCCCTTCGACGGCGAACTCGGTGGCGCTGTAGAAGTCGACGGTCGGGAAGGACCGGAGGCCGCCGATGGGGGAGAAGGGTCCGATCGTTCCGGAGCGGCCGTCCGATGCCGGCGTTGTCGACCAGCACGCGATGCCGTCGAAGGTCTCCGCGGCTGCACTTGCCGGTGAGCACCCCGCCGGCCAGGGGCGAATACGGGATCACACCCAGCCCCATCTCGCGGGCCATGGGGATCAGGTCACGTTCCCCCGTACGTTCGATCAAGTTGTATTCGATCTGCAGCGAGACCAGCGGCGACCAGCCGCGCAGGATCTCCTCGACCGGTGTCGTGAAATCCCACACGTGCAGGTAGAGCAGGTCGATGTAGTCCGTATCGAGCTGTCGCAGACTCGCTTCCACCGAAGCGGACAGGCTCTTGCGATGACTGCCCCCGGAACTGGGGTCACCGGGCCGGCGCAGCGTCGTGTATTTCGTTGCCGGCACCAGGCTTTCGCGCTTGCCGCGGGCGCATTCGCCCAGCAGGCGCTCGGAGCTGCCGTCGGTGTAGGTGTTGCCCGGAGCGGCCCAGCTGCCGGTAGGTGTCGAGGGTGAGCGACATCGTGTCCTCCCGTGCTTGTGATCCGTCGTCGAGAACAAGGCTGTGACCACCGCGAGCCTGGGGTAAGGGAAGAAAGTTCCTGGCAACTGGCCGGGGTGAGTGTCGACTACATCCTGCGGCTGGAACAGGGACGCGGGCTGCGGCCCTCAGCGGACGTGGTGGAGGCGCTGGCCAGGGCGCTGCGCCTGGCCCCGTCGAACGCGCCTACCTCTTCGACCTGGCCCAACAGCGTCCCCGCAACGCCGACGAGCCCGCCACCACCGCAGCGCCGCCGCTGGCCCGGCTGGTCACCGACCTGGATTTCGACACCCTCCCGCCGGCGCGGCGCAATGCGATGTGGCTGTGCCTGATGCATCCAGAGATACGCGAGTTGTACGTCGACCGGGAACGCGTCGTGCGGGAGGGGATCCGGAGGATCGGGCGTTGACCCACCTCATTGCCGAACTCCTCACTCATGACGAGGAATTCGCGCGACTGTGGGCCGAGCGGGACATCAAGGTCAACGGCCGCGGACACAAGGTGATGCGACATTCTGACGTCGGTGTGATCGCGGTGCATTTCGACGTCCTTATGCCGCTTCAGGACCCGGATCAACGGTTGGTGATCTTCCGCGCCGCGGACGCTGAGAGCCAGTCGGCATTGGACCGGTTGAGCACACGGTGATGTCTGTGGCCGAAGTGCTCGTGGGTGACCAGGACGTCGGTGGCGCCCTCCAAGGCGGGCGGCTCGGTGAGGCATCCACACCGGCCGGCCGGCCAGGCGCCGAGCCCGTGCGCCGGGGTGCACGACCCAACGCCGCAACCGGGCCGTGGCGTCCGCCGACTGCGTCCTGCTAGCGGCCGATCCTGTCCAACTCGGCACGTTCCTCGTCGGAGAGCGAGAGTCCCGCGCCGACGACGTTCTCGCGCAGGTGCGCCACCGACGAGGTGCCGGGAATGAGCAGGATATTCGGCGACCGGTGCAGCAGCCAGGCCAGGGCGACCGACATCGGCGTCGCACCCAGCCGGGTGGCCACGGCAGAGAGCGCCGTGGACTGCAGCGGGGTGAAGCCGCCGAGCGGGAAGAAGGGCACGTAGGCGATGCCCTTGCCGGCGAGATCGTCGATCAGTTCGTCGTCCTGGCGGTAGGCGAGGTTGTACATGTTCTGCACGCACACGATCGGCGTGATCTCCTGCGCCTCGGCGACCTGTTCCGCCGTCGCGTTGCTCACACCGAGATGCCGGATCAGGCCCTGCCGCTGGAGTTCGGCGAGGGTTTCGAAGGGCTCGGCGAGCGAGCCGGGCTGCGGGCCCTGGGCGTCACCGAGCCGGAGATTGACCACGTCCAGCGAATCGAGGCCGAGGTCCTCAAGGTTCTCCTGGACGGCGCGGCGCAGGTCCTCGGGCTGCCGCGCCGGGGGCCAGCCGCCCTGCTGATCGCGGACCGCACCGACCTTGGTCACGATGTGCAGCGAATCGGTATAGGGGTGCAGTGCTTCACGGATCAGCTGATTGGTGACGCGTGGCCCGTAGGCGCCGGAGGTGTCGATATGGGTGATCCCCAGGCCGGCGGCCTCCCGCAGGACGGCGAGCGCGGCGTCGTGATCGGCGGGCGGACCCATGACGCCGGGGCCGGCGAGCTGCATGGCGCCGTAGCCGAAGCGGGTGACGGTCAGATCGCCCAGGGTCCAGGTGCCGCCGGGAAGGGAAACGGAGGGTGTGCTCATGCCTCTGTCTTTCATGGGGGTGCGCTGGGTGGTGGTGCCTTTCGGCTCCGTACGCCAGTATGGGCAGGTGACTTCCCAACGGGAAGTAGGCACCTAGAAGTGCGTAAGGCACCCATGGGGGAGAGGAGCGGTCGATGACCGTGACGGCGGACCAGAGACGGGCGCGGGCCAAGGCGGAATACGACGCTTTCCTGGCGGTCTGTCCAAGCCGTAAGCTGCTTGAACGGATCTCCGGCAAATGGGTCACGCTGATCCTGGCCGCACTGGGCAGTGGCGGCTCGCACCAGCCGGGCGCCGACTCCGCCGGTGAACCCCGGTCGATGCGCTACTCAGAGCTGTCGCGCCTGCTGGTCGGCGTGAGCCAGAAAATGCTCACGCAGACGCTGCGTTCCCTTGAACGTGACGGTCTGGTCACCCGCACCGCCACCCCTACCGTCCCCGTCACGGTCTCCTACGAGTTGACCGACCTCGGTCTCTCCCTGCACCACATGATGCGCGGCCTCAAGACCTGGGCCGAGACACATATGGACGAAGTGCTCACCCACCGCGCAACATACGACACCCGCACCGACTGAATCCGCAGGCGCTGCAGACCTGCAACCTCGCCCCACCAGGACGTCATCGACGCCGGCCGGTCGGTTACCGGCAATCGCAACGACCATGCTCAGTCGAGACAGAACTCGTTGCCCTCGACGTCCTGCATGTGGATGCACGACTCGTTGTGGTCATCGGCAAGCAGCAGTCGTACGCGTACCGCGCCCAGCTCGACCAGTCGTGCGCACTCGGCTTCGAGCGTGGCGAGGCGTTCTTCACCCACGAGCCCGGTGCCGACTCGCACGTCAAGATGCACTCGATTCTTGACGACCTTGCCTTCGGGGACGCGCTGGAAGTACAGCCGCGGGCCCACACCTGAGGGATCACCGCAGGCGAACGCTGCACCCTGCTGCTCAGGCGGCAGAGTGCGATCGAAATCGTCCCACGTAGCGAACCCCTCCGGTGGCGGCGGTACGACGTACCCCAGCACCTCGCACCAAAAGCGAGCGACGCGCTCAGGTTCTGCGCAGTCGAAAGTGACTTGGAACTGCTTGATCGATGACATCGGCGCACCATAGCAGGGGACTGTGTTGCTCATCTCCCCGGGACCTTGCCGCGTTTCCCGAACCATCCTGGCCGACAAGTCGCAGGTCAGCGCCGAGGTGTACCTGCCTGGCGCGCGGTGAGAGCGACCGGTCCTTCGAACGTCCGGTCACCGGCGCCGCGGATCGGGGCCGGCCCAGCGGCCCCTCTGCCTTGACGAGTTCAGCCCGGTCCGCAGCGATCAAGTGCAGCACGAACCCGGTCGAGCCCCGCCATTCTCCAGTGCTCCCGGTCAGGCATGTGGTCGTCTCGGCGCCAGCGCCATACCGAGAACATCGCCCAGTTCAGGGCGCGGCACCGGTGAATCAGGTCGTGGTCAGCGCCCGCGTAGTGCTTTCCCACTTCTTCGGGCGCATGGGCGAGGTCAAACTCGATCGGCCCACGGCAGCACGTGGCGAGGTCTACGAAGAGCGGCCCTCTCCTTGTGTTGAGGAGATTGCCGGGATGCGGCTCGCCATGCAACAGCTGGTCGTCGGCTTTGTCGATGCTGATCGCGGCGCTCAGACCGCTGAGTGTGTCGCTGAGGAGCTGCCGGTCGGAATCGGGCAGCTCGGGGGAGTGCTCCCGGTCGTTCACTTCTCTCAGGGCCACGGCGACTCGATCGGTGACATGCGGTGCGCCCAGATCGATCTGGCGCAGGGCGGCATGGTGCCGCATGAACGCGTCTGCGTAGTCGGCCGGCGCGATCACTGATCCCACAGGTTCGTAGTACGTCCAGAGCGAGACAGCGAAGGCATCACGCACATGGACTCGGGGGTCGACCCGAGGATCCAGCTCTGCCACGGGAGCGTCGACGCCGGCGAGATGGCGAGCGACCTCTACTTCGAACTCGGAATCAGCCAGGTGCCTCAAAGGCGCGACCCGAGCCAGAACATCGCAAGGTACCAGGCGCAGCGCGACGCGGTCCGAGTTGTGGATGACGACCGCATCGTTGGTCTGAAGGCCCAGCTCCGAAGCGGTTACCCGTCCTGCCTCAACTGCACGGCGGAGTTCCCATGGCTCCATATCGTCCTCCCTCATGGTGGGTACACATACACGTCTGGGGGCAACTGGGCGGTCTGGCCACGGGTTTCCTGGTTGCGGCCTCTTCCTGCCCGATCCGGAGGAAGGCGAGTGTCAAGTGGGTTCCGTCGATTGCGCCGAGCCATTGCTCCTCCTGGGCCCTCTTGCGCCTCAGCAAGAGATCCTTCTCCAACTCGGCAAGCATCGGCAACGTCTTTGGGCCGGCCTGGAGCATGAGGCCTCGGCCGCCGGCGTGCTTGTGCTGGCAGGGCGAGGGCCGCGCCGACCCGGCCTGCCGCTTCTTGATGCCCGGTGGCCCGTGGTGATGTGGTGGTGCCCCCGGGCATCAGACGGCCTGGGCCTGCGAGGCCGAGGACGCCAGCCGACGCTCGGCGATCCGCCGGGCCGTCCGCAGCGGGGTGGTGCCGGTGGAGAGCGCCAGGTCGAGGATGCGGGTCACGGTGTCGCCGATGCCCTCCACCCGCTTCTGCGCGGCCTCGTGGCTGTGGTTCGCCGACTCCCGGCTCAGGGTGTAGACGATACCGCCGGCGCCGGCGACATAGTCGGGCACCCAGACGATGCCCCGCTCCGCGAGGACATCGGCCACGCGCTCCTCGGTGAGCTGGTTGTTCGCCGGCCCGACGACCAGGCGCGCGGTGATCTGCGGAACGGTCACGTCATCGAGTACACCGCCGACGGCAGCCGGGACCAGGATGTCGGCCGGCGCCGACAGAGCCCGATCGGGCTCGACCCATCCGTACCCGCTCGCCAGGGCCGCCTCCTTGCGGGAGGCTTCCACGTCCGACACGACGACCCGCGCTCCCTCAGTGGCCAGGCCGGCGGCGATACCGCTGCCGACCGACCCGAAGCCGCTGATCACCACGGTCCGCCCGGTGCAGGAGGCATCGCCGAAGACATGCCGCGCACCGGCGCGCAGGGCCGCCAGGACTCCGGTGGCGGTCGGGCCCCCGGAATCTCCGGTACCGCCGTGCTCCTCGGGCGCGCAGTACGCGTACGGCGAGAAACGCCGCAGGACCACCATGTCCTCGGGGCCGGTGCCGACGTCGGGGCCGGTGCGGTAGGAGCCCTGGAAGGACGCGATCAGCTCGCCCAGATCCTCCAGCGCCGACTTACGCAACTGCGGGGTGAGCACCGTGTCATGGTCGAGGGCGATCACGCTCTTGCCACCGCCGAAGCCCAGACCGGCCACCGCGGCCTTGTAGGTCATCGCCTCCGAAAGGCGCAGCGCGTCAGCCAGCGCATGCTGCCAGGTGTCGTAGCGGCGCAACCGGCAGCCGCCGACCGCCGGGCCGAGAGCCCGGGAGTGGACCGCCACGATCAGCGGCAGCCCAGAACGGCGTCCACATCGAATGATCACGTCTTCATGTGCAAGCGCTCGGCTCATGCCCCGAAGCTAGGCTGACGCACGGAACGGTTGGCGTGACGCCGAAGCAAATTCGGTGTCGCGGTCCAGGAGGTAGTCATGGATGAACTTGATTCGGCGATCGTGCACCATCTGCAGGCCGATGGTCGGCAGTCCAACCGGGCCCTCGCCGAGAAGCTCGGTATCGCCCCCTCCACCTGCCTCGAACGCACCAGGTTGCTGCACAAGCGCGGCGTCATCCAGGGCTACCGGGCCGAGGTCTCCCTGCGGGCACTCAACCGCTCTGTGCAAGCGATGGTCTTCACCCAGGTCCGGCCTCTGCGCCGGGATGTCGTCGCCGCCTTCGAGCGGTCGGTGACGCAGCTACCCGAGGTGATCTCCGTCTACACGATGGCCGGCAGCGACGACTTCCTCGTCCACGTCACGGCCCCGGACATCGACCACCTGCACGCTTTCCTCCTGGACCAGTTCACCAACCGCCGGGAGATCATCAGCTTCCGCACCTCGATCATCTACCAGCACCTCACCAACCCGGTGCTCGACCCGCTCCCCACAGAGGCAGAGCACGTGTGACGGGAATGCTGTGCTGGGCCGAGGTAACGGGTACGGAAAGCTCAGCCGGTGGCCGTTCGACTGTGCGGGCCTCATCCCCACGCCGGAGCAGACCCCCTTGGGCGAATGCATCCGGGTCCGTCGAGCCGAGCGTGTCCTGTGCAGGCATGAGCGCGTGGTCGATGAGACCGAAGCGGATGCCGGGCCGGGTGGCGGCGATCTCGGGACGGGTGATGGTGGCTGCGATCATCGCGCGCACGGAGCCCTGGCGCGCCAGGATGCCGCGGAGCAGGTATTCGCAGGCGAAGGCGACGCGTGGGGGTGGCCAAACGCCGGCCAGAGCCTCCCTGATCAGTGAGGGGAGGTCGGGGAAGTACCGGTACGCGGTCGCCTGCCGATCCGGCCGGGGCACTTGAGCGAGCTGAAGCCAGGTCAACTGCGTGAGGCCGTCGTGGAGGTGCTGGCCGAAACCGGATACCGGCAGCGCGCGCAAGCCGTTCAGGGGAGATCGCCAAGATGACGCCACCGGAGGAGGTCGCCGAGCGGCTGGCCGGCGCCGTGCGGGAGTGAGGCCGTGGCGCACCCGGGCACGCCGCGGCCTGTTCCCGGTGGGTCGTGCGAGCCGCGACTGCGGCTTCGAGGCGAGGCGTCGTCCGTGGTGCAGCTCCCGGTTCAATGACGCGGCAAAGGGTCCGTAACCCGGGTGAAACGTCAACGGGTCAATGCCCTGGCGCCGTTGCGACATGTCGCAGCTGTGACACCTGAGGGTCGTGACATGCGCTCCGGCATCGGCAGATTCTTTCGGATGGCGCGTGACCACACGCTGAACGAAAGGTGCTCGGCTGATGGCATGGATCCGTCTGACGGCGGCGATATCGACAGGACTGCTCCTGACCGCTGGGGGTGTGCAGTCCGTGTCCGCGCAGACATCCGAAGAGGGCGCGGCGGGATCCGCCGCCGTACCGGGGCCCCGTCCCACGACCGTGCGGCTGGTGACCGGCGACCGTGTGACGGTGACCCCCGGCGTCGACGGCCGGAACACCGCGTCGGTGGAACCCGGGCCGGGACGCGAGGGTATTGTGTTCCGCACGTACCAGGAGGACGGCGGCGACCTGACGGTGCTGCCGGCGGACGCCGCGGACCTGGTCGCCGCCGGGACGCTGGACCGGCGCCTGTTCAACGTCACCACCCTGATGGCCCAGGGCTACGACGAGACGCACGGCTCGGCGCTGCCGCTGATCGTCTCCGCCGACCCGCGTCCCGGCGTGGTCCGCACGACGGAGAAGAGCGAGAAGGCCGCGGCCGCCGTCGCGGACCGAGTCGCCGCGTTCAACACGGCGTCCACTCCCGTGCGCCGCCTGGACAGCATCGACGCGCGGTCGCTGCGCGTGGCGGGCGGCGACCTCGGCGCCTTCTGGAAGGCGCTCACCCCCGGCGACGCATCCGGCGCGGTCCGTGCCGCGGCAACTCCCCGGGTGTGGCTTGACGGCAGGGTTTCTCCGGTACTGGACCGCAGTACGGCGCAGATCAACGCGCCGACGGCGTGGCAGGGCGGCTTCGAGGGCCAGGGCGTGAAGGTGGCCGTGCTGGACACCGGGGCGGACGCGCGCCATCCGGATCTGGCGGGGCGGATCGCGAAGTCCAAGGATTTCTCGGGCAGTTCGAACACCGAGGATCACTTCGGACACGGTACGCATGTGGCGTCGATCGTGGGGGGAACGGGCGCCGCGTCGGCCGGGACGCGGCGCGGTGTGGCGCCGAAAGCGGAGCTGCTGGTCGGCAAGGTGCTGGGTGATGACGGCTACGGCTCGGAGTCGCAGGTCATCGACGGTATGGAGTGGGCGGCGGCCGAGCACGCCAAGGTCGTCAACATGAGCCTGGGCTCGGACGGGGCATCCGACGGCACCGATCCGATGAGCCAGGCCGTCGACACGCTCTCCGCGTCGGGCGACACCCTCTTCGTGGTCGCGGCCGGCAACTCGGGCGAGAGCGGCCCGTCGACGATCGGCTCGCCGGGTTCGGCGGATGCCGCGCTGACCGTGGGCGCGGTCGACCGCGACGACTCCCTCGCCTCGTTCTCCAGCCGCGGCCCTCGTCCGGGCGACAAGGCCGTCAAACCGGATGTGACCGCTCCGGGTGTGGGTGTCGTGGCTGCGAGAGCCACGGGCACGACGATGGGTGATCCGGTCGATGCGAACTACACGACCGCGTCCGGTACGTCGATGGCGACGCCGCATGTCGCCGGTGCGGCGGCGTTGCTCGCTCAGCGGCATCCGGACTGGACGGGGCGGCAGTTGAAGGACGCCCTGACCAGCACGGCGCACACCGTGACCGGCACCGGGGTGACCGAGCAGGGTGGCGGCCGGATCGACGTCGCGGCGGCGATGGAAGCGGTCACGGCCACCGGCAGCGTGACCCTGCCCGCCCTGCAGACGGGCGCCGGTGGGCAGCAGCACGCGGCGGTCCTGCACTACACCAACACCGGTGACCGGCCCGTCGACCTCAAGCTGACCGCCGCCCTGGCGAACGCCGACGGCATCGCCCTGCCGTCCGGCGTCGTCACGCCCGCCGCCGGCACCGTGCACCTCGCCCCCGGCGCCTCCGCCGATGTGCCGCTGAGTACCGACGCCAAGAACGCCAAGCGCGGCTCGTACTACGGCTACGTCACCGCGAGCCGCGCCGACGGCACGGTGGTCGCCCACACCACGCTCTCCCTGGTCGTGCACGCTCCGCTGCACCGGCTCACGGTGGTCGTCCGCGACCGCGACGGCAAGGTGCTGCCGGGCTGGCTGCCGACCATCTGGGGCGCCGACGGCTTCGTCTCGTACACCAGCGCCGAGCCCGCCGTCGCCGTCGTCGAGGAGGGCACGTACCAGGTCGACTACGGCACCCTGGACAACGCCGCCGACGGCCAGGAACTGCGCGAGGTGATCAACCCGCAGGTGACCGTCGCCAAGGACACCACGGTGACGCTCGACGCCTCGAAGGTCACCGAGGTGCGGATCCGCACGCCCAAGCCGGCCGAGCAGCGGGGCATCCTCAGTTACCAGACGTACCGCAAGATCGACGGCCGCGGCCTGCTCCAGGGCGTGATGTACTTCGACATCGCCAAGCGGATCTACGTCAGCCCCACGGCCCAGGTCACCGACGGCACCTTCGAGTTCGCCTCCCGATGGCAGATGACGGCGCCCCAGCTGCGGGCGAAGGTGTCCGGCACCTCCTCGGCCTTCACCCCGTACTACCTGCCGGCCTCCCCGGTCTTCGACGACAACGGCGCCCGTCTGACCGCGGTGGACGCCGGCGCAGGCACCGCCGCCGACCTCAAGGCCGCCCGCGTGCGCGGGAAACTCGCCGTCATCCGCTACGACTACGGCGACGACCGGGCGCTGGCACAGGCCGCCGCGGACGCGGGGGCCAAGGCGCTGATGCTTGTGATGCCGCAGGGCTCCTACCCCTGGACGCGCTGGCACCCGGAAGGCGACCGCCTGGCCCTGCCCATCATGCGGGCCGGCACGGCGGAGGGCACCGACCTGCTCAAGCGCGCCGCACAGCGCACCACCTCGGTGAACTTCTCCGGCACGGTGCGCAGCCCGTATCTGTACGACGTGATGCAGGTGTCCCAGCAGCGCATCCCCGAACACCTGGTGCACACCGTCTCCGACCGCAACAGCGCGGTGGTGCGCGCCACCTACACCCGTACCGGGGCCTCCTCCTGGGCGAGCGAGCAGCGCTTCGGATGGCGGCCCTACCAGAACACGGCCTGGAACCAGTACACCCGCGACGTGCCGACGGGCCGGGAACGGACGGAATATGTGACGGCCGGTGACACTCGGTGGAGCCACACCGTGCACCACGACACCGTCATGGAGCGCGACATCGAACTGGGCGTCGGGATGCGCGACGCGGCCCACACCTACAAGCCCGGACAGCGCGCCGCCGAGCGGTGGTTCGCGGCCCCGGTGCGGCCGTCGATCCCGCACGGTGTGACGGGCTGGCCCGCCTCGGTGCGCAACGGCGACACCCTGTCGTTGAACATCCCGGAGTTCACCGACTCCGAGGCCGGCCACTGGTCGTTCGCGGAGCGCTCCGCGCTGGGCGGAATCGGCACCGGAGCGTCCGCGGTGGCCGACACGGGCGACGAGATGCGCGCGGAGCTGTACCGCAACGGCCGGCGCGTCGCGGAGTCCGACAACGGCGCGTGGGGCGACTTCGAGGTGCCCGCGGGCAAGGCCGGTTACCGGCTCGACCTGACCACCGCCCGCACCTCCCCCGACTGGCGGTTCGGCACCGGCACCACGACCTCCTGGACGTTCACCTCGGACACCGCGGCGACCACCGCCCTGCTGCCCCTGCTCCAGGTCGACTACGCGGTGCCCGTGGACGTCCGCAACGCGGTGGGCCCACGGCGCTCGCACACCGTGGGTCTCCGCGTGCGCATGCCGGACGGCCTGGCCGCCCCGCGCGGGGTGTCGCTCAAGGTGGAAACCTCGTATGACGACGGGCGGACCTGGACCACGGCCCGCACGAGCCGGCACAGTGGCGGTACGGACTTCACCGCCACCGTCGAGCGGCCCCACTCGGTGCACCGGGACGCGTTCGTGACACTGCGCGTCACCGCCACCGACGCCGCCGGCGACGGCGTCCGGCAGACGATCGACCGTGCCTACCTGCACCGCGCCCCGTCCGCGGGACGGTGATGACGCAGCGGCGAAGCGGCTGATACCGGCGGGCGTCGGGGCGAAGGAGCCCCGGCGCCCGTCAACGCTTGCACCTCAAGGGCCTTACAGTACGAACGTCAACGACATCCGGCCGCTCCACCCGGGATCGGGCGGAGACGAGAAAGGGCGCGGGATGCTGGAGGCGGCAGGCTTGACGGCGCGTGAGGAAACGGTCTACCGCCTTCTGGTCGGCACCGCAACCGCGTCGGTCCAGGAGATCGCCGATCAGACCGGACTCCCGCCCGACACCGTGGAGTCGACCCTGGTGTCCCTGCGCGGCAAGGGGCTCGCCACCCCCACCGACCGCGATCCGCTGCACTTCGCCGCGACACCGCCCGACGTGGCGCTGCTGCCCCGGATCCAGCGGCACGCCGACGCCCTCGACAAGGCCCGCACCGCGGTCGGCGACCTGCTGGACAGCTACCGCAGCGCACGCCGCCGCCAGGACGCGGGCCAGCTCATCGAAGTGATCACCGGGGCCGAGGCGTTGCGCGAGCACCTGCGGCGGATGCAGGACAACGCGCGCCACGAGATGCTCTGGTTCTGCAAGGCTCAGTACGTGGCCATGCCCTCGGGCAGCAACCGCGCGGAGTACGACGCCCTCGCCCGCGGTGTGCGCTACCGGGTCCTGTACGAGCAGGCGTTCTTCGACGACGAGGGAGCCATCGACAACGTCGCCGAGGGCGTGCGCGCCGGTGAGATCGCCCGCTCGGTCCCCCACCTCCCGCTGCGCCTGGCCATAGCCGACCGGGCCATCGCCATCTGCCCGCTGGTCCCCGGCGGCGCACACGGCAACCCCGGCGAACCGACGGCGGCACTGCTGCGCGACAGCAGTCTCCTGGACGCACTGACGGCTCTCTTCGAACGCTACTGGGAGGACGCCGTTCCGCTGCGTGTCGGTGCGGCAGGCACCGTCGACGGCACCGACGACCACGGCGCGGGCGCCCTGGGCGAAACCGACCGCCGGCTGCTGTCGCTGCTCGTGGCGGGCGTCGCCGACAAGGCCATCGCCAGCCAGATGAAACTCAGCCGACGCACCATCCAACGGCACATCCAGCACATGATGACCCTCGTCGGCGCCGAGACCCGCATGCAACTGGCCTGGCAGGCCGCCCGCCGGAACTGGCTCTGAGCCTGCCCTCGGGCCGGTGCCCGGCACCTCTCGAAGTGCTGCGCAGTGTGGGCTTCGATGTGGCGCGGGGCAGCATCTTCGCCCTGCTCGGCTCCAACGGGGCCGGCAGGACGACCACCGTGAGGATCCTCGCCACGCTCCTCAAGACGTCGTCGGATGGGGGGCGGCCGGCCAGGGCCGCGTCGTCAGAGGCGGTGCACTATCTCGCCCGAGGCGACGGTCAGTCGGACCCTGGCGTCGGCGGCATGGCAGCCGGGCTGGAAGATGTCCTCGTCGAGCAGGACGAGGTCGGCACGGGCGCCCACCCGGAGGGCGCCGCCCTCGGCGTCGTGGTTGACAAAGGCCGAGCCTGCCGTGAACGCGTCGACGGCCGTGTCGAGCGCGAGGCGCTGATCAGGGAGGAAGGGCGCGTTGCCACGGTTGTCCGGGTCGATGCGGCGGACGGCGACCTCGATCTGCTCCAGCGGGTTCGCCGTGGTCACCGCCCAGTCGCTGCCCATGGCCAGGCGGGTGCCCTCGGCCCAGAGGTCCGCGAAGGGGTATTGCAGGCCGGCGCGCTCCGGCCCGAGGAAGGGCACGGTCAACTCGTCCATCTGCGGTTCGCTCTGCGCCCAGTAGGTCTGCAGGTTGGCGATGACGTCGAGATCCGCGAAGCGCTTGATGTCGTTCGGCTGGATCACTTGCACATGGGCGATGTGGTGCCGGCGGTCGCCGGGGCCGTTGGCGGCCCGAGCCGCGGCGATGGCGTCGAGCGCGTTACGGACGGCGCGGTCGCCGATGGCGTGCTGGTGCACCTGGAAGCCGAGCGCGTCCAACTGGACCAACGCGGCTGTCAGCGTCTCCTGGTCGACGTAGGTGAGGCCGAGGTTGTCGCCGGCGCCGCCGCAGCCGTCGCAGTAGGGTTCCAGCAGCGCGCCGGTGTGGTTCTCCAGGATGCCGTCCGTCATGATCTTGACGGAGGTCGGGAAGAAGCCCGAACCGAGATGTGCACGGGGTGAGGTGACGTCGCGTCCGGACTCGCGTCGCGCGACCAGGTCGTCGATCTGCTCCAGGCCGCGGTGCCGCTCCCACCACAGGGCGCCGACGACGCGGCCGGTGAGCCTGCCGTCGGCGGCGAGGGCCTGGTAGGCGTGCTGGGTGTCGCGGGTGACCCAGGCGTCCTGCCACCCGGTGATGCCGAGGGCGTGCAGGTGATCCTGGCCGGCCAGGATCGCCGCCTGCCATTCCTCCTGGCCGGGAAGCGGGACGATCCGGTCGTTGACGGCGTAGGCCGCGCCCTCGTGCAGGGTCCCGGTGGGCTCGCCGGTGACCGGGTCGCGTTCGATACGGCCGTCGGCGGGGTCCGGGGTGTCCTTGGTGATTCCGGCGAGCTTGAGCGCGCGGGAGTTGACCCAGGCGCCGTGCACGTCCCGGTTGAAGAGGAAGACGGGGCGGTCCGGGCAGATGGCGTCCAGGTCCTCCTTGCGGGGGGTGCCGCCGGGGAAGTACTCCATGGCCCAGCCGCCGCCGGTGATCCACTCTTCGTCGGGGTGGGCCTTGGCGTAGGCGGCGATCGCGTCCAGGTAGGCCTGGCGGCCGACGAGGTCGTTCAGCCAGATCCGCAGCAGGTTCCGTCCGCCGAAGGGTGTGTGCACGTGTGCGTCCTGGAAACCGGGGAGCACCAGGCCGCCGGGTGCGTGGATGTGCTCGGTGCGCGGTCCTGCCAGGGCCCGGATCTCGTCCTGGGTGCCGAGGGCGGCGATCCGTCCGCCCCGTACGGCGACGGCCTCGGCGGAGCGCCTCGCTTCGCTGCGGACTCTGGCGCCTGTGATGATCAGGTCGGCGTGCATGCTCAAGAAGTCCTTCTTCTTCGACGTCGCGCCGTCCGGCCCGGAGGCCGGCGGAGCAGCGGAACAGCAGTGGAGGGGTACGGCCACGGGGAGGACGGCGACCATCGACCGGTCGCCCCCGGCCGGCGTTCTTACGGCGAGGCACGTGGCGGATAGGCCGCGGTGGCGATGGAGACGGCGCCCGGCTGCGCGACGCGATGCTGCGAACGTACCGCCCGCAGCATCGCGTCGTACCGGACAGCACTCCGAGGAGGAGTCAGCGGGAATAGCCGAGTTGGGTGAGGGCGCGGTCCAGCATGTCGGCGAAGAAGTCCACCGCGGTGTCGTCGATGCACAACGGCGGTTTGATCTTCAGGATGTTGAGGTGGTCGCCGGTCGGCTGTACGACCACGCCGAGGTCGAGCATGCGGTCACAGAGTTCGGCGGTCTCTTCCGTGGCGGGTTCCAGGGTGATGCGGTCCCGGACGAGTTCGAGGCCGAGGTAGAGGCCCGAGCCGTGGACGGCGCCGATGATGCCGTAGCGGATGGCCAGTTCCTCAAGCCGGCTCTTCAGACGGCCGCCGACGCGTACCGCGTTGCCTTGCAGGTCCTCGTCGCGCAGGGTGTCCAGGACGGTGAGGCCGACGACGCTGGAGACGGGGCTGCCACCGGTGGAGGAGAAGAAGTAGCCCTGGTCGCGGTACCGGTCGGCGATCGATGCGGACGTGATGACGGCGCCGAGGGGGTGGCCGTTGCCCATGGCCTTGGCCACACAGACGATGTCCGGGACGACCTGCTGCTGCTCGAAGCCCCAGAACCAGTGTCCCAGACGGCCGTAGCCCACCTGGACCTCATCGGCGACGGCCAGGCCACCGTGCCGGCGGACCGCCGCGTACACGTCGGCGAGATAGCCGTCGGGCAGGGCGATCCCACCGGCGTTGCCATAGAAGGTCTCGCCGATGAAGGCTCCTGCCGGGCGGCCGGACGCGGCCAGCTCGTCGATCACCGCGACGGCCTCGGGACCGTAGCGCAGCGCGTCCGCCCCGCGGTGCCGGCCGCGGTAGGAATTGGGCGAGTCCACGGTGTGCACCCAATTCGGGCGGGTGGCCAGGGCGTTCGGGTTGTCCTGGAGCGAGGTGGAGACCGCGTCTGAGGCGTAGGTCCAGCCGTGGTACGCCTCGCGGAGGGCGACGACGTCGTGCTGTCCGGAGGCGCCGATGGCCAGCCGCAGGCCCAGATCCACCGCCTCCGAACCGGAGTTGACCAAGAACACCGTGTCCAGCGGCTCGGGCAGCAGGGCGGCGAGGCGTTCGGTGAACTCCACCACCGAGGCGTAGTGGAAACGCGAGTTGGTGTTGAGCCGCCGCAACTGCCGGGAGACCGCCCGCTCGACGCGGGGGTGGGCGTGGCCCAGCGGGGTGACGTTGTTGACGATGTCGAGGTAGGAGCGGCCGTCGGTGGAGAGCAGATGGTGGCGCCAGCCACGTTCGATGCGGGGAGGCTCGGCGTAGTAGTGCTCCTGCACGGTCGCGAACACGGCGTCACGTCGGTCGAGCAGGTCCCCGTCCGCGGCACGGTCGGCGGCCGGGAGACCGATGAGCGGGGCGGGGTCCGTGGTGAGCGCGAGCCAGCCGGCGGCGTGCTCGGGGCGCACCAAGGCGGGGACGGAAGGGCCGTCGGCGTAGCGCAGCGCCAGGTGCAGTGAGGTTCCGGAGTGGAGGTGGACGAGGTCCCCGCCCGCCTGGACCGTCGAGCCGGTGGAGACCACCGGGTCGACCGTGTCGGGAAAGGACAACGTCAGCACCTGCGGGCCGTAGCCGATCTCCACACGGCCCGGTGCCGCGGTGAGGATCTTCCCCGTGCCGGGGGCCTGCGCCACGGCGGGCCGGCCGAGCCAGAGGTCGATGCCGGTCGGCACCGTGGCAGCAGACAGGGCCGACAGCGCCGGGGCCTCGGCGAGTCGTGGCTGCGCGTACCGGGTGGCCACCGCGGTTGCTCCGTCCGCGAGCGCGGAGGCCGACAGCCGGTCCACGGTGCCGGCTTCGAGCCAGGCTCCGTGGTCCATGGAATCGGCGCCCGTGGACAGGTCGAGGAGGTCGATGGTGTCGGCGCCGAGGCCGCGCAGCACGAAGTGCGCCGGTGGATCGGTGCGGGCAGGCACGTCCGCCAGGCCGGTCGCGTCCTTGACGAGGTGGGCCATCACCGCAAGCGGCAGACGGGTGGCCTGCTCGAACATGCGCCACTCGCGGTCGAGTGCAGCCTTGGCGTAGGCGTTGTCCTCGTCGACGGCGGCCTGGTGGCGCCCGCTGGCGACCAGGCCGGCGGCGCGCAGGACCACCAGCGGCCACAACGCCTCCGCCTCCGCCGCGGCGAGCTGCCGAACGGCGTGGAAGGCCCGGACGGCGGGCAGCACGTGATGGGGTTCGACACCGTCGTGGTGGAGCATCGAGGAGAGTGTCACGGCGAGTTCGCCGACCGCCCAGCTCGTGGTCAGGTCACCGAAGTCGATGACTCCGTCGGGTGTGGGCAGGTGACCGTCTGGAGAACGGATCAGATTGTCGTCGGTCAGGTCGAGGTGCACGGCCTGCGACGGCAGCTCGGCGGCGAGCTTGTGGACCTGCGCCCAGGCGTCGGCGGTCGCGGACTGCACGGCGGCGCGCCGCTCGGGCTCGATGTGTTCCGCGAGCTGTGCGACGACGCGGTCGGCGTGCTGCAGATCCCACTGGAGGACGCGCTTGAGGCCCGGATGGCGGAAGTCACGCAGGGCGGTGCTGATCTTTCCGCCGATCGTGCCCATGGCCGCCACCGCGCTCGGCGACAGGTGCCGGGGTCCCGAGAGCGGACCGCCGGGCAGGTATCGCATCAGCCGCGCGATGGCCGGTCCGCTCGTGGTGTCCACCGTGGTGCGCTGCGGGGAGCCGTCGGGGCGGCGCAGCACGGTGGCGATGCGCAGTTCCGGGTGAGCCGCGGCGATCAGGTCGGCGGCGATGTCCTGGGCGTCGATCTCCGCAGCGCTGAAGGCGGGGTGGGCGATCTTCAGAACGGCCAGGGCTGTTCCGTCATCGTCGCGCAGCAGGAAGTTGGCGTCCTGCTGGCTGCCCAGCGTCTCCGCACGAACGTCGACGCCGAGGTGCTGGGCGCCCATGCGCGCCGCCTGATCCGGCGTCACCTGTGGTGCGGGAAGGGCACCTTGGGCGAAGAAGTCGATGGTGTGGTACTCGTCGTGCAGCATGCGGGATCCCTCGGACGGTGGGTGGAGCGTGGTGTGGGCGGGCCGGGCGCGGATGCGTGGATGCCTCTAGTCGACTTCCCACAGGAAGCGGTGGGTGTGGATCGCGAAGTAGGGGAACGTCTCCACCGATGTGACGCCCTCGACGGTCCGTACGACGTCGTTGATGAAGTCCAGAAGATCACTGGGGCTGCTGCGCACGACCTCGGCGAACAGGTCGTAGCGGCCGGCGGTCAGGACCGTGTACACGACTTCCTCGTGCCGGGAGAGTTCATCGGCCACCGCGCGGGAGTCGCCCTCGACGCGCAGGCCGAGGAGCGCCACCGTCTGCTGGCCCATGGTCATCGGGTCGGTCACCCCGACGACCTGGACCGCCTTGGTGTCGATCAATCGCTGCAGCCGGAGCCGTGCGGCCGAGGGCGACAGCCCCACCTTCGGCCCCAGCTCGGCGTAGGGGATGCGACCGTCGACCTGCAGCTCCCGCAGGATGGCCCGGTCGATGTCGTCCATGAAGGACCTCCCTCTTCTGCGTGAACAGCACGTCATATAGTCGTTTCAAGCACAATGACGGATCGTCTTGCTCGAATCAAGTGTGATGACGACGGAATCGAGCGAATTTGGGGGTCCGGAGAAGGAGCAGGACCTCGTCGTCGTGGGCGGCGGTGCCGTTCTACTGCGGCATCACCGTGCCCAAGCCGGCGCTGATCGACCAGAGCTTCGACACGGAGACGACGGGGCCGCCCGTCCGGCTGGAGTGTTGCGGCGGGGACCGGCGTCGGGGTGTCGGTCGTGGAGGGGCCTGATCGTGCGGACAAGCGCGTGCGTCTGCACGACGAGTCCTCGGGGACGGCGACGATGACCCGTGCGTTCGCCCCCACAGAGTCGAGGCAGGCCGGGGATCTGTATCGGCGGCGTCCGCCGAACCGGCGCCGCCTGAGCACGGCGAGCGGACCCCCGACCGACAGATACAAGATCGCGCCCGGGCCGAGCAGGCCCGGGCGCTGCTGGGTAAGCGCTCCCTGTGTGCCGGCGTCGTCGCGGTCAGCGTGCCCCTTGCAGGTCTGCAGAGATCTTCGGTGCGGTGTCGGGCGCCCCGGTGTGCCGGGTCTCCCGGGCCAGGCTGACCGTGACGATGGTCAGGGCGCTCATGAGGGCGATGAAGATGACGACGCCCGTGACGCTGTGATCGAACCAGAGCAGGAGCGCCGAGCACAGCATGGGGGCGAGGCCGCCGGTGAGGACGGTGCCGATGTTGTTGGCGATGCCGACGGCGCTGAACCGGACGCTGGTGTCGAAGAGTTCGGCGAAGAAGGCGGGCTGGGAGCCGAGGACGGCGGACTGGCCGATGCCGAGGGTGACGAAGAGCGCGGCCCAGATCGCCCAGGTCTGACCGGTGTCGATGATCTGGAAGAACGGCCAGGCCGAGGCGAGCAGCAGTGCGGCGCCCAGGATGGAGACAGGGCGGCGACCGATGCGGTCCGACAGGGCGCCGAACAAGGGCACGGTGACGAGCTTGACGGCGGCGATCGCGGTGATGCCGCTGAGCAGGCCGGCCGTGGCGAGTCCGCGGTCGTCGGCGTAGGTGACGGAGAAGGTGCCGAAGATGTAGTAGCCGGCGTTCTCGGCCGCGCCCGCGCCGATGACGACGAGCATCTCCTTCGGGTAGCGCCGCCAGGCCGTCACGCAGCGGCTCTCGGCGATCCGGCGGCCCAACGGGCGTGCGGGAGCGGCTGGTTGGGGCGCGTCTTCGTGCTGGAAATCGGCGGTCTCGGGCAGGTTCCGGCGCACCCACAGGCCGAAGAAGGTGAGGACGGCACTGAGCAGGAAGGGGATGCGCCAGCCCCAGGAGAGAAAGGCGTCCTCGGACAGCAGGCCGGTGATGAGGGCGAAGGCACCGGTGGACAGCAGGGTGCCGGTACCGGTCCCGATGGCGGGCAGCGAGGTGAGCAGGCCGCGCCACTTGGGCGGGGCGTTCTCGAAGAGGATGATCAGTGCCCCGGTCTTCTCCCCGCCGGCGGCGAAGCCCTGCACGAACCGCAGCGCGGTCAGCAGGATCGGTGCGGCGATCCCGATGTGACCGTAGGTCGGCAGGAGACCGATGCCGGTGGTGGCCAGACCCATGAGCAGAAGCGTGGCGACAAGGACACTCTTGCGTCCCCTGGTGTCTCCGCGCTCGCCGAAGAAGGCGCCGCCCAGTGGACGGGCGAGGAAGCCGATGGCGAAGGTGCCGAAGGCGAGGATGGTGCCGACCAGTGGGCTGCTGCCGGGGAAGTACAGCTTGTTGAAGACGAGGCTGGCGGCGATGCCGTAGAGCGCGAAGTCGTACCACTCGACAGTGGTGCCGAAGATCGCCGCCAGGGCGACCCGGGGTTGTACGAGGGGTCGGCTCTCGCGGAGGTGCGGGGATGTCGTCACTGCGGCTCCTTCGCCACGTCGGGTACCGCTAGGTGGTACTCGTGTTCCGCTGAATGGTGCGGCGATGTTACGGAGGGGTTCATGTCCTGGCAATAGTCGGCGCACGACTTCTGGGCCGGGTGGGCGGGTCGGCGATGTGCCCATGGGTCGTACCGTCAGGTGGCACGCTTGTGCCGCAGCATGGATCGATGGTCTGATGAGGGAACGGCGCCCAACTCGGTGTGCGCCCTTGGTGTCGTGTGCCTGGAGGAGCCGTGGCAGGGGCCGAAGAAGCAAGCGTGCGCAGCGTGTTGCGGGCCGTGGAACTGCTCAGTCTCCATGACGACGAGCAGGAGAGCCGGACCGTACGCGAGCTGGTCGAGGCCTCGGGACTGGCGAAGACAACCGTCGTCCGGCTCGTGCGGACGCTGGAGGAGAGCGGACTGCTCCGGCAACGCGGAGACGGCCGCACCATGCCGGGCCCGACGCTGCTGCGGTGGGCCCGACAGGCCCAGGCGGTCTGGCGGCTGCCGCCGGAGGCGGTGCAGGCCATCGAGGACCTGTCCCTGGCCAGCGGCGGCGAGGCGATCCACCTCTACGTACGACAGCAGCAGGCCCGCATGTGCATCGCCCGGCACGAAGGAACCCGCAGCCTGCGGCACGTGGTGCGGGTGGGGGAGGCCATGCCGCTGTGGTCCGGTGCGGCCAGTCATGTGCTGCTCTCGCAGGCCGACCCGGGCGACGTCGAGGCGGTGGCCCGACTCGCCCCGCACGACGGCTGGGAGGTGACGCTGCGCGAGCGCGCCCGCGAGGCCGCGGCCCGCGGCTGGTCCGTCAGCCGCGGGGAGAGGGAGGCAGGGGTGTGCGGCGTCGCAGCCCCCGTCTTCGACCCCGCCATGTGTGTCGTGGCCGCCCTCGCCCTGGGTGGGCCCACCACACGCTTCACCGACGAAGCCGTCGACGCCTTCGTGCCCGCCCTGCTGGGCGCGGCGCACACCCTGACCACCCTCAATTGCATCGGAGGCACAGCCCGTTGACCTCGGACGACCACCGAACCCCGGCCGCCCTGCTGGACGGCGTACGCGTACTCGACCTCACCAATGTCCTTGCCGGTCCTTTCGCCGGTTACCAACTGGCTCTGCACGGCGCGGACGTCCTCAAGGTCGAGATGCCGCGCTCGGGCGATCTGGCGCGACAGTTGGGCGCCGACCGCGACCTGAGCGAGGAACTGCTCGGCGCGTCCTTCCTGGCGCAGAACGCCGGGAAACGCTCCCTCACCCTGAACCTGAAGGACCCGGCCGGCCGCGAGGCCCTGCTGCGCGCCGTGCGCGGGTACGACGTCCTGATCGAGAACTTCCGGCCCGGCGTCATGGACCGACTCGGCGTCGGCTGGAAGGAACTGCGGACGGAGAACCCACGGCTCGTATACTGCGCGATCTCCGGATTCGGGCAGACCGGTCCGCTGCGCACACGCCCCGCCTACGATCAGATCGTGCAGGGGCTGTCCGGCATGATGAGCGTCACCGGAACGCCTGAGGTCAGCCCGTTGCGCGCCGGGTTCCCGGTGGCCGACACCCTCGGCGGCATGGCCGCCGCCTACGCCGTCGCCGCGGCCCTCGTACGCCGCGAACGGACCGGGGCGGGCGCCTACCTGGACGTGTCGATGCTGGAGTCGGCGCTCACCGCGATGGGCTGGGTGACCTCGAACTACCTCATCACGGGGCGGCGGCCGCAGCCCATGGGGAACGAGAACTTCACCGCCGCACCCTCCGGCACCTTCGCCACCGCCGACGGGCATCTCAACATCGCCGCGAACCGGCAGCAGCAGTTCACCACCCTGTGCCGCCTCATCGGTCGCGAGGACCTCATCGATGATGTGCGCTTCGCGCACCCGGCCGATCGCAAGAACCATCGGGACCAGCTGCGGCACGAGGTGGAGAAGGGACTGAGTCTGCGCACCGCGAAGGAGTGGGAGGAGATCCTCTCCGACGCCGGAGTGCCCGCGGCCCGTGTCCTGTCCGTGCCCGACGCCTTGGGTCTGGAACAGCTCGCCGTACGGGGCTTCGTGCGCGCCCTGCCCTTCCCCGACGGCCGGAGCCGCCCCCTGCACGTGCTCGGCAGCCCCTTCCAGGTCGACGGCGACGCCGTGAGCGACACCGCTGCGCCTCCGATGCTCGGCGAGCACACCGACCAGGTCCTGGCTGAACTCGGCTACAGCCAGGCCGAGATAGACACCATGAAGGAACGAGGCACCGTATGAACACGCCCGCTGCCACCCCTGCCCCGCTGCCCGAGGTCAGCGACTGGTGGGCGACCTCGGTCAGCCGCATCAGCCCCGGTGAGATCCTGCTGCGCGGCTACCCGGTGGAACAGCTCATCGGCCAGGTGTCCCTGCCCGACATGGTCTGGCTCATGGTCCGCGGTGAACTGCCTGGCCCGGTGCAGTCGCGTCTGCTGGAAGCCGCGCTCGTCGCCGGTGTGGACCATGGCCCCCAGGCCCCGTCCATCGCCGCGGCACGCATGGCCGCCACCTGCGGACTCGGCCTCAACAACGTGATGGCCACCGGCGTCAACCTTCTCGGTGACGTCCACGGAGGCGCCGGCCAGCAATGCATGGAAGTCCTCGACACCCTCGTCCATGAGGGCGGCGACGACGATCTCGACCGGGCGGCCGAGGACCTCGTGGCGTCGTATCGCGCCCGGCGCCGTCACATCCCGGGCTTCGGCCACCGCTTCCATCCGCGCGACCCGCGGCGTGACCCACTGCTCGACATGGTGGCTCGTGCCGCGGACAACGGTGACGTACCGGGCCGGGCCCTGGCGGCGGGCACCGCGCTGGAACGCGCGCTGGCCAAGGGGCGCAGCCGTCCCGTCCCCATGAACATCGACGGAGCCACCGCCATCGTCTACAGCGAACTCGGCTTCGCGCCCGAGCTGGGGCGCGGCCTGTTCGTCCTCTCCCGCAGCGTCGGCATCCTCGCGCACGGCTGGGAGGAGAAGGTGGGAGGTGCCCGCATCAAGGGCCCCATTCCGCGCCGGCTGCTGCCGTCCTACGAAGGCCCCGCCCCCCGCAACCTGCCGTCACGGACGGCGAGTTGAGCCGTCGGGGTCAGGCCTCGCCGCCCTCAAGGAATCGCAGGGCGGTCAGTTGCCCGGCCGCCTCGACAAGTACGGGGACGAACGCCTCGGCCCTCTGTGCCGCGAACCGGTTGCTGGGGCCGCCCAACGCCAGCGCGGCCACGACCCGGCCCGCCTCGCCGGCGACGGGTACGGCCACCCCGGCCACGCCGTCCTCGCGTTCTCCGTCGCTGTGCGCCCAGCCCTGCTCGCGCGCCGCGCGCACGCGCCGGGCCAGCGCCTCCTCGAAGTCCGCTTCCCGGCCAAAGGCCTCGGCGACCGTGTGCACGAACTCCTCCGGGCACCCGGACAGGAGCACATGGCCCGCCGCGCCCGCGGCCAGCGGCATCTCCTCACCGATCCGCACCACATGCCGCAGCGGCTGTGTCCCCTCGTGCTGCGCCACGCACACCCGCCCCAGCCCCTGTCGCACATAGATACGGGACGACTCGCCGCCCGAGCGCACCGACACCTCCCGCAGGCACTCCACCGCCTCCGGCGGCAGGCGCCAGGTGTTCTGTGCCAGCGCCGCCCAGCGGAGCAGTCCCGCGCCCGGGGCGAGCCGCCCGTCCCCGCGGCTCCACAACAGCCCACGCTGCTCCAGCGTCGCCACCAGACGCACCACGGTCGACTTCGCGAGCCCCGACTCGTCGATCAACTCGCGCACCGTGCGGGAGCGATGAGATTCGTCGAACAGGGCCAGCAAGTCCAAGGCGCGCAGTACGCTGCGCACTCCGTCCGCGCCCTCGCCCGCTGTCTTGTGCATGACCCGCCTTCCCCGCTGCCGCATCCGGCGCCTTGCGTCCTGACGCCAGAGGGCACGGACGTAGCCTCGCTCGGTGGGGCGACCGTACCACTGGGCGGTACGCGCTATCGGTCGCCCGCCCAAGGACCGGATCAACGGGATCGGGACCGCGGTTCCACGGAGGCCGGCTGGCCGGTGGGTCTGCGTGCACGGACGGACCACGGAATCCGGTTCGGCCGGGGTGCCGCATGCCCCGAGCCATGCAGTGGCGCAATGAAGGGGCGTGCACGGTCGGCGGACAGGGTCACGTCATGGCCAGGTCCAGTTCGTCCCGGTCGAGAGCGGGATGGGTCAGGGGGGTGGGGAGATCCCGGTCGTGGCGCAGACCGTCCAGGATGAGGGTGAGGTAGCGCTTCCACAGCTCGGGTGCGAGGTTCCGGCTGTGCTGCGTGACGGCGCCGAGCATGAGCTGGATGAGGGGGAAGTCGGTCGGTTCGATGTCGCCGCGCAGTTGGCCGGCTTCCTGGGCGCGTCTGATGACGGCGCCGACCGCGGGGGTGAGGCGTTCCCGGGCCGCTGCTGCCCGGTCTTTGCCCTGTGTGCCTTCCAGTAGGACCTCCCTCAACCCACGGTCATCGGCGAAGTCCTGGCCGGTGGCAAGGAAGAGCTGCACGAGGCCCTCCCAGGGGTCTTCGTGGGAGAGGGCCTGTTCCGCCAGCGCGATCAAGTGCTGCAAGGCGCCTTCGAAGACGGCGTCGATGAGTTCCTCGCGATTGGCGAAGCGGCGGTAGGCGGTGCCGACGCCGACGCCCGCATGGCGGGCGATGTCGTCGAGGGTGACATCCAGTCCTCGGTGGGCGAACAGTTCCTGGGCAGCCGCGATGATGCGCCGCCGGTTGCGCTCCGCGTCTGCCCGCAAGGGGCGCGCAGGGGGGCTCTCGGGGTGCGTTGCGGGACTGGTTCGGCGGCTCATGGCTTCTACTTTACCCAGGGAAATGGAGATGACATCTCCGGTTTGATGTTACGGTGGAACCGGTAACCGGAGATCCCACCTCCACTTGATGCCCTGTATCCGGAGCGGCGATGCCGTTGACGAATCCGCCCGAGAAGAAAGAGAAGAGATCGTCATGAACACACCCCGCGCCTTGATCGTCGGGATGGGCATCGGCGGGCTGGCGACGGCCATGCGGCTGCGCGAGATCGGCTGGGAGCCGGTACTCGTCGAACGCGCCTCGAAGAGGCGACCCGCCGGCTATTTCATCGGCCTGTTCGAGACCGGACGCGCCACCGCCCAGCGAATGGGCGTGCTTGATGCCATCGGCAATCGGGCCGGCGCCGACAGCATCACGTACGACATTGAGCGGTCGGGCCGCCGTCGTCCCGGCATGGGCTACGGCGACCTCCCGGGCGAGCCCCGGCTGATTCTGCGCGGGGACATCGAGGCCGCCCTCCACGACGTCGTCGCTCCCCGCACCGAGATCCGCTACGGCACGACCCCGATCGCCGTCGACGAACACCCCGACGGCGTGGACGTCACGCTGCGCACCACGACGAAGGACGAGATCACCGAGACCACGGAGCGCTTCGACCTCGTCGTGGGCGCCGACGGCCTGCGCTCCACCGTGCGCCGCCTGGTCTTCGGCCCGGACCAGGAGTTCATGCGGCCGCTCGGGCACATCATCGGCGCCACGATCCTGAAGGAACCGGTACCCGGCTATCGGCACCACGACGGCGTCGTCCTCGCCGAACCCGGCCGCTCCGTGTGGACCTTCCCCTTCACCGACCATCAGCCCGGGGTGCTGTTCAACTACCGCACCGACGACGAGGACGCCCAGTTCCGCCGCCCGCCCATCGAATCGCTGCGCCAGGCGTTCGGCCCCGAACCGACCGGGCCCGTGCTCGAACACCTCCTCCAGCAGTTTGAGCAGGCCGACGACTACCTCTTCGACTCCGTCCACCAGGTGGAGATGCCGGCCTGGCACACCGGCCGAGTCGTCCTGCTCGGTGACTCCGCGTGGTGCCTGACCCTCTACTCCGGGATGGGCGCCTCCACAGCTCTGGCCGGAGCCGATCTCCTCGGCACTCTGTTGCAGCGCAACGGCGAGAACATCGCACGGGCCCTGCGCGAGTGGGACCAGCGGCTGCGCCCCTTCATCGCCGTCCAGCAGCGCAGCGGCCGTACGCAGGGTCTGATGATGTTCGTCCCGCAGAGCCGCCGGGACAAGGCCGTGCGGACCCTTACCCAGAAGCTGATGAGCCGCCCGGCCGGCAAGCGCGTGATGAAGTCACTGGCTGCCCGACAGTTCAAGGACAAGTCCATCGACATCGCCGCGGTCTGACCACGCGCTCGCCCGTTTCATTGTCGACGGGGGAGAGGTAGCGTCTCGGTGGTTTCAGAGGGGTTGCCAGATCCGGGCCAGCGCCGCCGTGGTGAGAACCTGGTCGGGGTGCCCTTGTCCGGCGAGGCGGCCGTCCTGGAGCAGGAGACACATGTCCGCCGCGCGTGCGACGTCCAGGTCGTGTGTGGCCTGAACCACCGTCACGCCGTCCGCGACGAGTGCCGTCAGCAGTGCCCCGATCCGCTCTCTCGCCTCCGGGTCCAGACCCGTGGTCGGTTCGTCGAGGAGCAGCAGATCCGACTGCTGCGCCAACCCCTGTGCGATGAGGGCGCGTTGACGCTGCCCGCCCGACAGTTCTCCCAGTTGGCGTGAGCAGAGGTCGCCGATGCCGAGCCGGTCGAGCGCGGCGTTGACGGTGGCGTGGTCCCGGCGGGTCAGCCGACGCCACGGACCGCGCTCGCCCCAGCGTCCCATCTCCACGGTCTGCCGGACGGTGAGCGGCAGGCTGTCGCCGACGGCTCCGCGCTGCGGTACGAACGCGGGTGGCCGTGCTCCGTCGTGGTGCACTTCGCCGGATGTCGGATGGATCACACCGGCGAGAACACCGAGCAGGGTCGACTTGCCGCTGCCGTTCGGGCCGACAAGTGCCGTCGTCGCCAACTTCGGTATGTCCGCACTGAGTTGACGGAGGACAGGTCGCCCTGGGTAGCCGGCGCACAGCTCGGCGAAGCGGATGTGAGGAGTCCGTTCGCGGTGCGCGGCGGGCGAGGGGCCTGATTTGGTGAACATGGTTTTCATTGTAGGGTCATCGGCATGGAATGGTTGACGGCCCCGTTCGAGGTGACCTTCGTGCAGCGAGCCCTGTGGGGCGGGATGCTCGTGTCCGCGATCTGTGCGCTGGCGGGAACCTGGGTGGTGCTGAGGGGGATGGCCTTCCTCGGTGACGCCATGTCCCACGGGCTGCTGCCGGGCGTCGCGCTGGCCGCGCTGTTCGGCGGCAACCTGATGCTGGGGGCGGTGGCCAGCGCCGCCGTCATGACGGCGGGCGTCACCGTGCTCGGACGTACACCGAGGCTGTCCCAGGACACCGGCATCGGGCTGCTGTTCGTCGGCATGCTCTCGCTCGGCGTGATCATCGTGTCGCGCTCGCAGTCCTTCGCCGTGGACCTGACCGGCTTCCTGTTCGGCGACGTCCTCGCCGTACGGCAGCAGGACCTCTTCCTGCTCGCGGCGGCGTTGTTCGCGGCGCTGGTGGTGTCGGTCCTCGGCCACCGCGCCTTCCTTGCCCTGGCGTTCGACTCGCGCAAGGCCCAGACCCTGGGGCTGCGGCCGCGCCTGGCCCACGCGGTGCTGCTCGGCCTGCTCGGACTGGCCATTGTGGCCTCGTTCCACATCGTCGGAACGCTCCTCGTCCTCGGCCTGCTCATCGCTCCGCCTGCGGCGGCCCTGCCCTGGGCGCGCAGCGTCCGCGGGGTCATGGTGCTCGCCGCCCTGCTGGGCGCCACCGCCACGTTCGGCGGCCTGCTGCTGTCCTGGCACCTGAGCACCGCCGCCGGCGCGACCGTCGCGGCCCTCGCGGTGAGCCTGTTCTTCCTCTCCCACGTGCTGTCGGGGCTGCGTCACCGCCGGGCGCGCCCCGCCCCCGCCCCCGTACTCGACATCAACTGAAAGAAGCCTGAGGCGATCGTCATGACCGTCCGCAGAAACCTCACCCCATGGGCCTCGGCCGCACTGGTACTCACGGCGCTGCTCACCACAGGCTGCGCCGGAGACAAGGACAACGACTCGCGGTCCGCGGCGAGTTCCCCGTCCGGCACTCCGCACGGGTATGTCGAGGGAGCACAGGAGGCCGCCGAGCAGCAGTCTCGTCTCCTCCTCAACGACCCGGACAGCGGAGACAGCCGGGTCCTCGACCTCATCACCGGCAAGGTGCACAAGACGGCCCGGGTGGCAGGCGCCCACCGGCTGGGCACGGACGGACGGTTCGGCTACCTCCACTCCTCCGGCGGCACACATGTGCTCGACAGCGGCGCCTGGATGGTGGACCACGGCGACCACGTCCACTACTACAGCGCGGCGATACGCGACGTGGGTGAGCTTCCCGTGGGTCGTAAGGCACAGGTGCGCAGCGACGTCGTCGTGACCGCGGTGACCGACGAGGACGGGCGGACCGTCCTCTACGCCCGCAGCAAGCTGGAGAAGGGCAAGATCGAGTCCTCCCGGACGTTGGCGGGCACCCACACCGGTGCCGTCGTGCCCTACGAGGAGCACCTGCTCGCCTTCGTGGAAGTGGGAGGCAGCGCGAAGCTCGTCGTGCTCGGCCGGAACGGCGAGCGTGTCGCCACCCCGGACGTGGAGTGCGAGGAGCCCCGAGGCGACGCCGTCACCCGGCGCGGTGTGGTGCTGGGCTGCGCCGACGGCGCCCTGCTCGTCCGCGAGGAGGACGGTGCCTTCACCGCAGAGAAGATCCCCTACGACGAGGACGTGCCGGCGCAGGAACGGGCCACCGACTTCCGGCAGCGCCCCGGCAGCGACACCCTCACCGCCCCGGCCGGAGACGACGCCGTGTGGGTCCTGGACGTCACCGAGCGGACCTGGACCCGGGTGGAGACCGGACCGGTCGTCGCCGCCAACACCGCTGGAGAGGGCTCCCCGCTGCTCGTCCTGGAGACCGACGGCTCGCTGCACGGCTACGACATCGCCACCGGAAAGCAGACCGCGCGGACCAAGACGCTCCTGACCGGAGGCGAGCGGGCCGGCACCGACGGCAGCGCCCCCGTCATCGAGGTCGACCGCAGCCGCGCCTACGTCAACGACCCCGAGGGCAAGAAGGTGTTCGAAATCGACTACAACGACGGCCTGCGCGTCGCGCGCTCCTTCGACCTGGACATCGAGCCGGTCCTCATGGCGGAGACCGGACGATGAGCCGGACCGAGGCCAAGCGGCGCGCGAGGGTGGGCATCGCGCGCCTGCGCAGCCTGATCGTGGGCCTGCTCGTCCTCGTCGCGGCCGCCACCGCCACCGCCTGCACCACCGGTGAGGACCAGCCCCGCATCGTCGTCACGACCAACATCCTCGGCGACATCGCCCGGGAGATCGTCGGTGACGAAGCCGACGTGACCGTCCTCATGAAACCCAACGCCGATCCGCACTCCTTCGGCCTGTCGGCGGCACAGGCCGCCGAACTGGAGCGCGCCGACCTCGTGGTCTACAACGGCCTGGGGCTGGAGGAGAACGTCCTGCGGCACGTGGACGCGGCCCGCGACTCCGGCATCGCCACCTTCGCGGTCGGCGACGCGGTCGACCCGCTCACCTTCCGTGGGGCCGACGACGGCGGCCCCACGGAAGAGAAGGGACAATCCGACCCGCACTTCTGGACCGATCCCGACCGGGTACGCAAGGCCACCGGCCTGATAGCCGACCAGGTGATCGAGCATGTCCACGGTGTGGACGACAGCGCGATACGCGCCAACGCCGACCGCTACGGCGACGAACTCACCGACCTCACCGCCTGGATGGAGAAGTCCTTCGACCGCATACCCGAGGACCGGCGCGCCCTGGTGACCAACCACCACGTCTTCGGCTACCTCGCCGACCGCTTCGGCTTCCGAGTGATCGGCGCGGTCATCCCCAGCGGCACCACCCTGGCCTCACCCAGCTCCTCCGACCTGAGCAGCCTGACCGAGGCGATGGAGGAAGCCGGCGTACACACGGTGTTCGCCGACTCCTCCCAGCCGACACGGCTCGCCGAGGTGCTGCGCACGGAACTCGGCGGTCAGGTTCGGGTCATCGAGCTGTACTCCGAGTCGCTGACCGCCGAGGGCGAGGGCGCCGACACCTATCTGCGGATGATGCGCGCCAACACCACCGCCATGACCGACGGCCTGACCGCCGGCACGACCGGCGACTGACCCCCCGAGCCGTCAACGGACACCGGCCGACCGGGCCGAAACCGTCACGTATCCACTGCCGCCACCGAGCGGCGCGGAAAGGAACACACCGATGAACAAGTCGATACGCAGCAGAGCCCTCACGGGGACGGCACTCGCCCTGGCGGTGTCCACCGTGCTGACCGCCTGCGGAGGGGAGGACTCCTCCACCGGCGCCAAGGCCGAGGGCACCGCGAGCGCCACGCCCGCCGCCGCGGTCAAGGACCCGTTGGTCGCCTCCTTCGACGGCGGCCTGTACATCCTGGACGGCCAGAGCCTGAAGCTGACCAAGACCATCGAGCTGTCCGGCTTCAACCGGGTCAACCCCGCCGGTGACGAGGACCACGTCATCGTCTCCACCGACACCGGCTTCCGTGTCCTGAACGCCACCGGCCAGGCACTCACCGGCATCGAGTACAAGGGCGCCAAGCCCGGCCACGTCGTACGTCACGCGGGCAAGACCGTGCTCTTCACCGACGGCACCGGAGAGGTCAACGTCTTCGACCCCGCCGACCTGAGCAGTGGCAAGAAGCCGGAAGGACGCACCTACACCTCCGCCGAGGCACACCACGGTGTCGCCATCGAACTGGCCAACGGCGAACTCCTCGGCACCCTGGGCACCGAGGAGAAGCGGACCGGCGCGCTGGTCCTGGACGAGAACAACAAGGAGATCACGCGCAACGAGAGCTGCCCCGGCGTGCACGGCGAGGCGGCCGCCCAGGACGAGGCCGTCGCCGTCGGCTGCGAGGACGGCGTACTGATCTACCAGAACGGCAAGTTCACCAAGGTCGACGCCCCCGACGACTACGGCCGTATCGGCAACCAGGCCGGCAGCGACGTCTCCCCGGTCCTCCTCGGCGACTACAAGACCGACCCTGAGGCCGAGTTGGAGCGCCCCACCCGTATCTCCCTCATCGACACCGAGAAGAAGAAGCTGCGCCTGGTCGATCTGGGCACCAGCTACTCCTTCCGCTCGCTGGCCCGCGGTCCGGAGGCCGAGGCCCTTGTCCTCGGCACCGACGGCGCCATCCACGTCATCGACCAGAACACCGGCAAGACCGAGAAGAAGATCCCCGCCGTGGGCAAGTGGCAGGAGCCGCTGGACTGGCAGCAGGCCCGGCCCACCCTGTTCGTCCGCGACCACACCGCCTATGTCTCCGACCCCAGCAAGAAGGCTCTGCACGCCATCGACTTGGCGACCGGCAAGAAGATCACCTCCGTGACCCTGCCGGAGAGCACCAACGAGTTGTCGGGCGTCGTCGCGGGACACTGACGCACCCCCACTGCCCCCGCGGCCGGGAAGGCCGCGGGGGGAGTGCGTACACCAGGTACCGCTTCCGCGTCCGTGGGCCGGAGCCGGACGCGTCCGCCGAACCGATGGAATCCGAGGAGCCGGCGGAGCCCAGCGCCTTGGCTGAACAAGTGCGCAATCCGCCGGGAACTGACGACGGCTTCGCCGCGACTACTGCACCAGAACCATTCAGCCCAGGAGCACAGCCCGCACGCAAGGAGCCTCCAATGTCGATGAATCGGCCGGTCGCTGCCGCCCTGGCCGCATCCCTCTGTCTGCTCACGGCGGCATGCGGCTCCTCGTCCGACGACAGGTCGAGCGACAGGACGACCGAGGCTGCGGCATCGAAGACCGGCTACCCGGTGACTCTCGACAACTGCGGTCAGAAGGAGACCTTCGCGAAGGCACCCAGCCGTGTCGTCGTGATGAACGGCGCCTCCGTCGCCGAGGTCTCCACGCTGCTTGCCCTCGGCCTCGGGGACAAAATCGTCGCCAACCAGCAGGGCTACGGCATGTCCGAGGTGCCGGGCCGGGCAGAGGCCATCAAGAAGCTGCCCACCGGGAACGTGAAACCCAACGAGGCCTACGACATTCCCCGCGAGGCCATGCTCGGCCTGCGCCCCGACCTCGTCCTGTCCGTCACCACGTACGGCTTCGACCAGAAGAACGGCTTCGCCACCCGCGAGCAGTTGAAACAGGTAGGAGCCGACAGCTACGTCTCCCCGCAGGGCTGCGACGACGACCCCTCCAAGATGACCGTCGCCGACAGCTACCAGCTGCTGCGCGACATGGGAAAGATCTTCAACGTCCGTGACAAGGCCGAGAAGCTGATCGCCGAGTCCGAGAAGAAGATCGCGGCGGTCTCCGAGAAGGTCAGGGGAGAGAAGCCCCCGAAGGTCATGGTGCTCTTCTCCAACATGTCCATGGGCAGCAACGACTTCAGCTCGGTCGTCGCCAACGGCATCATCAACGACATACTCGTCAAGGCCGGCGGCGCCAACGCGTTCGAGAACGCCTCCAGGACCACCTTCGCCGACCTGAGCAAGGAGAAGGTGGCCGCCACCGACGTCGACGCCCTCGTCGTCATCGCCTACAACGACCCCGACCCGGCGGCCTACGCGAAGAAACTGCTCAAGGAGTTCCCCCAGTGGCCGGCCGCCGAGAACAACACGTATGTGACGCTGTCCGACTCGATGTACCTGGGCCCCAGCAACGACGTGGCCGTGGACAGGGTCGCGAAGCTGCTGCACCCGGACGCCTTCTGAGCCGGCTCACGCTCCCGCCGGCGTTCACCTTCCTGGCCGTGGTGTCCGGTCCGGTGAGTCGGAGAAGGCGTTCGCAAGGACAGGGCAGCGAAGACACGACGGGAGTGGAGGAGCAGGATCTCATCGGGCCGCGTGATCGCCCCGGCCACCGGGGCGCAGCCACGCGGTCAGGTCCCGTGCGTCCAGCACGGGCCGGGAGCCCACGGGCGCGGCCCGCGCCGGGGGAGGGGGCGGCACCGCAGGGGCGGGGAGTACCCCCGGCGTGAGGCCCGTCGTGGTCACCAGACCGTGATCCAGCAGCACCGTGCGGGCGGCCACCGCGCGCACCAGGTCGTGGTCGTGACTGAGCAGCAGGAGGTGTATCCGTCGGAGGCCAGCCGGGTCAGCTCTCCCGCCAGTCACAGTCGCGCCACCGTGTCGAGGCCGGTGCTGGGTTCGTCGAGCACCAGGACGCGGGGGCCGCAGGCCAGTACGTGGGCGAGGGCCACGCGCTGTCGCCGGCCGCCGGAGAACTGGTGCGGGAAGCGGCGCCGGGTCGCCGTGTCGTCGGGCAGGCCGGCGGTAAGCAGTGCCTCGGGCGCGTGCTCCGTGGCGGCGGACCGGCCGCGGGCACCGTCCGGCCGGTGCCGGCGGGCGAGTTCGGTGAGGACCGAGCCGATCCGCCGGGCGGGTTGAGGGCGTGGGCCGGGTGCTGTGGCATATAGGAGACGACGCGGCCACGGATCTGCCGGGCGGCGCCCGTCGGACCTTCGTCGCCCACCACCTCGATGCCGGCGACCCGTACCGTGCCGCTCAGCCGTACACCGGGTGCGCTCTCGCCCAGCAGGGCCAGCGCAGCGGTGGTCTTGCCGCTGCCGGAGGGGCCCACCTGGGCGGTCACCTCGCCGGGTGTGACGGTGAAGTCGACGCCGTCCAGGAGCCGGGCCGTTCCGGCGTGCGCCGTCAGACCGCTGACCTCGATCACTGGTTCCACGCCGTTGCCTTCCTTCCGGTCCGCCCGGCGTGCGGAAGCAGGCCGTCCGCCAGCAGATTGACGCCGACGGTGAACATCACCAGCATCAGCGTCGGCGCCAGAACCGCCGACGGCTGCACGAACAGCGCCTCCCGGCTCGCGGCGATCACCACGCCCCAGTCCGGAGAGGTCGGATCGAGCCCGAGACCGAGGAAGTTGGCGGCGGCCGTGGATGTGTAGAAGGTGACCTTCTTGTTGTACAGACCGGTGCGTTTGAGCAGCCTCCGGGCCTCCGCCACGTCCCGCTCGCGCTGTTCCAGACCGTCCGGATAGTACGTATAGCCCTTGCCGTAGAGGTCGTTGCCGATCTCCGCGCGGCCCGCGCAGACCACCTCCACCAGCCGCTTGCGGTCCACGTCGTGGCAACGGGCCTGGCGCAGCTCGAACCGCGTGCGGGTCCATGGTCTCCTTCACGCCCGCGCCGGGGCAGGCCGCGCGCAGCGTCCCGCCCTTCTTCGGCGAGGGGGAACCGGAGTCCGGGGACGAGCAGCCGGTGAGCACACCGGCGCCTGTCGCGACCGCCGCGGCGAGCACACTCCGGCGGGTGGGGGTGACCGGCATGTGGACGTACCTTCCTGCCTGTTGCTCCGGAATCACGGCACACGCATCCACTGGAGCGTGGGCATCTCTACGACCTTCACGTGACGCAGGTCATGTTTTCCGCTCGGAACTCAACCGACCGTCACCCCGACTCCTGTACCGGTACGGCTCGGTCTCGCGGAAGCCGTACGACGTGAACGGGAGATACGACAGATGCCGCACACTCGGCGACCCGCTTCCCGTCCGACGGCTGCCCGGCTGTGCGGAGTTCTGCCGCCCCCCGCCCTGTGCGGCTTCCTCCTGCTGCTGGTGCTGGTGTTCACCGCCTCCTATGCCGCCGGAACCGGCATGGGTCCCGTCGCGCCCGGCATGCACGGGCCCGGCACGACCGGAGGCGGCTCCACGGGTGGCCACGACGGCGGCACGGACACGGATGACATGGGTGATATGGACATGCATCACGGAAGCGGGGGCTGATGGCGACCGAACCGGCGACCGTGGAGGCCGTGACCGACCTCGCCGTGGGCGGCATGACGTGCGCCGCCTGCGTGACACGCGTCGAGAAGAAGCTCGCCAAGCTCGACGGGGTCACCGCGAGTGTCAACCTGGCCACCGGCCGGGCCCGGGTGCACCATCCCTCCACCACCGGCCCGGACCAGCTCATCGCGGCGGTGGAGCAGGCCGGTTACACGGCCGCGCTCCCCGAGCCGCCGCGGCGCGCGGCACGTGGGGACGGCGACGAGGCGGACGACACCCGACAGGACCGCGACCGGCTGGTGATCACGGCACTGCTGGCGGTGCCCGTACTGGTCCTGTCGATGGTGCCCGCTTGGCAGTTCCGCAACTGGCAGTGGCTGTGCTTCGTCCTCGCCGCGCCTGTCGTCGTCTGGAGCGCCTGGCCCTTCCACCAGCGAGCGGCGCGCGGGCTGCGGCACTCGGCGGCGACCATGGACACCCTGGTGTCCCTCGGAGTGATCGCCTCCTTCGCCTGGTCCTCCTACGCCCTCTTCCTCGGCGGCGCCGGCGATCCCGGCATGCGCATGCCGTTCAGCCTGATGCCCACCGCCTCGGACGGCGTCGCCCATGTGTATCTGGAAGCCGCGGTCGGCGTACCGCTGTTCGTCCTGGCGGGCCGGTTCCTGGAGGCGCGCGCCCGGCGGGGGACCGGTGCCGCCCTGCGCGCACTGGCCCGGCTGGCCGCCAAGGAGGTGGCCGTACGCGACGGCTCGGGCGAACGCCTCATCCCGATCGAGGAACTGACAACTGGTCAGCTCTTCGTCGTACGCCCGGGAGAGCGAGTGGCCACCGACGGCACCGTGACGGACGGCAGCTCGGCCGTCGACCTCTCCTTGGTCACCGGAGAGAGCGAACCCGCCGAGGTCGGCCCCGGATCGGCCGTGATCGGCGGCTCCGTCAACGCCGGCGGCCTCCTCCTCGTCCGCGCCACCGCGGTCGGCGCAGACACCCAACTCGCCCGCATCACCCGCCTGGTGACCGAGGCACAGGCCGGCAAGGCCCGGGCGCAGCGCCTCGCCGACAAGGCCGCCGGAGTCTTCGTACCGGTGGTCCTCACACTGGCCGTCACGGTGCTCGGCTTCTGGCTGGGCGCGGGTGCCGACCCGCAGGCCGCGGTCACCGCGTCCGTGGCCGTTCTGGTCGTGGCCTGCCCCTGCGCGCTCGGCCTCGCCACCCCCACCGCCCTCATGGCGGCGACCGGCCGGGGTGCCCAACTGGGCGTCCTGATCGGCGGAGCGCAGGCGCTGGAGGGACTCCAGCACATCGACGCCGTCGTACTCGACAAGACCGGCACCCTCACTTCGGGACACATGAGCGTCGCCCGGGTCACGGCCGTACCGGGCGGCCTCGGCGAGAAGGAGGTGATCCGTCTGGCCGGCGCGGTCGAGCAGGCCTCGGAACACCCCTTGGGGCGCGCCGTCACCGGGTACGCCCGCCGCACCTGCGCCCCGGACCCGCTTCCGGACGTGACCCGCTTCACCGCCCTGCCGGGACGAGGCGTACGCGGGCACGTACAGGGGCGGCTGGTGGAAGTGCTGGCCCCGGACGACGAGCTGCCGGCACCCCTCGCCCACACGGTGCCGCCTGCCGAGACGGCCGCCCACACACCGGTGATGGTCCGCGTCGACGGCACGGTGGTGGCCCTCATCGAGGTCGGCGACGTGCTGCGACCGGGCAGCTACCGGGCCGTGAACCGGCTCAGGCGCCTCGGCGTACGACCGGTGCTGGCCACCGGCGACCGCGAGGCACCCGCGCGGGCGGTCGCCGCCGACCTGCGCATCGAGGAGGTGCACGCGCGCTGCAGCCCCGAGGACAAGGCCGACCTCGTGCGGCAACTGCGACAGGAGGGCTACCGGGTGGCGGTGGTCGGCGACGGTGTCAACGACGCGGCGGCCCTGGCCGGCGCGGACCTCGGTATCGCCATGGGCACCGGCACGGACGTGGCCATCGGCGCCGCCGACGTCACCCTCGTACGCGGCGACATCGAAGCCCTCGCCGACGCCGTCCGCCTCTCCCGCAGCACCCTGGCCACCATCCGCGCCAACCTGCTGTGGGCGTTCGGCTACAACGTCGTCACCGTTCCCCTGGCCATGGTCGGCCTGCTCAACCCGATGCTCGCCGCCGCAGCGATGTCCGTCAGCTCCCTGCTCGTCGTCGGCAACAGCCTGCGCCTGCGCGCCTGGCAGCCCTCCCCGACGGGACGACGGCCCATACCGGCGTCCGGCAGGGAACAACGGTGACGCAGATACCCGCACGGCGCCGGTCCACGAGCCCGGTCCCGTCCACCACACCCGACTCGGTCACGGAGCCCCGCCCGATGGCATCCCACGCCTGGATTCCCACCCGCCGTCGCCTCGCGGACACCGCGCCGGCCGTCATCGCGCCGGTCTGCGCCTGCGTCCTGTCCGTCGGCGGACTCGCGGCCTGGACGGCCACGGGCAACGCGGGCAGCCCCGCGGACATCGGCGTCACCGACGCACGGCTGTACCTTCCCGCCCAGGGCACCCCGGAGACGGCCGCGTTCTTCCGGATCACCAACACCGGCGGGTCCGACGACCGCCTGCTCTCGGTGTCCTCCCCGAGAGTCAGCGGGGACATCGCGCTCAGCCGGCACGGCATGACGGCAGGCGGCGCGGCCTACCGGCAGGTGGCGGATTCCTTGACGGTCCCGGCGGGAGACACCCTCGACATGTCCCCGTTCAGCAGCGATGTGACCGTCCCGGCCAACGGTGACTGGCGGCCCGGGGACCTCGTGCCCTTCACCCTCCGCTTCGAGCACACCGGACGGGTCGGGGCACTCGCCGTGGTGATACGCCCTGGTACGGAGTGAGCGGCGCGGGAGCCCGACGGCAGGACGCTACGGACCCCGGGCACAGCCGAAACGGCAGGACGGCGGATGCGGCACGAGGGCCGGAGGCGTTAGTCGCGGAACACTGACCATGTCACGCTCCATCACAGGTGGTTGGCACGGGGACGGGGCGCGCATCGGTACCACGCGCACTGCGGCGGCCGGGAGCGCGGCGAAGCCGGGCATACGGTCCCCTTTCGTGGAGGCAGGTAGGGAGCACCGACCCGCGACCCGCCACACCGGATGCTGTCACGCTGTTGCAACGTTGTAACAAGCGCTTTCTCGTGACGTCAACCCTTCGACGTCCCAAACGGCGAGACGGTCAACCGTCTGCCTGATCAGTCCCGCACCGGGCCCAACTCCGTGCGAGCGAGCGGGCGTTCCCGGAGCGATCGGGGTAGCCGGCATTCCTCCTCGTCGCCAGGGGTGGAACCGCGGCCGGAGACAAGGACCCACGCTTGAGCACCACCACGAATTGCTGCACGTGCCGTTGACTTCGGGGCGGTACGACGCGAAGGTGGCCGCCGCGGTAAACGTTGTAACGACCGATGGAGGGGGCTCACTGCGATGACGCAGCATCAAATCGGGCGTAGGCGCCTGCTGCAGGCGTCGGCTCTGGCGTTCGCCGCGGCGGCCGCCCCGTGGAGCACTTCTGCCGCTTCTGCCGCTGCGGCCGCGCGGCTGGTCGACGAGGACGGCTACGAGCTGTGGCTGCGCTACCCGCTCGTATCCGATCCCGACCGCCTTGAGCAATACCGGCGGAGCCTGACGAGCATCGCCCGACACGGTGACGGTCCAGTGCTGGAGAACGCCGAGGCCGAGCTGCGGCGGGCCGTCGAGGGGCTCACCGGCAATCCGCTCGCCGATGTCCGCGCCTCGAAAGCGGCGATCGTCGTCGGCCGGGTGCAGGACTCGTCGATGCTGCGCTCCTACGTGGACGAGCAGCGGGACTTCCGGCTCCGTGAGGAGGGCTTCGTGATCAAGTCAGTGCACGCGCACAACGGGCGTCGGCGGATCTTCATCATCGGTCACACCGACCGCGCGGTCCTCAGCGGAGTGTTCCACCTCATCCGGCTGTTGCAGCTCCATACATCGCTGTCGAAGGTGTCGACCCGGCAGAACCCGGCCGTCGGGTTGCGGATGATGAATCACTGGGACAACCGGAACGGCACGATCGAGCGCGGCTACGCCGGCACGACGATCTTCGGCTGGGACGATCTGCCAGGGATATCCGACCGGCAGGTCGACTACGCGCGGGCGATGGCCTCCATCGGGATCAACGCCTCGGTGATCAACAACGTCAACGCCGATGCGGACTTCATCACCAGCGGCATGCTGGACAAACTGGCGCCGCTGGCCGCTCTCTTCCACTCGTGGGGCATTTCCCTGTGGCTCTCGGTCGACTATGCCGGCCCACTCGTGCTCACGACCGACGACGAGGCCCCGATCACGACGGCTGACCCCGCCGACCCCCGTGTGCGGCAATGGTGGAGCGCGAAGGCCGACGAGATCTTCTCGAAGCTGGAGGGTTTCGGCGGCTTTCTGGTCAAAGCGAACTCCGAAGGCCGGCCCGGTCCGCTCGACTACGGTCGTACCCACGCCGAGGGCGCCAATATGCTGGCCGAGGCGGTACGCCCGTACGGCGGGAAGATCGTCTGGCGCAGCTTCGTCCACGAGGACTTCAGCGACTGGGCGGAGTACCAGTACCGGACCTTCGCGCCGTTGGACGGCGACTTCCACGACAACGTCGTCCTGCAGACGAAGTACGGACCGATCGACTTCCAGGTACGCGAGCCGGTGCACCCGCTGTTCGGCCGGATGCGCCGCACCCACCAGATGGTCGAGCTCCAGCTGACCCAGGAGTACACCGGCCACGCGGTGCACACCTGCTATCTGGCGCCCATGTGGCGCGAGGTGCTGAGTTTCCCGACACAGGGGCCGGTCAGCGGGCCGACCGTGGCCGAGATCCTCTCGGAGGGTTCGCAGCGGAAGCCGTGCACCGGCATCGCCGGCGTCAGCAACTTCGGCAACGACCGGGACTGGACCGGCTATCAGCTGGGCGCGGCCAACACCTACGCCTTCGGCCGCATGTGCTGGGACACCGACGCCGACCCTCGGGACCTGGCCGAGGAATGGGTGCGCATGACCTTCGGTACCGATGCGGAGGTCACCCGAGTCGTCGTCGACATCCTTGCGGGTTCCCGGGAGACGTACGAGGCGTACTCCTCTCCGCTCGGACTGGGGTACTTCACCGATCCCGGCGGCGACCACTTCGAGCCGAATCCGAGGGCGACGCTCTTCCAGTCGCACCACACCACCGCCGAGGGCACCGGTTTCGACCGCACCGCGGCCACCGGCAGCGGCTTCGCCGGGCAGTACCCGAAGGCCTGGCAGGACGTCTACGAATCCCTGGAGTCCTGCCCGGACGAGCTGCTGCTGTTCATGCACTGGGTCCGCTACGACCACCGCCTTCGCTCCGGCTCAACGGTCATCCAGCACATCTACGACACCCACTTCCGAGGTGTCGAAGAGGCCCAGCGGTTCCTCCTCGCCTGGCGCGCACTCGCCGGGCGGGTCGACGGGCAGCGCCACGACGACATCGAGGCAGCCTTCACGGCCCAGCTGGAGCACGCCAGGCTGTGGCGGGACGTCGTCGTCGGCTTCTACTTCGACCACAGCCGGCGCACCGACGAGCGGCGCAGATGGTTTCAGGTCGCCCTCGGTGCACGGCGTGTGCTGCTCGGCGGCAGGGCGAACCTCCTGCCGGTCCACATCACCAACGCGTCGAAGGACAAGCATCACCTGCGTGTGCGACTGCGCACGCCGAACGGGCGGTGGACCTCCGCGATCGCCATCGGCGAGGCTGCCGGCGTCCAAACCGCCGAACTCGAACTGTCGGTCGCCCCGCCGCTGGTCGGCACCGTCGCACCGTCGGACTTCGAGGTGTCACCGAACCTCACCCGCCTGGACGGGGCGATCCCGGACCTGGTGGTCGCCCCGGACGGTGCCCGCTGCCGACTGGCCCTGAACGCGGGACCGGACGGCGCTGCGTCGATGCCCGGTTACACCCCGCTGAAGCCGTCGTCGACCTGGTCGCCGCAGGCCGGCTTCGGCTGGGTGGGAGACAGACCCACCGGACGCGATCGCGGCGGCGAACCGCTGATCCGCGACATGCTCTACAACGACCGCTCCCGGGTGCTGCGCATCGCAGTACCGGCCGGGCGGCACACTGCGTACGCGCTCGTCGGCGACACCGACGCGACGGCCTCGCGGACCAGGATCGCGGTGGACGGCAGGACGGTCGCCACCAGCCCCAGGCAGCCCGGCGGCACATTCACCTGGCTGGAACTACCGCTGGACGGCGGCGCTTCGGGCCGAACCCTGGACCTGACCTTCACCGGCGAGGGAGGGCCCTGGCGACTGAACGCGCTGGCCCTTCCGGACGAGTCGCTGCTGAAGCCGTCCCTGCTGGTGATGAAGGCGACCACGGAACAGGTCTGGTGGACCGGGCGGCCCAACGAGGTCACGCTGCTGGTGCGCAACGCGGGCGACACGGACCGCGAGGTCACTGCCGGGCTCGCCGCCCCGGACAACTGGGAGACGGCTTCGGGCACCGTCACCGTCAAGGCGGGCACGGATGCTGAGTTGACGGTCACCGCCACCCCGGACTCGAAGCCCGGCTTCGCCACCGTGGGCATCCGGGTCGACAGCGGGGACGAGGAGATCGAGCGCGGCCGTTCGGTGCCGGTGGTGACCGCCCCGCACGCTGACGACGCCGTGCTGGCGCTCGACGCAGGGCCGGACGGGAGCCCCCTGGTACCCGGCTGGACCCGGCTCACCCCCGGTGACCGGTACGACGACGAGCGCGGCTTCGGCTGGACCAAGGGCCGCCCCGAACCGCGCGACCGAGGCACCGGCGATGCCCTGCGGCGCGACTTCGTCACCCAGAAGATCAAGGACTCCGCGATCCGTCTGCGTGTGCCGGCCGGCAAGCACACCGTGTGGGTCCTGAGCGGGGACATGGTCGCCGAGTCCGCGATCACCACCATCTCGGAGAACGGCACCGTCCTGGGCAGCTCCGGTGACGACACCTTGCCGGCGCGCACCTTCGTCTGGTTCTCCTTCGAGCTGGACGGCGGGGCGTCCGGCCGCACCGCCGAACTGGACATCACCGGTTCGAAGTTGAACGGCCTGTGGCGGATCGGCGCGCTGGTGGTCGTCTGACCGCGTCCCGCGACCGCACACCCGCACACCCGCACACCCGCACCATTCTCACCGTTTCCCGGCTGCCGTGGGCGGCCCGGCCCGGAGAAGGAGACCACGACACATGGCACGATCCAAGACGACCACGGAGACAGGAGCACCGCGCAGACGGGCCGTGCGGCTGGTTGCGACGGTCGTGGCGATCGGCGTGATCGGTTTCGGCGCGCTGCCGGCCACCGCCGACCCCGGGGACCGTCCCGGCACGTACACGAACCACATCATGGACGACATCGCCGACGCCTACTCCGACCCGTCGATCATCCGCGGCAAGGACGGCTACTGGTACGCCTACGCGACCCAGACCTCCATGACCAGGCAGAACGCCGGCGGACCGTGGGAATCACAGCACTTCATGCCGATCACCCGCTCGTCCGACCTGGTCCATTGGACCTACGTCGGGGACGTGTTCGGTCCGGACAACCACCCGCAGTGGCGCGACTTCGACAGCACCTACTATTGGGCGCCCGACATCCGGTACATCAACGGCACGTACTACCTGTACTACTCGGTGGCCGGCAACGACGACAACACCATCGCCCTGGCCACCGCCGACCACCCCGCCGGACCGTGGAAGGACATCGGCCGCCCGGTCCTGCCGTACGGCAAGAAGGTCAACCAGATCGACCCGTCGGTGTTCGTCGACACCGACGGGGAGAAATACCTCTACTACGGCTCGTTCCGCGACGGCGGCATCCAGGCGGTACGGCTCAACGCCGAGGGCACGGCGCCGGCCGGCGAACCGGTGCAGGTGGTCGGCGCACGCCGCGGCGAGGCGGCGTACGTGGCAAAGCGCGACGGCTGGTACTACCTCTTCTACTCCGGGCTGGGCTGCTGCGCCCGTGACAAGGGTGCGTACCCGGTGTACGTCGGCCGGTCGAGGAGTCCGATGGGGCCGTTCGCCGACGCCGAGGGCGTGGGCCTGGCCGATCTCCATCCGGGCGGGACGATCGTCAACTCGCCCAACGGCAACAGATGGGTGGCCACCGGGCACTCGGCCAGCGTGGTGGACAAGTCGGGTCAGGAGTGGATGCTCACCAACGGCTTCGATCGTTTCGAGAAGGACCCGGACTGGGGCGGACGTCCCACGGTGATGGACCGCCTCGACTGGATCGGCGGATGGCCGACCGTGCGCGCCGGTGCCTGGACCAGCGAGGGCACCCAGACCGCGCCGGTCGCGAAGTGGGACGTCGGCAGCGACTTCCGGTCCGGACTCGGAGGCTTCCGGACCCTGGGAACCGGCGTCTGGAAGGTAGGCGTCGACTCGGACTCGGGCCGCTACGCGCGAGCCGCCGGCGACGGCTCCGCCCCTCAGATTCTGCTGCCGAACCGTGCCCCGAAGGGCGATGTGCGGCTGGAGACCGACGTGCGGGTGCGGGACGACCGCGGGCGTGTCGGGCTGGTCCTGGCCTCCCAGGGCGCCACCGACCACCTGATCGCCTGGGTCGGAGCCGGCAGGGCCCTGACAGTCGAGCTGACCCGGGGCGGCAAGGTGCGGAAAACCTGGACGGAGCGACTGCACTCCGACGCCGACGTAAGGACCTGGCACTCGCTGAACGCCGAGATCCGCGACGGCCGAGCGCGGGTGGAGATCAGCTCGGCGATGCTCGGGATGCCCCTCGCCGAGATCGAAGTGGACGTCCCCGACAGATGGGACAGGGGTGGCGCCGCGTCCAGCCACGGCTCGGGCGAGGTCGACAACGTCGGGGTCACGCGGCTCTTCACCCCGGTGACGAGGAAGAAACCCGAGCCGAAGGTCGGCAAGGAGTTGACCTCCCGCCGTGAGGACTTCACCGACGACAGCCTGGACGGCTGGGAGTGGTTCGGGCCGCCCGACGGAAAGGTGGCCGAGGGGAAGTATGTGTGGCCGACCCAGGACGCCGACTTCTCCGGCAACGGAACGATGGCCTCCGCCCTGCTCCGTGCGGCTCCGAAGGGCACCTACACGGTGGAGACCAAGCTGCACCTGCCGATCACCGACGCCCCCGACGGCCGGAGCCAGGCCGGGATCATCGCCTTCCGCAGCCCGAAGGACTCCATCCATCTCGCACCGACCCGCACCGGACCGACTCGCCAGGTGTTCCTGTGGATCGGCCGCGACCGGGACTCGTGGCCGGAGATGCAGATCGGCCCCTCGGCCGACACCATGTGGCTGCGCATGCGGCACACCGTCAACCCGAAGACCGGCGAGCACATGTACCAGGCGGCGACCAGCCGCGACGGGAAGAAATACATCTGGGGCGGCGTCTGGCATCTGCCGGCCGGCGACGACCCACGCATCGGCCTTGTCTCGCTGGCCGGCGAGGGGTTGACAGCCGAGTTCGACTACGTCCGCTTCTACCGCTGAGTCGCTTCGGGATCCCGCCCTGCCCCGTCCGCAGAGCAGGGCAGGGCGGGACTCTGAAGTGCGGAAGGGCTCAGATGCTGAACCGCTCCTTGCCCAGCAGCGGCCGCACCCGCGAGTGGAAACCGCCCGTACGGAAGGGGCGTTGAAGCAGCCCGGGGCGCAGGTGCTGGGCCAGGGCCGCGGCGATCATCCCCTGGTCGAGGGCGAGGACGAACTCGCTGACGCGGCCCGTCGCGACGTTCACGGAGTCGCGGAAGCCGAAGCGGTCGTCGTACGCGCCGAAGTCCCGATCGAGCGCCCGGAGGTTGGCGATGGCCTCGTCGGGTGCCTGGGGCAGGGCCAGGAAGGAGGCGTGCGGGGTGACCACGCCGAGGCTGTTGTAGCCCTCCTCCTGCATGCCGATGGCGTCGACGCCGTATTCGCGGTACCCGCCTTCGGGAATGTTGGCGGGGGAGAAGCCCCAGTATCCGTACTTCTCCTCGTCCAGGCCGTGTTCGATCTGGCTGCGCACGTAACGACGGTGGGTGGTCCCCCAAGAGCGCGGTGACCACTCCGTCTCGGGCACGAACAGCGGCACCATCAAGGCTTCGAACATCGATCCGCCCCAGGTGGGGACGAGGTTGCGGCCGCGGTAGGTGTAGTGGCCCTGCCAGACGCGTACGCCGTCGATCGTGACGTAGCGGCCCGCGGGCTCCTGTTCCTGGCCCATGCCGGGCAGCAGGGTGCGGAACATGTGCCAATAGTGTTCGGCGGGCAGGGAGCCGTCGGCTATGCCGAGGTAACTGGCCATGCGGGGCTCGGTGTTCAGGGCGCCGTAGTGGTGGCCGGTGGGTTCGCCCTTGCCCGGCTTGTCGGGCCAGTAGCCGCCGCGCAGCTGGCCGGGGCCCACGACCGGGTCGGCCGGGTCATAGGGGGTGTAGAAGTACGACCAGTCGGCCGCGTCGAGGAGCCGGGCGATGCGTGGGCGCAACGCGGGGTCGGCGTCGGCGGCGATCTTCAGGCCGGTGACCAGCCAGGCGTTGTCGACACTGGACAGGAACGGGCGGACCGTGCTGCCGTTCTCCGGCCAGGTCGTGAGGATCGAGCCGTCGTGGGCGTCGTACCAGTTGAACCAGAAACCGTGCGCGCGTTCCAGCCGCTCCACGGCCGCCACCGTGTGGGCGAGGCGATCGCGCATGAGCGACGGGGAGATGACGCCGAGGCCGGCCGCGGCCACCGTGGACCACAGCCCGCAGCCGATGTTGGTGGGCGAGGTCTGTGACGAGACGACGGGCGTGCCGGTGCCGCGGACGTCGATCTTGTCGGCGGTCAGGCCGAAGTCCGTGGTCATGGCCGTGATGGAGCGGTAGGTCGCCTCGAACCAGGCGCGTAGCCGGCCGCTGCCCGAGGCGGTGCCGGCATGGGGGGAACTGCCGGCGAAGGCCGAGGGACCGGTGGCGCAGACGGCCGCTGCGGAGGCGGTGGCGGCCGTGAGGAACCGACGACGGTTCATGCGGGATTCAACTCCTCGAAGGGGCGGATGGGAAGACGGGGACCGGTGGGTGTCAGGGCCCACCGGCCCCCGGGCTCATGGGGAGGTGACGCGGTCAGCGCACGCCGCGCGGCGGTTCGCGGGTGAGGCCGAGGCTGCCGAGCCATGCGGCGGACGGCTTGGGGGTGCTCTCGAAGGCGACCGGGTCGACTGCGATGAGGCCCAAGGCGGGCTCGAAGGAGCCCCACTCCTAGGTGTCCAGGGCGCTCCAGGCCAGGTAGCCCTGGACGCCGAGGCCGTCCGCGAAGGCGGCGGCGACCGCCGAGAGCGCGCCGGTGCAGCAGTCGCTACGGCGGCTGTCGTCGCCGGTGGCAATGCCGTTCTCGGTGACGATCAGCCGCCTCCAGCACCTCGTCGGGCCCCGATTGCATGAACTGCCGCATCAGCCGGTCCTGTTGAAGGCCTTGGTGCCGACCGGTTCCAGAGCGCCCATGTCGGCGAACTCGCCCGGGTAACTCGAACCCGTCTGCGTCACATCGGCGGCGACGTCGGCGCCCCCGGAGCCTCCGCATGCGGTCAGCGTGAGAGCGGATGCCGCGTCGACGGCGCGTGAGGCGGTTCTGGCGGCGCGGTGCATGGGGTGCTCCTCCTTGAGCATGACCGAATGTATGCGCTGCCTGTAAGCGCATACATAACTCTGTGGGAAGCGCTGAAGGGCTGGCAAGCGGGTTGCCGGTCACGCTCTCGTAACGGATCGGATGTGGCAGGCGGGTGGTGTGCCCATGTTTGTGCAACGTCCTCACCGAAGCCCAACCCGTCCTTCGTGAAGCCGCGACCGGGGGCCGGCGGGCCGCGACCGCGTCGGGGACGCGTGTCTGGGGGTGGCGCTCGCTGCTCCGTCATGGGCGCAACTGCCCCATGCGGCCGAAGCGTTCAGGAGACCGAACGCCGTCGCGGTGCTCCCCGCTACTCCTCGGACCCTTTGCCGACCCGCGACGAGCAACTGGTATGGTAGAAATCGTTCAGCGGCCAGGAGGTCCGACGAGGAAGCGGGGCGCAATCCAATGGCCAGGGCTCAGGCAGGCGGCCGTTCCGCCGGAGCACACCAGGAGCCGCAGGGCGCGGCCGCGTCGCCGCAGGCTCCGCTGTCCGTCGACGACCTCGATGGCGGCTCCATGAAGGACGCGATCGTACGGCAGTTGCGCCAGGACATCGTCTCCGGCGCGATCGCCTACGGCGAGAAGCTCTCCGAGGCCCGGTTGGCCCAGCGGTTCGGCGTGAGCCGGATGCCGGTGCGCGAGGCGCTCAAGGAACTTGAGGGCGCCGGCTTCGTCACCATCGAGCGGCGCCGGGGCACATTTGTGAAGCGGCTGAGCCGCCACGAGATCCTCGATCTGTTCGAGGTCCGGGAGGCCGTGGAGGGGATGGCGGCCCGGCTGTGTGCCAACCGCGCCAACAACGAGATCGTCGCCCGGCTAGACGAGACGATGATCGCCCTGGCGGCGGCGGTGGCGGCGGGGGACAACGACGGCTACAGCGCGACGGACGAACGTTTGCACGAACTCATCGCCGAGGGCGCGGGCAACGACCGCCTGACCGACCACTACCGCCTGCTGGTCCAGCAGCTCCACCGCGGTCTCCTGTCCTCCATAGTCACCCGGCGCGCGGGCCGCATGGAGCGGTCGTTGGCGGAGCACCAGGCCATCATCCAGGCGATCCGGACCCACGACGCCGACGCGGCGGAGCAGGCCATGCGGGCCCACGTTCAGCAGGGACGCCTCGAACTCGCCGACGAGGTCAGCGTCAAGTTCTCGCTGTGACGCAGGCGCGGCCCCGTGGGATGCGGATTCGGGCCGCAATGAAGCGGAACGCCGGCGAGCAGTAGGCCCGTCGGCCTCTCGCCGGTGCCGAATCGGAATGCCCAAGGGCTCGTGGGCCTTGGGGCCGTGACGCCAGGCCGTGCTGGTCTTGCGCCGATGCGCCGATGCGCCGATGCGCCGATGCGCCGATGCGCGAGCATGCTGCGTGCACGGCCCGGACCGCGGCGCCGGCGGCTCCCGGGCCACCGGCCACTGCTGTCCGCGCGAGGGTGTCGACGTCCTGGTCCGACCGGGCCCCGAACCTGGACCAGGTGCTGACCACTGCCTGCGCGAGGGATGACGCGCCTGGTCCTGGGACCGGACCCTGATCGAGTGATCGACGCAGAGGGGGCGTTCCGCAAAGTCGCACAGCGCCCGCTCGCACGGGCGCCCGAAGGCCGGGGCGCGGGTGGCGCGGGCCCGGCGCCAGGCGGTCGGAGCGGGTTCCGCGAGGGATGGGAGCGCCCCGTCAGGCTGACTGCATACTGCGGAATCGGCCTTGTCTCGCGCAGGAGGACTGCCGCCAGGCCACACCGGGGCGGGCCCGACCGCCCGCGCCCTCTCGGTCTTGCCGCACCCGTGCCGTGTGCGTACCGCATCCCATCGTGCGACGTCCTCACCGCTACCCGCCCTCTGGAATGTCAGTACTCGGTTCTCCAAACTGACATGTCAGATGGGCCGCGACGCATTCTGAATCAGATGCCCTGGCCCTTCCCTTCACACCAAGAGGGCTAGACCAAAGCTCATTTCTGCAGGGCAAGGCGACGAGTGCACGACCCTTGACACCTAGTATGGTAGGTGGAAATCTGATCGCACCGTCACACCACGTGGTACCTCTGCTGCTCGACTGGCATACCAGTTCAGCGGGCGCCGTCCCCGCATCTCGCTCATGCAGTGCCCGAAGAGTCGGGCCTTGGAAAGGTCATCATGCGTGCCGCGATCCCTCTCGTCTCGACCACCGTCGCCCTGACCGTCACCCTCGCCGCGTGCGGCGGTGCGTCCGGCGGTGCCGCCTCCACCACGAGCCACGGTCAGGCCGGCAAGTCGGTCTCGATCGGCTTCATCTCCCAAGCCCCGCGCAACGACGGCGGGTTCACCCAGTACGGCCTGGCCGGGGTGAAGGCGGCGATCGCCGCCGGGAAGGGCCTGAAGCTGTCCTCCATCGTCGACAACGTCTCCAACTCGCAGGACCAGATCATGGGCCTGCAGAGGCTGGCCGCCTCCAATGCCGTCGTCGTGGCCGACGGGGCCTCGCTCAACAAGGCGGTCGAGGCCGTCGCGCCCAAGTTCCCCAAGGTCAGGTTTATCCTGGTCGCCGCCCACACCGAGTCCTTCGCCGACAACGTGACCTCGGTCGACGCCGCCGTCGGCTACGACGCCATGGTCGTCGGCGCGGTGGCCTCCGCGCTGTCGAAGTCCAAGAAACTCGGGATGATCGCCGGGCTCCAGGTCCCGGCCTCCGCCAGCTGGTACTACGGCATGCTCCAGGGGGCCGGCCTGGACAGCTCGGGGACCCGGGTCGTGCAGACCTACACCGGTGACTACAACGACGTCGGCAAGGCCAAACAGGCCGCCGAGGCCATGATCGCCACTGGCGTCGACTCGATCCTGTCCGACCTGGACAGCGGCTCCCAGGGCGTCTACCAGGCGGCCGACGCCGCCGGCTCGAAGGTGGACGTCTACCAGGTGTTCGGCCTGGACTGCGCGGCCGACAAGAACGTCGTCGGCTCCGGAGTGGTCGACTGGTCGGCGATCCTGAAGGACGCCGTGACCGACGCCGCGACCGGTCAACTCCCCGCGGGCGCCATCAGTTACGGCATGGCCAAGGGCGCGGTCACCTTCAAGTTCTGTCCGGGCAGAGCCACCGGGAAGGCCGAAAAGATCGCCGACAAGGTCACCCAGGAGATCATCGACGGCAGCATCACCCCGGCCGACAAGGTCCTGCTGCCCAGACCCTCCTACGCCTTCGCGCAGCGCTAGGACCCGCGATGCCCACCACTGCGACCAAGGCCCCGGCCCTGCGGCTGAGCGGCGTCACCAAGCGGTTCGGCGCCTTCACCGCCAACCACCGAGTCGACCTCGACGTCCACCGGGGTGAGATCCACGTACTCCTCGGGGAGAACGGCGCGGGCAAGACCACGTTGATGCGGATCGTCACCGGCCTGTACCAGCCCGACGAGGGCGAGATACGGCTCGACGGCGAGGCCGCGCACTTCAGGAAGCCCGAACATGCCCTGCGCGCCGGTATCGGCATGGTGCACCAGCACTTCACCCTCGTCCCGACCCTCACCGAGGCCCAGAACCTGGCGATGCGCCCGGCTCGCCTGCCGTGGGGCGACGCGACGGCCGAAGTGCGCCGCCACGCCGAGGAGATCGCGGCCGTCACCGGCCTGCGGATCACCCCCGACCGCCTGGTCGCCGACGCCTCCATAGGGGAGAGGCAGCGGCTGGAGATCGTCAAACTCCTCTGCGGGGGTGCCCGCATCCTGATCTTCGACGAGCCCAGCGCCGCGCTCAGCCCCGGGGAGTGGGACGAACTGGCCGTGCTGATGCGGCGGTTGGCGGCCGACGGGCATGCCGTCGTGCTGATCTCGCACAAGCTCTCCGAGGTGTTCTCCGTCGCCGACCGGTACACCGTCCTGCGCGGCGGAGCCGTTGTCGGCACCGGTCCGATCGGCGGTGTCACCGCCGACGAACTGGTACGGATGATGGTCGGCGACGTGGTCGCCCCGCGTCCCGAGCGGACACCCATCACCCCCGGGCGGCCGGTGCTGACCGTCCGCGACCTGGAGGTCGCGCGCGATCCGCTCGACCCGCACAGCCCGCCCGTCCTCAGCGGCGTGGACCTGGAGGTCCGCGCCGGGGAGATCCTCGGCATCGCCGGGGTGGCCGGGAGCGGCCAGAGTCAACTGGTCGAAGCCCTCACCGGGATCCATCCGGCCCGCTCGGGCCGGATCGAACTCGACGGCAGACCCTTCGACGACCGCTCCCCTCGACGCTTCTACGCCGCGGGCGGCGCCCTCATCCCCGAGGACCGGCACCACGCGGCCATCGTGCCGGGCATGGCGCTGTGGGAGAACATCAACCTGCGCGCGCTGCGCAGAGCGCCGCTGCGCCGCCGGGGCCTGATCGACACGGCGGCGGCCCGCGCCCGCGGCCGCGATCTGATGGCCGAGTTCGACGTACGGGCCGACTCCGAGCAGGTGCCCATCGGGCGGCTGTCCGGAGGCAACCAGCAAAAGGCCGTACTGGCACGGGAGTTCGCCGACCGACCGACGCTCCTGGTGGCCGTCCAGCCGACGCGCGGCCTGGATGTGCGGGCCACCGACTTCGTGTACCGACGGCTCGCCGAACACCGCGAACGCGGCGGGGCGATCCTGCTCGTCTCCATGGACCTCGACGAGGTCATCGCGCTGTCCGACCGGATCGCCGTGCTCGCCCACGGCCGGATCCGCGGGGTGCTGGAGGCGCGCGACGCGACGAGGACGCGCATCGGCGCCCTCATGACTTCAGCGGAGGATGCGCCATGACCATCGCACGGCACCTGCCGCGGGTGCTGACCACTGCGGGGGTGCTGGCCGCCGCGGTGGTCACCACCTCGCTGATCCTGCTCGCCAGCGGGGTCACCCTGCCGGACGCCGCCGCCGTCTTCTGGGACGGCACGTTCGGCACCGGCACCAACGCCGGCACCACCCTCACCCAGGCCGTGCCGCTGCTCCTGATCGCGCTCGGCTGGATCGTCGCCACCCGTGCCGGCCGGCTGCACGTCGGCTACCCAGGGCAGGTGATCGTCGGCGGCTCGCTCGCCACCGCGGTCGGCCTGCACTGCGGCGGCCTGCCCGCGCCGCTGGCCGTCACCGTCACCGCACTGGCCGGCATCGCCGGCGGCGTGCTGTGGGCGGGACTGACCGCCTGGTTGTGGGCCTCGCGGGGCGTACTGGAAATCATCTCCTCGCTGCTGCTCAACCTCGTCGCCACCCAGGTCGCCGCCTGGCTCGTACGCGGGCCACTCCAGGGGCCGGGCAGCCAGGAGCCGCAGTCCGCGACCTTCCCGCCGTCCACACTCTGGCCCAGCTCCGCGGCCGTGCCCGGCCAGACCCTGTCCTACGACGTCGTGCTGCTGCCGCTGTGCGCCCTCGGCGTGGCACTGCTGCTCTCGCGCACCCCCTTCGGGTTCGCGCTACGGGTCTGCGGCGGCAACGCGGAGGCGGCCCGGTGGTCGGGCCTCGACCCCCGGCGCGCCGGAGTGGCCGCCATCCTCGTCTCAGGCGGCTTCGCCGGACTAGCCGGCGCGGCCCTGCTCTTCGCCGGGACGGCGCCCTGGATGAGCGACGGCTTCGAGGGCGGCGTCGGCTTCAACGGCATCGCCGTCGCGCTGCTGGCGGGGAACTCGCCCGTGCTGGCGGTCTTCACCGCGATCGCCTTCTCCGCGCTCACCGTCGGCGGGACGGCGCTGCAGGCCGGCCTCGACGTGCCGTCGTCTCTGGCCCAGGTCCTCCAGGGCGCCGTCATCGTACTGGTGCTGCTGGCCGCCGTCCTGGCCCGCCGTCGCACGGCGCGCCCGGCCGCACCACCGACGCGGACCGAGGCCGGGGTCCCGGCGCTCGTCGGCGCGGAGGAGAGGTGACATGGGCATCTTCGACGTGGCGTTCCTCGTCTCTGTCGTGACGATCGCGGCGCCCATCCTGCTGGCGGCCACCGGCGAACTGGTCTCGGAGCGGGCCGGCGTGCTCAACGTGGGCCTCGAAGGGGTCCTGCTCGCCGGCGCCTTCGGGGGATACCTGGGGATGCGGCTGACCGGCTCGATACTGCCCGCGTTCCTCACGGGCATAGCCGCCGGCCTGCTGTTCGGCGCGGTGATGGCCGTGCTGGCCATCGAGGCCAAGGTCGACCAGATCGTGGCCGGGATCGCCCTGACCATGCTCGGCTACGGTGTCACCGCCTTCCTCGACGAGCGGTTCCTCGGCTCGCCGCGCACCTTCGAACCGCTGCCCCGGCTCGCGGTTCCGGGCCTGAGTGACCTGCCCGTGGTAGGCCCGGCACTGTTCGACCAGGACGCGTTCATCTACGCCGCGGCCGTCATGGTCGTCCTGGTCGGGCTGGCGCTGGGCCGGACCACCTGGGGCATCAACCTCAAAGCCGTGGGCGAGAGTCCGGCCGCGGCCGACGCCGCCGGGGTCGGGGTACGGGGCATGCGCTGGGCCGCGGTGCTTTTCTCCGGCCTGTGCGCCGGGGCGGCCGGCGCATACCTTTCGGTCGGCGACGTCGGGGTGTTCCGGGAGGGCATGACCGGCGGCCGGGGCTACCTGGCCATCGCCGCGGTGCTCTTCGGCGGCTGGCGGATGACCGGACTGGGCACCGCGGTGGCCGTCTTCGCGGTCGCCGACGCCACCCAGCTGCGGCTCCAGGCGGTGGGGGGCATCCCCCGCGAGGTGTGGGTCACCGCGGCGGTCCTCGTCCTGCTGGCGACGGCGCTCGCCCGGTTCCGGCGGCGCGGCACCCGCACCCGGCCCGTCGCCAGGCCCACCGCAGTGGAGGCCGCGGGCCTGGCCTGCACCGCCGTCCTGGCCGTCCTGGCCGTCACCGCCCCGACCCTCACCGTGCCCGTCCCGCTCTGGCTCGGCATGCCCTACCTGCTGGCGCTGGTCGCCCTGGGCACCGAAGGCAAACGGCGGCACCGCGCCCCCGAGGCACTGGCAGTCCCCTATCTGCGAAGCGAGGTCTAGCGTCAGCCATGATCACGGACGTTCACACGCACTTCTGGTTGCCGGACCACCAGGGGCCGCCCTGGACCGACGGCCTGGGCCGGGTCTCCACCCGCCTGGCCGCCGACTCCATCGACCGGGTGACCGTCGAGTCCTACCGCAGGCAGACCGCCCCGGCGGAGCGGACCATCGTCTTCGGACTCCAGGCCCAGGCCTCGGGCATCGTGGTCCCCAACGACGCCGTCGCCGCCTTCGTGCGCGCCGTCGGCGGACAGACCGTCGGCTTCATGTCGGTGGACCCCACACGCCACGACGCGGTCGAGGAGATCGAGCGCTGCCACGCCGACCTCGGCCTGTGCGGCCTCAAACTCGGCCCCATCTACCAGGGCACCTCGCCGCTGAACCCGCTGACCATGCGGGTGTTCGCGGCGGCCGAGCGGCTCGGACTGCCGGTCATGATCCACCAGGGCGCCATCTTCGCCAACGCCGGCCGACTCGCCGATGCCAACCCGCTGCTGCTGGACGACGTCGCCATCGCCTTCCCGCGGCTGCGCCTGGTCATCGCCCACATGGGCCACCCGTGGGTGCACGAGACGGCCGTGGTCATGCGGCGCAATCGGTACGTCTACGCCGACACCTCCGCCATCGCCAGCCGTCCGACGGTCCTCGCCACCGCGCTGTCCGCCGCGAAGGAGTACGGCGTGCTGGACAAGGTCCTGTTCGGCAGCGACTCGCCCATGGTGGCGGCCGGCAGCGCCGCCGCGGCCCTGACCCGCGTCGTCGCCCGCATGCAGCAGATCGCCCACACAGCCGTGACCGACGAGGAACTGCACGCCCTCATGCACCGCCCGTCCTTCGACCTGCTCGGGATACCGGCCCCCGCCGAGCCCGCACTGGTCACCTCTCCCGACCGAGGAGCGCATCCATGACCGTCGACCCGCGGACGCCACCGTCCGTCCACCTCGGCCCCCACCAGGTGGCGCGGGGCCCACTGCCCGAAAAGATCTCCATGGAGCCCGTCACCGAGGGGGCGCCCTACGCCGCCGAGCGCACCCTCCTCGATGGCCCCGACGGCTTCTTCGCGGTCTGGGCCTGCGACGCCGGGGTCTACCCGCGGGTCAAGGACCGGCGCGGCTCGTTCATGTACATCCTCTCCGGCGACGCCACCATCACCGACGCCGACGGCACCAGCCACGAGCTGACCGCCGACAGCGTGCTCGTCCTGCCCTACGCCTGGGAGGGCACCTGGCGGATCCGGGAGACCATCCGCAAGGTCTATCTGCACACCACCCCCGTGCCCCCGCTGCCCGGCGCCCCCGTGCCCTGCGCGTTCACCCCGACCGAACAGGTGCTGCACGCCCCGCTGCCGGGCGGGCGGGCCGTGCTCTTCGACGGGCCCGACGGCCGCTGCGCCGTGCTCGCCTGCGAGCCCGGCAGCGCTCCGCCGACCGAGCCGGGCCGCGCGGTGTTCCTCCACGTCCTGGACGGCGACGCCACCGTCACCGACGCCGACGGCACCCGCCACGAGCTGACCACGGGCAGCTCCGCCGCCCTTCCCTCCGGCTGGACGGGCACCTGGGACGTCCACCGCACCCTGCGCACCCTCGCCATCCACAGCACCCCCCGACAGGACACACCATGATCCACGACGACCCGTACGCGGCGGTCACCCCCGCGCCCGCCCTGCACCTGCGCAGTGACGACCTGCGCCAGGGCGAGCGGATGCCGCAGCCCTTCCACGACCCGCAGATCGGCGGCGAGAACACCTCGCCGCACCTGTCCTGGAGCGGCTTCCCGCCGCAGACCAGGAGCTTCGCGATCAACTGCTACGACCCCGACGCGCCGACCGGTGTCGGCTTCATGCACTGGGCCGTGGCCGACATCCCCGCGGACGTCACCTCGATTCCCACAGGCGCGGGATCTCCCGGCGGCCGGCTGCCGCCGGATACCCTGACCCTCCCCAACGACCTGCGGATGCGCCACTACATCGGCCCCAACCCGCCGCCGGGCTCCGGCCGCCACCGCTACGTCTTCATCGTCCACGCCGTCGACGTTCCCCGGCTGGACCTGGACCCCGACACGACGCCCGTCGTACTCGGCTTCAACCTGCACTTTCACACCCTGGCCCGCGGCAGCATGACCGTCTGGGTCGACGCGGCGAGATGAGACCCGGCCCGGGAGGCACCGACATGACAACGCAACGCACCACCGCCCGGCACGCCGAGGTCGCGGGAGCCGGTTTCGCGGGCCTGACCGTCGCCACCGCCCTGGCCCAGCGCGGCTGGACCGTGCGCCTGCACGAACAGAACGACGACGTCCGCGACTTCGGCGCCGGCATCCTGCTGTGGCGCAACGCGATGCTGGCCCTCGACGTCATCGGCGTCGCCGACGCCATCCGCGCCGACGGGGTACGGCCCCAGTACTACGAGACCAGCCTCGGCGGCAGCACCGTCTCCGCCGAACTGCCCGGCTACCCCTACTGGGCCATCACCCGGCCCCGGCTGCACGCCCTGCTGGCCGACGCCGCCCGAGCCGCGGGCGTGGAGATCGTCACCGGCTCCCGCGCCGTCGGCGCCGATCCGGCGGGCGCCCTGCTGCTCGCCGGCGGAGACCGGGCCGAGGCCGACCTGGTCATCGGCGCCGACGGCGCCGGCTCGGCCGTGCGTGACTCCCTGACCGACCTCGCCCAGGAGCGCAGGAAGTACTCCGACGGCGTGTGCCGTCTGCTCGTCCCGCGCCCCGAGGCCTTCCGCGGCGAGCGGTGGGACCGGGTCATCGACTTCTGGACCCTCGAACCGGACGCGATGCGCATCCTGTTCATCCCGACCGGCCCCGACACCATCTACCTGGGCATGATGGCCGAGACCCGCAACCCGCGCGCCTCGCGGATCCCCATCGACGTCAAGGTGTGGTCGCAGCGCTTCCCGCACCTGGCGCAGGTCATCGAACTCGCGGGCAAGGCCGAGGGCGGCCGGCACGACACCTACCAGACCACCAGGGTCACCCCCTGGTCCGCCGGCCGTGCCGTCCTCGTCGGCGACTCCGCCCACGCCATGTGCCCGGCACTGGGCCAGGGAGCCAGCGTCGGCATCGTCAACGCCGTCGACCTCGCCCACGCCCTGGAGCAGGGGGACGACATCAAGGTGTCCCTCGCACAGTGGGAGGCCCGCGAGCGCCGCATGACCGACGACGCCCAGGCCCGCAGCGCCCTCATGGCCGCCACCCGCGGCCTGGCCCGCGGCAACGGATTCACACCGGAACTGATGGAGACCGCCAACTTCGTCTCGGCGGCCGTCTCCGAGGAACTCCAGGCCCGGTACCCCGTGCCGGAGGCGAACCGCTCATGGTGACGGCCCAGCCCGTCATGGTCGGCGACGCCGAGGTCTGGCGGATCAGCGAGTACGCGGGGCCGAGCCCCGCCACGCCGGCCTTCCTGTTCCCCGACAGCGACCCGGCCTACTGGACCGACAACGCGGACCGGCTCGACCCGGACTTCTACGACGCCCGAAGCGGCACCCTGCGCTCGGTGCTGCACACCTGGCTGATCCGCAGCCAGGGCATGGTCATCCTGGTCGACACCGGCGCGGGCAACGGCAAGGAACGCCCGTACGCGCCCGTCTACGCCCACCACCACACGCCGTACCTGGAGAATCTGCGGGCGGCCGGGGTCCGCCCGCAGGACGTCGACATCGTGGTCAACACCCACCTGCACGTCGACCACGTCGGCTGGAACACCCGGCTGGAGGGCCGGGAGTGGGTTCCCACCTTCCCCAACGCCCGCTACCTGATGGGCGAGCCGGACTTCGTGCGCTGGGACCCCGTGCGCACGCCCCGCCCACAGGGCGACGGCAACCAGAACGTCTTCGAGGACAGCGTCGCGCCGGTCCACCGGGCCGGGCAGGTCGGCCTGTGGCACGACGGCCACCGCGTCAACGGGGAACTCGTCCTGGAGGCCGCCCCGGGCCACACCCCGGGATCAGCCGTCGTACGACTCCAGTCCCGCGGCGAAGGCGCGCTGTTCGTCGGGGACATCCTCCACTCGCCAGTGCAGATCGCCCGTCCCGACGTCAACAGCTGCTTCTGCGAGGCCCCGGCCCTGGCCCGGTCCACCCGTCGCAGGCTGCTCGCCGAGGCGGCCGACCGCGGACTGTTCGTCTTCCCCGGCCACTTCGGCGGCCGGTCGGCCTGCCGGGTGCGGCGGACGGCCCCGGCCGACCCGGCGGCAGCGGAACCGCCGGGCACCGACGCCTTCGCTGTCCGCGACTGGGCCGGCTTCGACCCGGTCTGACATCCCCCGTCCTCTCTCCTTGAAGGAGCCCGCAGTGAACCAGGACCTCTACGACGACGGCCTCGCCCTGCGCCGCCGGGTGCTCGGCGACGCCCACGTCGACGCCTCGCTGGCAGCGGTCACCGACTTCTCCCGCGACATCCAGGAGTACGTCACCCAGTACTGCTGGGGCGACCTGTGGAACCGCCCCGGCCTCGACCTGAAGGAGCGCAGCCTGGTCAACCTCGCCATGATCACCGCCCTCAACCGGGGTCACGAGTTCAAGGCCCATGTCCGCGGCGCGGTCAACAACGGCGTGTCCCGCGAGAAGATCAAGGAGGTGCTCATGCAGAGCGCCTTCTACTGCGGCGGCCCCGCCGCCCTGGAGTCCTTCCGGCTGGCCGCCGAGGTCCTCGACGCGATGGACGCCGAGCGATGAGCGGTGAGATCGGTTTCGTCGGCCTGGGCAACATGGGCGGGCCGATGGCGGCGCGGCTGGCCGCCGAAGGCCACCGGCTGACGGTCGCGGACGCCGCCCCCGGCGTGGCCGCCGCCTTCGCCGCCGAACACCCCACCGCCCAAGTCGCCGACGGCAACGCCTCGTTCGCGCGGGTAGGGACCCTGGTGCTCATGCTGCCGGACTCGGACGTCGTCGAGCAGGTGCTGGAGGGCGATGGCCTGGCCGAGGCTCTGCCGCCTGGCTGCCTGGTCGTCGACATGAGTTCCTCCGAACCGCTGCGCACCCGGGCGCTGGCCCGCCGGCTGGCCGACCGTGGCCTGTCCCTGCTGGACGCGCCGGTGTCCGGCGGCGTCCGCGGAGCCCGGGCCGGCACCCTGTCGGTGCTGGTCGGCGGGGCACCGAAGGACCTGGAACGGGCCGCCCCGCTGCTGCGCGCCATGGCCCGCACCGTCGTCCCGGTCGGCGGCACCGGATGCGGCCACGCCGCCAAGGCGCTCAACAACCTGGTCTCGGCCGCCACGGTGTCCGTCACCGTCGAGGCGCTGGCGCTCGGCGAGGCGTTCGGCATCCCGCCCGAGACGATGACGCAGGTGCTCAACAGCTCCTCGGGGCGCACCAACACCAGCGAGAACAAGGTGGCCCAGTTCATGACGAGCGGCAGCTTCGACTCCGGCTTCGCCCTGCGGCTGATGTCCAAGGACGTGGACATCGCCGTCGGCCTGGCGCGCTCCCTGGACCGTACCGCGGAGCTGTCCGACCACGTGGCCGACCAGTGGCGCCGCGTCGCCCGCTCGGTCCCGCCGCAGACCGACCACACCGCGATGTACGCGCTGCTGGGCGCGGCGGCCGACGAGGAAGACAAGGAGACGACCCGATGACCGGGGCACTGCTGCACTGGATCGACGGCGCCGCCGTACCCTCGGCGGACGGCACCACCCGCGTCGGCACCGACCCGGCCACCGGCGGCCGGGGCGCCGAGGTCACCCTCGGCACCGCGGCCGACGTCGACCGCGCCGCGCGCGCCGCCCGCGCCGCCGCCCACGGCTGGCGGCACCTCGCCTCCGCCGAACGCGGACGGCTGCTGGCCGCCATCGGCCGCCGGCTGCTGGCCGAAACCGACACCCTGGCCGCCGCGGAGAGCGCCGACACCGGCAAACCGCTCGCCCTGTCCCGGGCCGAGATCCAGGGCGCCGCCGAGTACTTCGAGTTCTACGCCGCGCTGGTCAACCTGCCGGCGGGCGACGTCCTCGACATCAGGCCCGACCTGCACGTCTACACCCTGCGCGAGCCGCTGGGCGTGGTCGGCGTGATCACCCCGTGGAACCTGCCGCTCAACCAGGCGGCCCGCGCCTGCGCCCCCGCCCTGGCCGCCGGCAACACCGTCGTGGCCAAACCCGCCGAGTCCACCTCCCGCACCACCGTCGCGCTGGCCCGCATCGCCGGCGAAGCGGGCCTGCCACCGGGTGTGTTCAACGTCGTCCTCGGCCGCGGCCCGGAGGTCGGCACCGCGATCGTGCGGCACCCCCTGGTGCGCAAGGTGGCCTTCACCGGCTCCGTGCCCGTCGGGCAGGAGATCGGGCGGATCGCCGCCGACCGCGTGCTGCCGCTCACCCTGGAACTCGGCGGCAAGTCCGCCAACATCGTCTTCGCCGACGCCGACCTGGAGTTCGCCGCGACCGAGGCCGTGCGCGCGTTCACCACCAACGCCGGCCAGGTCTGCTCCTCCGGAACCCGGTTGTTCGTCGAGCGCACCATCCACAAGGAGTTCACCGCCGCCGTGGTGGCCGCCACCCGCCGGCTGCGGCCCGGCCAGGAGGTCGGCCCGATGATCACCCGCGGCCAATGGGAGACCGTCCAGCAGTACTTCAAGATCGCCGAGCAGGAGGGCGCCACCGCCGAGACCGGCGGCCGGGTGCCGGACGAACCGGGCCTGGCCGGCGGCTTCTTCGTCGAGCCCACCGTCTACTCCGGTGTCACCAACGACATGCGCATCGCCCGCGAGGAGGTCTTCGGACCGGTCCTGGTCGTCATCCCCTTCGACACCGAGGACGAGGCGGTGGCCCTGGCCAACGACTCCGAATTCGGCCTGGCCGGCGGGGTGTTCACCGCGGACATCTCCCGGGCCGTCCGGGTGGCCGAGGCCCTGGAGGCCGGGCAGGTCTACATCAACTCCTGGTCCACCCAGTCGGTCCAGATGCCCTTCGGCGGCCACAAGAACAGCGGGTACGGCCGCGAGAAGGGCATCGAGGCCCTCCACCACTACACGCACGTCAAGAGCATCAGCATCCGCCTGACGGGCCGCTGAGGCCCCCGTGCACCCCCAATCGGCGCATCCACCAGGAAGGCACAGCCATGGCCGACACCCGTGACGTCCAGGACGACATCCTCCTCGCCCGCACCATGCTCATCGACGGTGAGTGGGTCGGCGCCCTCGACGGCGGGACCTTCCCGGTCCATGACCCGGCCGACGGACGGGTCATCGTCCACGCCCCGGCCGGGCAGGCCGCCGACGTCGACCGGGCGGTGGCCGCGGCCCGCGCCGCCTTCGCCCCCGGCAGCGCGTGGCGGACGATGACGCCCCAGGAGCGCGGGCGGCTGATCTGGCGGCTCGCCGACCTCGTCGAGCACCACGCCGAACGGCTGTCCGCGCTCGACTCGGTCGACAGCGGCAAGCCCCTGGACGAGATGCGCTACTTCGACGTGCCGTTCTCGGTGGACGTCCTGCGCTACTACGCCGGCTGGACCACCAAGATCACCGGCGACACCATCCCGGTCTCCTACCCCGCCGCCTCCGGGGGCCGCTTCCACGCCTACACGCTCAAGGAGCCCGTCGGCGTCGTCGCCGCCGTCGTGCCCTGGAACCTGCCGCTGCTGATGGCCGTCAAGAAGCTCGCCCCGGCCCTGGCCACCGGCTGCACCGTCGTGCTCAAGCCCGCCGAGCAGACCCCGGTCTCGATGGCCCTGCTGGCCCGGCTCACCATCGAGGCCGGCTTCCCCGCCGGCGTCGTCAACTACGTGACCGGGGACGGCGAGAACGCCGGCGCGGCACTGGTCCGCCACCCGGGCGTGGACAAGGTGACGTTCACCGGATCGGTAGAGACCGGCAAGGCCATCGTCCGCACCGCGGCCGACGACCTCAAGCGGGTGTCCCTGGAACTGGGCGGCAAGTCCCCCAACATCGTCTTCGACGACGCCGACCTCGACGCCGCCGTCGCCGGGGCCGCGGCCGGCGCCTTCGCCACCCAGGGGGAGAGCTGCATCGCCGGATCCCGGCTCTACATCCAGCGCGGCGTCTTCGACGAAGTGGTGCGGCGGCTGGCGGACCACGCGGCCTCGCTCAAGCTCGGCCGCGGCACCGAGCCGGGCACGCAGATGGGCCCGCTCATCTCCGCGGAGCACCGCGACCGGGTGCTGGAGTACATCCGGATCGGCCTCGCCGACGGCGGCAGGGCCGTCACCGGCGGACGCGCCCCCGAGAGCGAGGGCTACTTCGTCGAGCCGACCGTGCTGGTCGGCGTCCGGCCCGACTCGCGCGCCATACGCGAGGAGATCTTCGGGCCGGTCGTCTGCGCCGTCCCCTTCGACACCGAGGACGAAGTGCTGCGCCTGGCCAACGACAGCCGTTTCGGGCTGGGCGCGGCCGTCTGGACCAGGGACGTCTCGCGCGCCCACCGGATGGCCGCCGCCGTGGAGTCGGGGCAGGTCTGGGTCAACTGCTACCAGGCCGCGGACTCCGCGCTGCCGTTCGGCGGCACCAAGGAGTCCGGCTGGGGGCGCGAGACCTGCCGGGAGAACCTGGAGGAGTACCTGGAGACCAAGACAGTGGTGGTGGCGCTGTGACCCGCACCCTCACCCACGACTACGTGGTGGTGGGCGCGGGGACAGCAGGCTGCGTCGTGGCGGCCCGGCTCACCGAGGACGGCGCACGCAGTGTCCTGCTGGTCGAAGCCGGCGCCCCCGACAGCAGCCCGCGGATCACCACCCCGCACACCTGGCCCGCCCTGTACGGCACGGACGTCGACTGGGCGTTCCGCACGGTACGCCAGAGCGCGACAGGCCATGTGCACGATGTCCCGCGCGGCCGCACGGTGGGTGGCACCGGCAGCACCAACGCCATGGCGTTCCTGCGCGGCGACCCCGGTGACTTCGACACCTGGGCCCGCCAGGGCTGCACGGGCTGGGACTACGCCTCCGTCCTGCCGTACTTCCGGCGCTCGGAGACAGCGCCGCACGGCGACCCGCGCTACCGGGGCGGCAACGGACCGCTGCGTCCGGCGCCCTCCGCGTCACTGCACCCGCTGTCCCTGACCTACCTGGAGGCGGCGCAGGAGGCCGGGCACCCCCTCACCAAGGATCTCAACGGGCCCGAACTGCGCGGAGCGAGCAGCCACGACCTGCTCATCGCCGACGGACGCCGGCAGAGCACCGCCACGGCCTATCTGGAGCCCGCCCTCGACCGCCCGGGACTGGACCTGCTGCCCAGGGCCCTGGTGGAGCGGCTCACCTTCGACGGCGACCGCTGCACCGGCGTCGACGCGGTCGTGGACGGCGACCCGGTCCACTGCGCGGCGGGCACCGAGGTGGTGCTGTGCGCGGGGGCGATCGGCTCGCCGCACCTGCTGCTGCGCTCCGGCGTGGGGCCGGCCGAGGAGATCGAACGGTCCGGTGTGAAGGCCCTGCACGACCTGCCCGGCGTCGGCCGCAACCTTCAGGACCACATCATCCTCGCCGGGCTGACCATGCCCTCACGCGGGCCGCTGCCCCCGCCGTCGGGCAACCTCGGTGAGGTGACCCTGCTGCTCGACAGCGAGCCGGGCCGCGCCTCGGTGGACCTCCAGATCGTGTTCATCCACGTGCCGTTCACCAACCCCTGGCAGCGCCCGCCCGAGTACGGCTACACCTTCGGCGTCGGGCACATGCGCCCGGCGAGCCGGGGGCGGCTGTCGCTGACGAGCGCCGACCCCCAGGCCCCGCCGCTGCTGGACTTCCGCTACCTGGACCAGGCGCAGGACCTGCGCGCCCTGGTCGCGGGGGTCCGGCACGCGCTGGAGATCAGCCGGACGGCACCGTTCGACCCATGGCGTGGCGCCGAGCACCCACTGGTCGGCGCCGACGACCGGGCGGTGGAGGCGTTCGTCCGGGACGCGGTGCAGTCCTACGGACACGCCGCCGGGTCGTGCCGGATGGGCGTGGACGCGTTGGCGGTCGTCGATCCGCGCCTGCGGGTACACGGCCTGACGGGCCTTCGGGTGGCCGACGCCTCGGTCATGCCGGAGATCGTGTCGACCAACACGAACGCGGCCACTGTCATGATCGGCGAGAAGGCGGCGGACCTGCTGCGCGGGCGCGACCGAGCCGAGGACTGAGCCGCCGGCCCGTCGAGTCGTGATCAGACTGCCTGCTGCACAAGCCGGTGGCTGCCGCCTGCGGTGACTCTCGTGAGATCATCCGTCCATGAGCAGCGACCTGGAAGTGAGTGCTCTGGCGATCAATGTCACGATCCCGCAGGCGCTCCGCTGGACGGACACTCGACGCGGTGAAGCGTTCATGCTGACCACACTCAACGTCCGGCTTCTCCCGGACGGTCACCTCGCCGTAAAGGCATATGGCCGTCCGGTCGGTGGTGGCCGGGGCGCGTACGTCTCGTTCCCCGTCCCCGACAAACCCGAACTGGCGGCCCTGGCCGCCGAAGCTGCCAGCCGTGCCGGGGGGTTGTGGGCCGCGCATCGTGGTCTCGGCTGAACCCGGCTCGACTCGATGGCGGACGGTGGCAGTCCCAGTGGCCGGCTGATCCCGGCCGGCGGCGTCCGCTCTGCCAAGGGCGGGTTCGGAGCAGCCGCTCGGACGGCTCGCTCCGAACCCGCGGGCCGGTCAGTTGACGGCCAGGACCGCCGTGTTGTTCGTGAGGTCCGGGTCGAACTCGAAGGGGTACGCGCCGAACTCGCCGAACGCGGGGTGGATGCTCACGGCACCGGTCGCGCCGGGCACCAAGGTGTCGACGCGCACGGAGAACGCGAACGTGCGCTGGGTGTCCTCCAGCACCCAGTACCGCAGGTTGCAGTCGTAGCGCGGGGCGCCCGTCTGCTTCGGGTAGTAGCCGCCGTCGAGGGTGCGCGGGTGGCAGCCGGACGGCACGCCGGTGACCGTGGTGCCCTTGGGCACGATCAGCCGGACCTCGGCGACCGGGTCGCCGGAGCCGAGGTTGCCGAGCCAGGCCGGGCCGTTGTTCTTGAACGTGAGCTGGGCCGTGGCCGTCTCGCCCGCCGCGCCGGAGACGGCGTCACCGGTCACGGAGAAGTCCGCGGTGTTCTCCGCGCCGATCTGGAGGACCGCGTAGTCGTTCTGGGAGTCGATGTCCTGGGCGCCGTCGCCCGGCTCGACGTCGATGTCGAGCCGCTCGTTCAGCGAGTGCGGGGCGAGCCGCACCGTCAGCGGCTCGGGCAACTCGAAGGAGTCGCCCGGCGCCAGCACCTGCTCGAACGTGCAGATCGCCGTGCTCGACGGTGCGTAGTCGTTGCCGTCCGTCGTGGTGTAGGTGCAGGCGTCGTACCGGGTCAGATCCGTCAGGCCGTACGAGGCGTACAGCTTGACGGTGACCCCGTTCGCGCTCTCGTTGCCGTTGTTGGTGACCTTGAACGGGATCGTCCGCACGTCGCCGGGCTGACCGTCCTCGATGTCGGCGACGGGGTCGATGGCGAGGTCGGGCCCGGCGCCGACGGTGAGCGTGGTGTCGAAGCTGTCGTGCGGCGCGGTGAGCGTGCCGTCGGGCCCGCCGGTGGCCGTCGCCTCGTAGGTGATCCTGCCCTGCGCGCCGACTTCGGCGCCGTCGGCCGCGCGCACCGTCAGGAACACCTGGTCCTCGTAGTCGCCACCGATCGCGGGCACCACGGGGATGGTGCACACCGCGCTTGTGCCGCTCGGCGTGCAGTTGTCGGGCCAGGTTACCTCGGCGACCCCGGCGAGGTCGGAGACGTCGACGGTGAGCCTGCCGTCGGTCACCGTGAAGTTCTCGTTGTCGTGGTAGATGCCGACGCCGAGGGTGCGGGACTGCGGCTGACCGCCGTCGGTGCCGAGCGGCAGCGTCTGCTCGTACGGCTGGTTGATCCACAACTGGTCGGTCTGTGGCGGGTCTTCGTCAGCGAGCGCGGGCGCGGCGAGGCCGGCGGTCAGCAGACCGGCGGCCACCGCCACGGCGGCGCCGGATCTGAGACGTAACGGGCGTCCAGCAGAGAACGGTCTCATTGCTACCCCCCAAGGGTGTGGTAGGGCGACTGACGCGCCGGCAGCCCCAGCGCATCGGGAGGATCATCACACGGCAGGGGACCCCGCCGCGCCCCGGTTTTCCGGGTCGGTGTACGTGGCGTTCGTCCTGGACGTGGACTCGCGGATGACCGTCGGCCAGGCCACCGAGCCGCCCGTCGGTAGCGCCGCCGACCCGATGCCGGGCCGTGTCAGTACACCTTCAGGCGGTAGACGCGCTCGGCGTTCCGGTGGAAGACCGCGTCCTTGTCGTGTGGGCCGAGTTCATCGGTCAGTTCGTCGGTGACGCGCACCACCTCACCGTAGTTGGCTTCCAGGATTGAGACCGGCCAGTCCGACCCGAAGATGAGGCGCTGGGGGGTGAAGACGTCGAGGGCGATGTCGGCGTAGGGCCGCAGATGGTCCGCCCGCCAGGTGCTGGGTGTCGCTTCGGTGAGCAGGCCGGAGAGCTTGCACACCGTGTTGGGCAGTTCGGCAAGGCGGCGGAGGTTCGACGCCCACGGTTCGACCTGCCCGGAGGCGATCGGGGGTTTGCCCAGGTGGTCGAGGACGAACGTCAGGCCAGTGAGTCCGGCAGCCGCGGCGATGGCCGCGGGCAGTTGGTGGGAGGAGATGATCAGGTCGTAGACGAGACCGGCCTCGGCGACGGCGATCAGACCACGCCGCACGTCGGGGCGCAGCAGCCATCGAGGGTCGTTCTCCGACTGGACCTGATGCCGGATGCCCACCAGTCTGTCGCCGCCGGGCAGTTCGCGTAGGCGGGCCAGGCGGTCGGGGACGTCTGGTGCGGTCAGGTCGACCCAGCCGACGACTCCATGGATGAGGTCGCTCTCGTCGGCCGTGGCGAGAAGCTCGGGTGTCTCCTCCGGCAGACACACCGTCTGTACCACCACGGTGGCGCCGACACCGGCGGCCTTCGCCTCGGCTTCCAGGTCGGCGAGCGAGAAACTGCGGTTCAGGGGCTCCAGCGCCGGACCGGTGATCCAGGGTTGCGGACGTACTCGAAGGTCCCACAGGTGGTGATGTGCATCGATGATCTGACGATCAGCCATGGGTGCTCCCGGAGGACGATGGGGTGGTCGGGGCCGGCCCGCCCGGTGGAAGCTGCGGATGCCGTAGGTGTCGAGAAAGGGGCGGGCCGTGGCAGGCCGCCGCTCATTCCATGAGGAAGACCTGCTCCATCTGCGCCCACCACTCGCCGTCGCCTGCCGTGGCCAGGCGCCGCTGGCATGGATCGGTGAGCTTCCACCACTCCTGGGTCACCGGGTCGGCGGCGATCGCTGCCATGTCAGCGGCGAAGTCGTCGCCGTGGTACTCGAAGTAGGAGAAGAGCAATCCGGAGTGCTCGAAGATCGAGTAGTTGGCGATGTGGTGGGCCCGCAGTGTTTCCAGAACCCCCGGCCAGGGCTGGGCGTGCAGACGTCGGTACTCCTCAAGTTTCTCCGCTCGCACCTCGATGACCATGCCGTATCTCTGCACGGGAGACTCACTGCCTTTCCTGCTCCATGACGTTGATGAGCGCCGAAAGTGTCCTGTGCGGTGGAACTCGCTCGGCGAGAGATCTCCGCGCTCGCGCTCACGCGCGTTTTCGGCACGACGGACGCCGCCCCACGAGCCAGAGGCCGGCAGCGGCTCCTCGAACCAGACCAGATCGAGCGGTTCGAAGACCGCCGCTCGTCTGCGGGCCTCGGCGTACGTCATCGACTGGTTGGCGTCGATCATGATGTCCATGGACGGTCCGACGCGTCGCGGACCGCATGCAGCCGCGGCAGCAGGTGCTCGCGGAGCATGGCCAGGACCGACGTTCCGCCGGTGCCGATGGTGTAGGAGTAGCCGGTGCCACTGTTGCACCCGCGTCCTTTCCGTCTCACGAGGTCAGTTGCGCGAGAAGTTCACGGCATCCACACGCAGCCACTGGCCGGCTGTGGCGACTGAGGTGAAGGCGATGGTCGCCGAGTGGTTGGTGACGCTGACGTTCGGGATGGTGATCTGGGTCCACGTCGAGGTCGTGGGAACGGGTACCGAGGCCTCGGCGCCGCCGTGGTTGAGTACGCGCATGAGGGCCTGCGCCTGGCCGCCCGAACTCTGTACCTTCGCGGTCAGGGTGTACGTCCCGTTCGGTATGAGCGTCAGATTCTGCTTGGTGCTGACCGTGTAGTTCGACGTGGAGCTCTGGATCAGCGACCTCGTGCCGTCGACCACCTTGTCGGTGGCGATGGAACTGGCCGCCGTGTCGTAGCTCTCCAGCCACCCGGGGACGGTCGACGTGGCCGGGTTGGAGGTCGGCAGTGCGTCGAAGCTCGCGTTGCCGAGCAGGTTGGCTCCGGGCAGCGTCTTGTTCCAGTAGCGGAAGTAGTCGAAGTCGCTGGAGCCCGGGACGACCGTGCCGCTCGGGTAGTACGGCAACGCGGTCAGCCACGCGTTCATGGGGTTGAACTGGTACTTGGTGGCTGCGTTGTCGATGGACAGCTTCAGCTGGCCGTTGACGTAGAAGTTGGTCGCGGCGGGCGTGTACTCGTAGCCGTACACGTTCCAGTCGCCGAAATCGATGCCGAGCTGTGCTCCCGACCTGCCGCCCATGCGCACGACCGATGTTCCTTGCGACTGTGCGGCGTTGCCCAGGTCAAGCCAGTTCGGCGAGGTGTGCTCGAAGCCGTCGATCTCGAAGAGCTGGTTGTTCTCGGGCGCCGTACCGTTGGCGATGTCCTGGTCGATGGCCGGGTCGCCGCCGGCTCCCGTTATCCCTCGGCGCAGCCCCATGCTCCAGAACGATGTGTGCAGCGGAACGTTACCCGTGTACAGCTTCGCGCGGGTCTCGTAGTAGCCGTAACCGAAGAGCCGCTTCGAGATGATCCCGCCGGAGACGTAGTCCGGTGTGCCGTCGCCGGTCACATCGCGCTGGCTGAAGTTGAGGTGGAGGGCTCCGCTCGACTCGGTGACGGAGTCCGCGGTCTCGTAGCCGCCGACGTAGGGGCCGGTGATCCGGTGGTACCAGGACGTCGTGTCAACGCTGGTGCCGTCGAACTCGTCGGCGAACGCCGGTGTCGAGCCGTAGGCGGCGGCGAGGTCGGCCGGAAGCACCGGACTCGCCGTCGACGCGAGGGCCGTCTCGGCCGGGGACAGTGCCACGAGCGACAGCAGGAGCGCTGCGATCGCGATGAAGACGCGGGATATGGATGCTCTACCCGATTGCTTGGGCATGGTGCTCCTAGCGGCTTTGTAGATGCAGTTGCCATATGATGGTTGGCGGATGCTGCATCAGCAAGTACCTTGCAGAAATCGATCTCCGTTCCACGAGCCCGCGCCCGACGCCCTGGCCTTCCGGCGCCGCCTGCTGGGCGTGAGTGTGACCAGTAGAGGCCGCCGCGTTCCCGTCCTGGCCGGTCCGCAACCCCTTGAACTTCCATAGGACATCCATTTTCTAGAAGTGACTTGTGAGATATGGTCTGCCAACGCACATGCAGGAGGTTCCATGAGCACAACTACGGCTCAGCGGGCGGAGCCCGGAGGGGCCATCTCTTCCCGTTCGAGGGGGAGGAGCGCGCTCGGTACGCGCGACAGGACGTTCGGCTTCATGCTCGCGCTGCCGGCCGTCACTCTCTTCCTGGTCGTCGCGATCTATCCGCTGGTGGCGAGTGCGTGGACGAGCCTGTTCGACCAATCACTTTTGCGGGCGGAGCGGTCCTTCGTCGGCCTGGACAACTACGCCGATGTCTGGCCTGCGTTCATCAGCCGTCTGGGCACGACGCTGGTGTACTCCGTGCTGGCCACCCTGGGGCCCGTCCTGGTCGGGGTCTCGCTGGCGATGCTGCTCAACAGCAGGCTCCGCGGCCGAAACCTGCTGCGGGGCCTGCTCATGCTGCCGTGGCTGCTGCCCGGCGTGGTCGTCTCCTTCCTCTGGGCCTGGATCTTCAATGACAGTTACGGCGTTGTCGACCACATGCTCGACATGGCCGGCCTGCCACAGGTCAACTTCCTGGGCCGGCCCAGCACCGCCATGCTCGCGGTGGTCGTCGCCAAGACGTGGAACGCGTTCCCGTGGGTGATGGTGGTGGCCCTGGCGGTCCTGCAGACTCTGCCCAAGGAACAGATCGAGGCTGCGTCGATCGACGGCGCGTCCCGCTTCGGGCGGTTCCGTTATGTCGTGTTCCCGCACATCATCGGCCCGGTGGCCCTGGTGAGCCTGCTGGAGTTCATCTACAACTTCGGCAGCTTCGACACGATCTTCGTGATGACCGGCGGTGGCCCCGGCACCTCGACCATGACCCTCGCCGTGAGTCTTTACCAGTACGCGTTCACGTCGTTCGAACTCGGCAAGGCCGCGGCCATGGGTGTCTTGTGGCTGGTGGCCCTCTCGGTGATCTGCGCCGGCTACTTCCTTCTCAACCGCAAGCTGGAGTCACGATCATGACCACTCCGCGTCGCTCCAGGGATGTGGGCGAGAACATCGTGCTGCCGCCTCTGGGCATCGGGGGCAAGCTCGGATTGACCGTTCTGTGCCTGTTCGGACTGTTGCCGGTCTACTGGCTGGTGGCCACCGCGTTCATGAAGCGCGACGACGTGTTCGCCCGGAACCGTCCGCTGTTTCCGGTGAACCCCACGCTGGACCACTTCACCTCGTTCTTCGGTAACAGCGCCCTGCTGCACAACCTGGCCAACTCGGCGATCGTCTCGGCGGGAACCGCACTCGTGTCCGTGGTCGCGTCCGGGTTCATGGCCTACTCGCTGTCGAAGTTCCGTTACCGCGGCAGGAACATGATCATGGTCATGTTCCTGGTGGGACAGCTGATCCCGGGAGCCCTCCTGCTCGTCTCGCTCTACCTGATGTTCAGTTCTGCGGGGATCCTCTACACCTATGTGGGCCTGATCATCGCGTTCACCACGTTCACCCTCCCCCTCACGGTCTTCCTGCTCAAGGGCATCATCGACGCCCTGCCGGACGAGATCATCGAGGCCGGAAAGGTCGACGGGTTGTCGAACCTGGCCATCTGTTTCCGGATCGTCCTTCCCCTGACCCTGCCGGGCCTCGTCACCGCAGGCATGTTCGCCTTCATGCGCGGCTGGAGCGACCTGCTCTTCGCACTGACGCTGGCAGGCCCCGACAAGCAGACACTGCCCGCCGGTCTCGCGTCCGCCTTCATCCACGAAGGCAGCGCCGACTGGCCGTCGTTGATGGCCTCGTCCGTGATCACGTCCGTCCCGCTGGCCGTGATCTTCATCCTGCTTCAGCGCTTCTTCGTCTCCGGCATCGCCGCCGGCGCGGTAAAGGGCTGACCCGCACATTCCCCTCGCCCACTTCCGCCAGTGGAGTCGCAATGAACAACGACCGTCCCATCCACCCTGCGCTGTCCCGACGCGGCTTCCTCGCCGGAACGGGAGCCCTGGGCGCAGTCGGCCTGCTCGCCGCCACCGGCTGCTCGACCACCCCCACGGGCACCGCCGGCGCGGCGACCGAGAGCGACACGATCAACTTCTACTCGAACGTCCTGGGCGAGGAGGCCCAGAAAGGTGCCTGGGAGACGGTCATCCACGGATGGGAGAGAAAGTCGGGCCACAAGATCAAGCCGGTCGTCTACCCCTACGACCAGGCATCGACCCAGCTCGTCCTCGCGGCGAGATCCGGCAACTTCGCCGGTGTGGGCCAGGGCTCGTGGCAGGCGCTGGTACCGACGGGCGTCCTCGCTGATGTCTCCGACCTCGTCCGGGGGATGGATGTGCCGCACGACGTGCTCGACTCGTTCAGACTGAACGGCAAGCTGTACGTGGTCCCCACCGTGTCCGCCGGCATCGGCCTCGTCGCGGACGGCCGCCTCGCGGCGGAGTTCGACCTGCGCCAGGGGATGTCCACCGACGAGTTCGCCGACGCGCTCGCAGCGGTCAAGAAGCAGGACCCCGACACCATCCCGTACGCCGCCGTCACCAAGAACCCCGACCTCAAGGACGCCGTGCACTGGATGTGGGTGTGGGGCAGCCCGGTCGTCACCCCCGACCTGAAGTGCACCATCGGCGACGCCGAGAGCGTCGCGGCGATGACCTGGTACAAGCAACTGCTGGATGAGGGCCTGATCAAGGCCGGTGTCGCCCGCAGCGACGCGCGTATCCTCTTCGCCCGCGGCCAGACCGCCATGTACGACGACGCCCCGCTGGCCGACACCTTCCTCAAGACCAACGGCGGGTCCACCGAGCTGAGGGCCAACATCACTGCCCTGGAGCGACCGCACGTCGACGGCAAGCCCTCCTGCAACCGCTGGTGGGGCGGCGGACTCTTCTGCAGCGCCGGCAAGGGCGAGAAGACCAGCAAGGACTTCATCCGCTACGTCGCCACCGATGTCGGCGCGGAAACCGCGCTGTACAAGCAGTCTGCGACGCCGCCTGCGGACAAGAAGGTCGCCTCGCAGATCCCGGGGCTGGCCGACGACAAGTTCCAGACCGCGTTCCGTGGTGCGGTCTCCGAGAAGTCCCGCGCCGCCGCGTGGGACAAGCTCGCCACCGCCGCCCTGATCGACACGACCATAGGGGAGGGCATCGCGAGCATCCTCGCCGGACAGGTGGGGGTGCAGCGCGGGCTGAACGACCTGCGCAGGCAGGTGCAGCAGAAGCTCGACCAGAAGCAGTGACCACGGCACGCGGCGTCAGAGAGCCGCACGACGACGTATGAGGAGTGAGGCGTGGCCGTCGAAACGGGCGCGGGAACACAGGCCATCGAACGTGCCATATCGCTGTTGTCCTGCTTCTCCGGTACGACCAACGAGCTGCGGAGTTCCGAACTGTGTGCCAAGACCGGCCTGGGGCAGTCGACGGTGTCCCGCATGATGTCGACCCTCGACCGGCTCGGGTTCGTCGTGCAGAATCCCCGCACCGGTCTGTACCGGCTCGGCCCCATGGCGGTCACCCTGGGCTCGGTCGCGCTCAACAGCTCGGTGGTCTACCGGGCGGGGCGCCAGATCGCGCAGCACCTGGCCCAGGTGACCAACCTCGGAGTCAACCTCGCCGAGCTCAACGGCCGCGCCTTGTTCTACCTCTGCAACTTCGAGGGCACCGGCTCGCCCAAGTCCTTCACCATGGCGGGACGTTCGGCCCCGCTGCACGCAACCGGCCTGGGCAAGGCAGTCCTTTCCGGCCGGTCCGCGGAGTTCGTCCGCGACTACTTCAGGAGCGAGCTGGCCACGGCGTTCACCCCGCACACCATCACGCGGCCGGAGGACATGACCACGGCCCTGACGGAGATCCGCGACCGCGGCTACGCCACCGAGGTCGAAGAACTGGCCTTCGGCCGGGCCTGCTTGGCAGCGCCGATCCGCGGGCGTACCGGCGAGGTGATCGCCGCGCTGTCGATCAGCGGCCCGCTGTCCGCCATCGACCTGCCGAGGCGCCAGCAGCTACTGGGCTCGCGCCTGATCGAGGCGGTCGACGAGATCTCTGTGGCACTCGGCTACGTGCCGACCCCGACCGCCGGGCCCCCGCACGCCGTACACGTCCATCAGAACGCCAACTGAGAGCCACGAGCGAACCATGCGCCATCGAGTCGCGCCACGAGTGTTGCCTGCTTCCCCCGGCGAATGCCCCACCCTGAGCTGGGTGGATCCTCCCGTGGGTGTGCTCTGGTGCGCCGTTCAGTCATTTCAACGAAGCGAGGTCCCATGAAGCCTGCTGAAGGCGGCGCTCCACCCCTCGGCCTGAACTCCGCCCCCCTCGATGGGCAGGTACGGGCATGACCGACCGCGGCGTTCTCATCACCGGTGCGAGCAGCCCCATCGGAAGGGCGATCGCCCGCGCCTTCGTCCAGCAGGGAGCGCGCGTCGTCGGGGCGTCGTTGGATCACGCCGAGGACGATTCCTTCACCGAGCACCTCGCAGTGGACTGTTCTGCGCCCACCGGGGCGGACTCGGCCGTCGCGTCGGCTCTCTCGGTTCTGGGACGGCTCGACGTGGTCGTTCTCGCGGCGGCCGTCATGCCGGTCGCCGCCGCCGCACACGCCAGCGACGAACAGTGGCGCTCCGCCATCGGCGCGACCCTCGACAGCGCCTTCTACGTCAGCCGTGCGGCGCTTCCCCATCTCGGTCACGGATCGTCCGTCGTGGCAGTCGGTTCGGTGAACGCGACTCGGGCAGCGCCCGGGCTGCCCGGCTACGCGGCGGCCAAGGCGGGACTGGAGGGGCTGGTCCGGCAGCTCGCGCTGGAGTACGGACCGGTCGGGGTGCGGGTCAACGCCGTGGCCCCCGGCATGATCGGCAACGAGGACCTGCCGTTCGTCACCGAGGGCTACCCCTTGAGACGTGTTGGCACGCCCGAGGAAGTCGCATCGGTGACCGTGTTCCTGGCTTCGCCGGACGCCGGTTTCGTGACCGGAGTGGTCGTGCCCGTCGACGGCGGGCTGGGAATCTCCTCACCTGCGGCGTGGCTCCGGCCGGATCTGCGGGAGCGATTCCTGTGACCGGGGACCGCGTGAGGCGAACAGGGGTGCCCGGGTACATCCTCGGGGCGTACGCCGCCGAACCCGCTGTTGCCGGTGAACGACAGGAGTTCTACCGGCAGTTGGCCCGCATGCCTGACATCGGCGGGCTCGAAGTGCCCTTCGCTGCCGGGCCGGACGGACAGGGCGCACTTCGGCTCCCTCCCCGTGTGCCACCTCACTGGCGGGTGGTTGTCACCGCCCTGCCCGCTACCGTGGCCAGGGCGAGCGAGGACCCGACGTTCGGACTCGCCTCGTCGGATGAATCCGGACGGGCCGCCGCTGTCGCGGCCCATCGGCAGATGCGCGACGCCGTACGCGGGCTGACGCAGCGGCGGGGTCCCGGTACGGTGCCTGCCGTTCTGGTGCATTCCGCACCGGGCGCGGGAGACGTGGACGCCTTCGCCCGATCCCTCGCCGAGATCGCGTCGTGGGATTGGAGCGGGGCACGGCTTCTGGTGGAGCACTGCGATGCGCGGCGTCCCGGCCACTCTCCCGCCAAGGGGTATCTCCCCCTGACAGGAGAGCTGCGGGCTGTCGAGGCCGCCGGCGATGACGGGATGGGGCTCGTCGTCAACTGGGGCAGGTCCGTCCTTGAGGAACGAAGCGCGGCCGGCGCCGTGAAACACCTGCGGGCCGCGGCATCGGCCGGCCGCCTCGCGGGGCTGGTCTTCTCCGGTGTTTCGGCGAACGAGACCCTCTACGGCGAACCTTGGGCGGATGCCCACCTCCCCGTGGCGACCCCGTCTGGCCTCACCGACTCTCTGCTGACTCCTGCGCGGGCCCGCGCGGCGATGGACGAGGCATCAGCCGCCTGGTTGTACGGCGCCAAGTTCGCCGTCCGTCCCAGAACCGCGGCATGGGAAGAACGAGTGGCGGTGGTCCGCGCCTCCCTGGACGCGCTCCCGCGCCGCCTCGTCTCCGGGCTTCCCTCGCTCCGGCAGGGCTGACAGCCCCGCCAACGGAGCAACGCGTTCATGACCTTCCGGGGGGGGCGAAGGCCGGGCGGGGCCCGCGTTCCGCGCGGGGCCCTGCCGATGAGCCGCAGGTCCGGGGGCGGCCATGAGGGGCGGTGCGAACCACCCCGGGTACGCGCTCAGATACGTGCGATGTGCCGTTTCCCGCCGACGACGGATGCCGTGTACCCGAGGGCCACGGAGATTTCGTCGGCGGCCTCGATGGCACGCAACCCCAGCTCCTGCTGCCGTTGGCGCAGGTCGATCGCCGACAGGGGGCCACTGACCGAGAGCGCGGCCACCACGTCCCCGGCGTGCCCGCGGATGGGCGCGGCCAGGCAGGCACGGCCGAATGCGAGTTCCTCGACCTCGGTGGCGTAGCCGCGGTTACGGACCTCGTCCAGAGCGGCGATCATCTCGTCGAGCCGGGTGATGGTGCGCGGTGTGTACGAGTGGGCGAGGCCGCGCTTGAAGTACTCGTGGACGAACTCCTCCGACTGGCCGGAAAGGATCACCTTTCCCAGACCGGTGGCATGCAGCGGTGCCGATCGCCCCGCCATGGTGAACGACTTGGGGGCCGTGCTGCCTTCGAAGTTGCAGAGGTAGAACAACGTGGAGCCGTTGAGTTCGGCGAGGTTCGCTCCGAGGGCGGTGGCCTGAGCCAGGTTCTGCAAGGTCTGGCGTCCTGCGCGGAAGACTGCGGAGCTGTTGAGCGCGACCGATCCCAGGGTGACCGCCGTGGGACCCAGCCGGTACAGGCCGGTGCGGTCGTCCTGCACGACGAACCCGAGCCGTTCGAGGGTGGAGACCATGCGGGACACCGTCGATTGACCCAAGCCCGTCATGAGGGACAGCTCCGAACTGCGCAGCTCGCTCTCCTCGGCGGAGAAGCATGTCAGGAGCGACAGTGCGCGTTCGACAGCCTGTGTTCCCGTACCTGTCCCCGCGCCCGATTCGGCGGCCACGTACCCCTCCTCTTCCGGCTCTGGGTTCGCCGGTCATCCATGTTGTGAATCCATCGTTCAAATGGTGCTACCAGGGTACCGGAGCCCGTCGAAGCCCGGTCGGCCCCGCGGCCGAAGGTCAACGCCGCCGGTAGGCCGCCGCGTCGATGCCGCTGACCGAAAGCTGGGGAGCGTTCGAACTATCTGAAGACTCATTGCACATCGTGTAATAGGCATGCAAAGATGGCCTCGGATCGCTCTACTGTTCCCGGAGGGGCACCTGATGTTGCGCATCGCCAACGTGCAGACCTACGTACTGAAGCTGTCGGGGCCGCAGGCCTATCTCGGCAAGCTCGGAAACGACGATGAGGCAGACGAGGAACAGGGTTACGCCGTACGCGACCCATGGCGCAGCCTTTACTCCGGTCGCTACGAGACGATGCTCGTCCGCATCACCGCCGACGACGGCACCGAAGGCTGGGGCGAGGCGCTTGCCCCGGTCGGCCCGGAGATCTCCGCGGCCGTGGTCGACCGGCTGCTCGCCAACTGGCTGAAGGGACGCGAACTGAAGGGGGTCCGACCCCTGTGGTACGGCTTGCGCGACCTCATGCGGGAACGCGGGCACCTCGTCGGGCACCAGGCCGACGCGCTCGCCGCGGTGGACATCGCGCTGTGGGACCTCTACGGCAAGCTCACCGGGCTGTCCGTCGTGCAGCTCCTCGGCGGCGCGCACGCAAAGAGCGTCCCCGTGTACATCTCCGGGCTGCCACGCCCCACCGATCCCGAGCGGGCCGCGCTCGCCGCGCAGTGGGTCGAGAAGGGAGCGACCCATGTCAAGCTCGCTCTCGGCAAGGGCGTCGAGGCCGACCTCGCCACCTTCGACGCGGTGGCCGCCGCGGCGCCTTCGATGAGGATCGCGGTCGACGCGCACTGGGCCTATTCGATCGGCGAGGCCATCGAGCTGGGCCAGGAACTGGACCGCCGTCACGCGCTGTTCTTCGAGGCGCCCCTCGTCCCCGAGGACGTCGCGGGACACACGGAACTCGTCAGCCGGATCACTACGCCGGTGGCGGTCGGCGAGGCGATGCGCAACCGGTACGAGTTCGCCGACTGGCTCGACCGGCGCGCCCTCAGGCTTGCGCAACCCGATGTCGCGCGCACCGGTATCACCGAGGCGGTGTCGATCGTGGAGCTGGCGTCCTGCCACCACGTGCCCATCGCCTGTCATCACTCGGTGGGCCTGGGTATCTCCCTCGCAGCGGGTATCCACGTGTCGGCTGCCGGCGCCGACACCCTCTTCTTCGAGTACCAACCCGACACCGTTCCCATGGCGCAGAGCATCCTGCGCACGCCACTGGTCGAGGGGCCCACCGGCTTCGCTGTGCCGACCGGCCCCGGCCTCGGCGTCGATGTCGACGCCGAGCGCGTCATCGCCCTCGCGAAGGAGAGCTGAATCCATGCCCGGCACCCCCACCGGACTCATTCCGATCCTGGCCACCCCGTTCACCGACGCGGGCGCGCTTGACGTGCCGTCATTGCGCTCGCTCGTGGAGTTCGAGCTGGCCTCGGGCGCGGACGGGCTGGCCGTGTTCGGCATGGCCAGCGAGGGTTTCGCGCTCACCGCCGGGGAACGGGATGTGATCCTGCGTGAGGTGCGCACGGTCGCCGGTCCTGACGTGCCGATCGTGGCCGGCGTCAACGCTACGAGCACGGTCGGCGCTCTGGAACAGGTCCGGGCCGCCGCCGGGGCGGACCAGGTCATGGTCCTGCCTCCGTACCTGGTCAAGCCGGCTCCGGGGCAGGTCGCCGACTTCTTCGGCGAGGTCGCCGAGCGCGGTGGTACACCCGTGATGATCCAGGACGCGCCTGGTGTGACGGGAACCGCGATCGACGTGTCGACCGTCGCGGAGCTGGCCGGCGTCCACGGCATCACCTCGATCAAGGTCGAGGCTCCGCCGACACCGCCGAAGATCGCTGCCCTGAAGGACACCGGCCTCGCGGTGCTCGGCGGGCAGAACGCGCAGGCGCTGATCGAGGAGTACGACAACGGCTCGGCCGGAACCATGCCGGCCTGCGAGTTCACCGACCTGCTGCGTCCGATCCTCGACGGCCTCGCGGCCGGGCGGCGAGCCGAGGCTCGGGCGGCATTCACCCGGATCCTGCCGTTGATCCACATCGGGGTCCGCCCCGGGCAGGCATGGGCCGTGCACAAGGAGGTCCTGCGCCGCAGAGGCGTCATCGCCTCCGCGGCGGTACGCCTGCCCGCCCGCCGGCTGGACCCGGTGACGGCGAAGGCACTGAACGAGATCCTTGACGAGCTCGCCCTGCCGGCCTGGCAGGGGGGCCAACGATGAGGCGCAGCGGGATGATCGCCGGCACGGGCGATGCGCGTACGGGGCGCCTGCTGTGAGGACGGAGGTGCTGTGCCTCGGCGAGACCATGGCCATGGTCACCCCGGCGGCGCCCGAGCCGTTGGACGAAGCGATGGGCCTGCGGCTGGACGTCGGTGGGGCCGAGTCGACCGTGGCGTTGTACCTCGCCGATCTGGGTCACCGTGCGGCATGGGCGAGCCGCGTCGGTGACGACCCGTTCGGTCGACGCATCGTCACGCTGCTGACTCGGCAGGGCGTGGATGTGAGCCACGTCCGCCTCGATGACAGGGCGCCGACCGGCGTCTACTTCAAGGACCCCGGCGACGGTGCCACACGTGTCCTCTACTACCGCAGCGGTTCGGCCGCATCGCGTCTGTCCGTCGCCGACCTTGCGGGGCTGCCGTTGGACGAAGTGCCGCTCGTGCACCTCACCGGGATCACGCCCGCGCTTTCGCTGTCCTGCTACGATTTGACGGATGCGGTGCTGGACCGGGAGCTGCCGGTCTCGTTCGACGTGAACTACCGGCCGGGCCTGTGGCCCGTCGCCGAGGCGGCCCCCGTCCTGCTGGAGTTGTCCGGGCGAGCTGACATCGTGTTCGTCGGCCAGGACGAGGCCGAGACGCTGTGGGGCGCGGGAACACCGCGTGCGGTGCGGGACCTGATCGGCGCGGCTCGGCTGGTGGTCAAGGACGGCGCCGTCGGTGCCACCGAGTTCGCCGGCGGGCGGGAGACGTTCGTGCCAGCGCCGCATGCGGAGGTCGTGGAGCCGGTGGGTGCCGGAGACGCCTTCGCCGCCGGCTATCTCTCCGGCCTGCTGCGGGATTCGGCGCCCGCGGAATGCCTGAGCCGGGGGCATGCGGTGGCTGCGCGTGCGCTCAGCGGCATGGGCGACTTCGTGGCGGGAGGCGAGCTGTGAACAGTGGTTCGACGAGGCCTTCGCGGACCAGACGCTGACGGGGCTGGAACGCCGTCGACAAGCCTTCTTCCAGCGCTCGTTGAGCATACGAATTCCGCAGTCAAATGGCCACTGTCAACGGAATACGTTCTTTACGGCGCGTCCATGACTGGTTACCGTACCGATCACGTGCTCGATCTCCGAAATCCGCAAACCACTGTGGGGGTATCGCATGCCCAGATTCAGCGATCAAGAGCTCGGCATGGGACAGAAGATCACACGCCGCGACTTCCTGGACGGCGTGGCAGTCACTGCGGCCGGGGTGGCGGCCGCCACGGTCCTGCCGGGCGCCGCGCAGGCCGCGCCCGCCGCACACGGCCACGGCCGGCACCACCGGAACGCACCGTACCCGCCTACCCAGACCGGACTGAGAGGGCAGCAGCCGGGCGCCTACGAGGTAGCGCACGCCGTCCGCGACGGCGACTTCGAGTCAGGGCACATTAGCGACACCCACGAGTCCTACGACCTGGTGGTGGTCGGTGGCGGCCTCAGCGGTCTCGCGGCGGCCTACCTCTACCGCAAACACGCAGGCCCCAGCGCCCGCGTCCTGATCCTGGACGCCCTGGACGACTTCGGCGGGCATGCCCGGCGCAACGAGTTCCACGTCGGCCGCACCCTGCTGCTGTCCAACGGCGGCACCGTCAACATCGACACTCCCAGCACCTGGTCGCGCGAGGCCCGCGACCTGCTGACCAAGGATCTCGGTGTCGACCTCAAGGCCCTTGAAGCCACGGTCAAGAGCAACGCCTACGCTCCCTACTCCCTGCGCAGCGCCACCCTGTTCACCGCCGAACGGTGGGGCAAGGACCATCTGGTGACCCAAGAACCGGGGGAGTCCTGGGCGTCGTACGTCGCCAAGCTGCCGATGAGCGAGGCAAGCCGGTCGGCCCTGGTGCGCCTGCGCACCACGACCGAGGACTTCTACCCCGGCCTGACCGACGCCCAGAAAAAGGAGATCCTCGCGCGCACTCCGTACGAGACCTACCTGCGGGAAAAGATCGGCCTGGACGACGACGCCCTGGAGATCGTCAAGCGCGGCACGAACGGCCTGTGGGGCGTCAACGTCGACCGGGTTGCCGCGGCCGACGCGTGGGCCACCGGGCAGCCGGGTTTCGGGGGACTCGGACTCACCAACGCTCCGTGGCCGGGCGCCGGCTTCACGCCGTTGATGCACCTGAAGGAAACCGAGGAAGACGGCAACTTCTACTTCCCCGAGGGCAACGCGTCGATCGCCCGCCTGCTCGTCAGCAAGCTCGTCCCGCACGCCTTCGATGTGCGCCACCCCGACTGGCAGGAGATCGTCACCGCAAAGGCCGACTACAGCAGACTCGACCATCCAGGCAACCGAGTCCGCGTCCGGCTGTCCAGCACGGCGTTCGAGGTACGCAATGACGGTCGGCACGGCGTGGTCGTCGCCTACTCGAAGGGCGGCCGCAGCTACCGGGTGAAGGCCAAGGGCGCTGTCATGGCCTGCTGGAACTCCGTCACCTCCTACCTCGTCCCCGAACTGCCCAAGGAACAGATCACCGCGATGCGCTACGGCGTCAAGGTGCCCTTGGTGTACGCGCGGGTCGCGCTGAAGGACTGGCGGCCGTTCGCCGCGGCCCGGGTCTCCCGCGTCAGTACGCCCTCCGGCTTCTTCAGCGGCTTCGGCCTGCCGACGGTCACCGAGATCGGCGACTTCACGATGCCGCACCGGCCCGAACTGCCCACCGTGGTCTCCCTGTCGGCCACTCCCCATTCCCCCGGCCTGGTCTGCCGCGAGCAGCACAAGGCCGGCCGCCGACAGCTGATCAGGATGCCCTTCGAGGACTTCGAGCGTGAGATCCGCGACTCGATGGCCCGCTCTCTCGCCGATCACGGCTTCGACCCGGCCCGCGACATCACCGCGATCACCGTCAACCGGTGGGCGCACGGCTACGCGTACGAGTACAACTCCCTTGATGATCCTGACCTGTTCCGGCCTGAGTCGGAGCGGCCCTATGTGAAAGCCCGTAGGCCTGTCGGCCGGATCGCCATCGCCAACTCCGATGCGCAGGCGTTCGGCTACACGCATGCCGCCTTCGATGCCGCGTACCGAGCGGTGTCCGATCTCGTCTGACCTGGTGTCATCTGTGTCCTGCGGCAGGTGAGGCGTTTCTTCCCGCCCGGCAGTGCCGGGCGGGAAGAGGGCCCCGCAAGCCGGCAGCGGAGCTGACCCGGCAGGGCCGGCGTCTTCGCCGACACCATCGGCTGGTGGGCGGCGTCATCAAGTAGACGGCTTCGTCCTCGTAGCACAGCCAGGCCCCGAGCGCCGCCGCGGCGTCTCCACGCGGGGCCAGATCTCCTTCCCTCAGCCGGTGACCGCGGCCTCGTCGCGCTCCAGGCTCCGGGGGCCGGGACCTGGTGACTGAATCCGTGCCGGTGCAGCATCCGCACGATCGCCGACAGCGTCATGCCGGCCTCCCCTTGCGGTCCGAGGCACCGTAACCGACCTCGTCGGCGTTTGCTCTGACAGCAAAATTCTCTGCCTGGAACGTAATCCAATCGTCGGGACAGTTGATTCAAGCGCGCCAATCCGTCATTGTGCTTGAATCGATCGTGCGGCGTGCCGTTCGCGCAGAGGAGAGAGGTGCTTGATGGATGACGTCGACCGGGCCATCCTGCGGGAGCTGCAGATCGACGGGCGTATCCCGTACGCCGACCTGGCACCGAAGATCGGTCTGTCGCCCTCGGGCACAAGACTGCGACTGCAGCGGCTGATCGACGCCAAGGCGGTCCAGGTCGTCGCGGTGACCGACCCGATAGCCATGAGCAAACGGACTATGGCGCTGCTGGGGCTGCGGATCGGGGGCGATTCCCGGGTGGTGGCCGATGCGCTCTCCCGGCAGGACGAGGTCGTCTACATCGTCCTGACCTCGGGACGCTTCGACCTGTTGGCCGAGGTGGTGTGCAGTCAGCCGCGCGATCTCCTGAACTTCATCAACGACGTCGTCCGGGCAACCGAAGGGGTCGTATCCGTGGAGAGCTTTCCGTACTTCGCGATCCACACGCACCGCTTCCTGTGGGGGGTCGACTAGCTGCCCCGGCGACCGCGTACCGCCTGTTCGTTTCACCCTTGCCCATGCAGGACACCGCCGCCGACCTGATCGCCGCGGCTCACCCGGCACTGCGGATCACCTGCACATCGACCTTGAGTTCCCTGGAAAAGAGAGAAGATCATGGACACTATCGTCGTCGGCGCGGGAATCGCCGGCATCACCGCAGCGCGACTGCTTCACGCCGCAGGACACCGTGTGGTCGTGCTTGAGGCGCGCGATCGCGTCGGTGGGCGGATGTGGACGGATCGCACGGCAGGGTTCTCCGTCGACCGTGGTGCCTCATGGATCCATGGCCTCACCGGCAACCCACTCACGGAACTTGTCACCGCGCTTGAGATGGAGACACGCGAGTTCACGGTGGGGAGCTTCCAGGCCGGCGGGCGCCCGATCGCCGACTACGACGAATCGGGGCGCCTGCTGGACGACGACGCGACACGACAATGGACCCTCGACGTCGACACGGCAGATGACCTTTTCCAGCTGACCGTCACAGCGTCCGGCCATGACGAGAGTTACGCCACTGCGGCCGAGCGCGCCCTTGCCGCTACCGGCTGGGAACCCGAACGCGCCGAACGGGTCCGCGTGTTCTACCGGCATCGCACGGAGGAGCAATGCGGCGCAGAGATCGAACAGGTCGCCGCTCACGCCCTCGACGAGGACACCATCGAAGGTGACGAAGTGATCTTCCCCGGTGGCTACGATGTGCTTCCCCGGACTCTCGCGGAAGGCCTCGACGTGCGTTTGGGGACGACCGTGACCGCCATCACCAGGTCGGCCACGGGAGTGCGCGTCGACACGGAGAACGAGTCTTTCGAGGCCACCCACGTCATCGTCACGGTGCCGTTGGGCGTGCTCAAATCAGGGGCGATCGACTTCACGCCCGCTCTGCCGGACGCCGTTGCGGGACCGATCGCTCGACTCGGAATGGGCGTGTTCAACAAGGTCTTCCTTCAGTTCCCAGAGCGGTTCTGGCAGGACGATGTCTACGCGATCCGGCAGCACGGCCGGGCCGGCGTCCCCTGGCATTCCTGGTACGACGTCTCCGTGGTGAGCGGCAAGCCGATGCTGCTGACCTTCGCCGGCGGTGCTTGGGGGCGGGAGATCGAGCAGAAGACCGACGACGAGGTGGTCGCGTCGGTGCTCAGCTCCCTCCGCAAGATGTACGGCGACTCCGTCCCCGAGCCGGTGGCGCACTGGATCACACGCTGGGGCAGCGACCCTCTCGCCCTCGGCTCGTACTCCTACGTCGCCGTCGGCTCCTCGCACGACGATCACGATGCGATGGCAGAACCCGTCGACGGCGTTCTCCACTTTGCCGGAGAAGCAACCTGGGGACACGACCCAGCCACTGTCCACGGCGCGCTCCACTCGGGGCATCGCGCGGCCGAGCGGATCCTCGGTTCACCGATCTCCCTGGCCGAGCTCACACGGGCCGTGAACCCGTCGACGTGACGTCATCCGACAGTCAGCGCAGCGCAGTTGGGCTGTCTTGGCGCTGTCGGGGACCCCGGCGCCAGTAGAAGGGGACGGTGGTGGGAAGGGAGGGGCGTCACCGTTCCAGGAAACGGATGACGGACTGCCGGTAGCGTCCCGGTTGTTCGGCGTCGATGAGGTGGCCCGCGCCGTCGACGGTCACCAGCGTGGAGTTGGGGAGCACTTCGTCGTACTCGCGGGCGATGCCCGGGTTCTTGTAGTCGCAGGTGCCGCGCAGGATGAGCGCCGGCACACGGATGCGGCGCAGGGCGGGGCGCGGGTCGGGCACGGTGAGCTGGTCGGCCGTGGTGAGCTGGTTGGCGTAGAAGCCCGGTACGGATGCCGGGAGGTCGTGCAGCGGTCGGCTGGGGTGGCAGGTGGCCGCCGGGGCCGAGATCGCAAGGAGGCGGGCGAAGACGGCGTCGAGTTCGGCGTCGGAGACCAGGGCGTGTGCGGCGCGCGGGTTGGCCTCCATCAGCAGCGACCAGGCCAGCAGCCGAGGCTTCGCCTCCAGGGCGTCGAGACGGCGCTGCTGATCGGCGGTGAGCCGGTCCCAGATGTCGCCCTCGGCCCGGCCCTTCCACGCCGGAGCCCACAGCACCCCGGGCGAGGTGAGCACCATCCGGGACACCCGGGCGGGATGGGCGGCGAGGTACTCAGCGGCCAGCGTGGCACCCCAGGAGGCACCCAGCAGCACCACGCGGTCGGCGCCGATGCGAGCGCGCACGGCATCGAGGTCGGCGACCTGCCGGGCCACCGTGTAGCCGGTCGGATCGGCGAGTCGGCCGGAGCGTCCTGAACCCAACTGGTCGTAGGAGTAGACGTCGTGACCGCGGGCGGCGAGTTGCTTCTCCAGCGGATCCGGCCCGTCGCCGGGGGTGCCGGGTCCGCCGTGCAGCACGATCACCGGGGTCGGGCGCGGGGTGCCGTGGGCGCGGAGCAGGGTGTAGGCCAGGCGTGATCCGGTCGGCAGGGTCCAGTAGCCGGTGGGCCGGGAGTGGGGTTGCGGGGGAGTCCCGCCGAGGGGCTGGAGCACCGTCACGTAGGCCGCGACCGAGGTGGCCACCAGCACGGCCGTCGTGGCCAGGGCGGTGACGGCCGGCCGTCGTGAACCCGCGTACACCAACGGCGCGCAGCTCATGACCAGCGCGGTGACCGCGGCCGCGGCGAGCAGCGCGAGGTCGGCGGTGACCGTGGCGGTCGCCCATACGGCCGCCGTCGCGGCGACGGGCGCGATCAGGACGCCGAGCAGGACGAGCAGAAAGCGGCCGAGGAGGCGCAGGGCACGTCGGCCGGGCCGCCTGATCTGCCGTGTCACCGAAAAGAGTTGAGTTGTCGTCATACGGCGATGCTGCGGCCGTCGGCCGGTCGGTCGCGTCCGCCGTCGCGGACCGTCCGGATCCCCGTGCGGGCGGATGCGATGTCCGCCCGCGGGTGGACGCGAGGGGCCCGGTGGCTTCCCTAGGCTGGTCGCCGTGGGGGAGTGGTGGAGAAGACGGCGGCCCGACCAGGTCGTGGACCGGGGGCCGTTGTGGGTGCTGCTCGACATCATCACCGCGTACCTGTCGGCGGTCATCGCCGTCGGGCCGTCGGACCACACGGCCTCGGTGCTGTCCGGCCCGATCGCCGAACGCGGCTGCGCGGTGGTGTGGTTCGTGGCGATCGCGGGACGACGGTTCGCGCCACTGTGTGCGCTGTGGGCGGCCGTGGCGGCGACCGTGACGGCGGTCGCAGCGGGGGCGGAGGTCACCAACGTGTCGCTGGCGAGCGCGCTCGCCCTCACGCTTGTGGTGCAGATCCGACCGCTCGGGCGAGCCGTGGAGTGCGCGGCACCGCCCGCCCTCGTGGCCGTCGCCGCGCTCGCCGCCGACCATAACGCCTTCGTGCCCGCACTCGCCGTGCACACGGTGGCCTGGATCACCGGCCGCGCCGGACGTGCGCGACGCGAGGCGCGGGACGCCCTGCGCGCCCGTGAGAGCGAACAGGCCGTCTCAGCGGAACGAGCCAGGATGGCCAGGGAGTTGCACGACGCGGTCGGCCATGCGGTGACCGTGATGGTCACCCACGCCGGGGCCGCCCGGCTCACCCTCGGGAGCCAGTCGCCGCCCGTGCGCGAGGCGTTGTCGCGGATCGAGGAGGTCGGGCGGAGTGCGATGACCGACCTCGACCGGATCCTCGGCCTGCTCACCGACGGCTACGACCTCGACGCCTCACTCCGGGCGATGGTGGCTCGTCTGCCTGCTGACGTCCGCGTCCAACTACGGCTCTGCGCACCGCAATTGCTGGAACGCCTGGACCCCTCAATCGCGCACGCGGCCGGCCGCATCGCCCAGGAGGCGCTGACCAACGTCGTCCGCCATGCGCGCCCGGCCCGAGTCGTCGTCACCGTCGACGTGAAGGACGGTACGGTCGGTGTGGTGGTCACGGACGACGGCTCCGGCGCCGCAGCGCACCGGCCGGGCGGCGGACGAGGGCTCACGGCGATGCGGGATCGCGTCAGCGTCCTCGGCGGCAGCCTTGAGGCGGGCCCGGGCGCCGGAGGCGGCTGGCGCGTGGCGGCCGTGATCCCGCTCGACATGCCGAGGCCGTCGAAGAGGCCGGCCCGGCTGCGAAAGCCGCGCACCCCGCAGAAGCCGCTCGCCTCGAAGGAGAAACCCTCGTGATCCGTGTCCTGCTCGCCGACGACGAGGACCTGATGCGCGCCGGCCTGCGGATGATGCTGCAGACCCAGCCCGACCTGACCGTGGTCGGCGAGGCCGCCGACGGCCGGGAAGCGGTGTCGCTGGCCGCGGCCACGACGCCGGACGTGGTGCTGATGGACGTACGGATGCCGCTGCTCGACGGAGTGGCCGCGACCCGGCAGATCACCGGCGCCGCCGAGCACGGCGGACCCAGAGTGCTGATCCTGACCACCTTCGAGCTCGACGAATACGTCTTCGACGCCGTTCGCGCCGGCGCCAGCGGCTTCCTCCTCAAGCGCAGCCCGCCGGAAGTCCTCATCGACGGCATCCGCACCCTCGCCGCCGGAGAGGCGCTACTCGGCCCGTCGATAACCCGCCGTCTGCTCGCCGAGTTCGCCCGCGCGACCCCGGCCGCACCCCAGCCGGAGATCACCCGCCGCCTGTCCCGGCTCACCGAACGCGAACACGACGTCCTGCTCCTGCTCGGCCGCGGCCAGTCCAACGCGGAGATCGCCGCGCGCCTCCACATCGGCGAGGCGACCGTGAAGACACACGTCACACGCGTCCTGGACAAACTCGCCCTGCGCGACCGCGTCCACGCCGTCGTCTTCGCCTTCGACCACGGCCTGGTGCGCCCTGGCGGCGGCTGACTCCGACTCCACTCGCACCACCCCGCGCCGAAGGCCACCAGGCACCCGGGTCGCGCCCAGGTCGTCATCGGTTGCTCGGGGCGGTGCTCGCCGGGATCAGGGGCGTACATCGACGTAGTCGCCGGCGGCCTTGGCCGGGCCGGTGGTGGCGGTGCCGGGGAAGTTCCAACGCCAGTAGCCGTCCCTGACTGCCTTGACCGTGGTGCGCAGGGCGCCGGTGGTGCGGGTCTTCACCGTGGCCACCGTGGTGTAGGTGCTGCTGCCCTTGGGGCGGAACTGCAGTTTGACGGCTCGGCCCGCGTATCCCGCATACCGGTAGGTGTCCCAGTTGGCCTGCACGAGCTTGCCGGTGACGGTGATACGAGAACCCTTGGCCACCGGTTCCGGTGAGGCGTTGACCGTGAGCCGTGCGGCACGCTTGAGGCTGAATGACCCCACGCCGGGGGCGAAGACCGAACCGCCATCGTTGGCGTCGACCAAGGCGTCGACCGACCAGGTTCCCGCGTTGGCGTTGGCCAGGTCCACCGGATCGTCGCTGCCCGGTGCCGGGTGGGCGTTGGCGGTGAACACCGTCGTGCATGCCGTCGCGGTCTCGCAGAACGCGTCGGTGGTGTAGAAACCGCCGTGCGGCCCCTTCAGATCCACATCGGCGAAAGACAGGCCGGAGTCATCCGATCCGGTGACCGTGACCGGGAACACCACGTTGTGCGTGATACCCACGATGACGTCATGTCCGGAGTTGACGGTGGCACCGCTGACCACAGGGTCGCCGGGCGCGGCAACGGCCGAGGTGCCGGCCCCCGCCAGCAGAACGGCGACGGCCCCCACCACGACACCGCGTGACGCCGCGCGCCCGACGGGCTTGCGCCGTAGGGCACGTGCGGTGGCGATGAGCTGGGCGATGTCACGCCCGCCGCTTTGTCTGGCGCCGGATGGTGCGGCGAAGCGGCTCATGAATCCTCCGAGGGATGACAGGCCTTGCCGTCAACCGCCCTATGAGGAAGGGCATTTGACGGCGAGCGACGGCAGACGGATGTGTGTCACTTCCTACGACTGCCTACCCCGACCGATGGTTGCCCCGAGGAGCCGGGCACGCGGGTGCTCATAAACGATGCCGAGGAGATGCTCTGTCGGGCAGAGTATATTGCGCACTGAACATGAACTAAGCTGTGCTGTGTGACTTCACACCGCAGCTCCGGAGAAGACGCCGTGGTGGCCGGGGCTTCCCCCACAGGGGAGGACTTCGGAATCGCCATCGGCATGGTCTTCCGTGCGTACGCGAAGGCGACCGAGGCAGCTGTCGGGGACATCCCCGGGGGACCCCGCGGCTATTTCGTGCTCACGGCCGCCGTGCAGGGTGAGGCCGACAGCCAGCGGTCCCTGGCGGAACGCTTCGGAGTTGACCGGACGGTCATGACGTACCTCCTGGACGACCTGGAACGGGCCGGACTGGTCGAGCGCAAGCCGGACCCCGCAGACCGCCGCAGTCGCCACATCGTCGCGACCCCCCACGGCAAGCACCGGTGGGTGGAACTGCGTAGCAGGGTCGAACTCGTTGAGCAGCACATCCTCGCCGCCCTGCCGGCGGAGTCACAGGCGAGCTTCCGGTCCATGCTGTGCATACTCGCCAGCCACGTGCATGAGCACGGTGCGAACGTCGACGCCTGCCAGATGGTCGCCGAACTCGATCGCTCCGAGGAACCGGAGCGCGCATCGCGTCGCGGCCGGCGCAGCTCCACTCGCTGAGAGCGTCGGGTCGCCGCCAGGCCAGCCGCGCCGTGGTCGCGGCACACACCATGCCCCGTGCCGATGGCTGCGCAGGGAGGCGTCCGACCCTGCCGGTGAGGCCGATGACGCGATGCGCGAGGTGCTTGCCCTGTTCCGACGTTACGCGCGTGATGCCGCACACATGCCGGGCAGGACCGGAAGCCGTCCGTGTTAGCGTCCGCCCGTGATCACCCCGGCTGCGGACGCTTCTCCGCTTGGCGCACACGCCGACCTCGCCAGTTCCCGCGCTTCGCTGCCGGGATCTGAGGCGCCCGGCGCTCCCCATCTGCTCGGTCTCCTCGACGTGTTCGGTGACGACTTTGTGCGCACTCCGCACCCGTGGCTGGATCTGCTGCGCGCCGCGGCGCCCGTGTATCTCGATCCGGGCACCGGGCTGTGGCTGGTCAGCCGTCATCGGGACGTGCGCCGGGTACTCCTCGACCCGGCTGTCTTCCGACCGGACAACGCCCAGGACGCCGTCACCGCCCTGCCCGTGGCTGCGCTGAGGGTGCTGGCCCGGGCCGGCTTCCAGCTCCCGCCGGCGCTCGCCAACAACGGCACCGACAGCCATCCCGGTCTGCGCCAGGTGGTCGCACGGTTCTTGAGCTCCCGGCGTGTTGCTGCCGCTGTACCGGCCATCGAGCGCATCGCCGGCGAGCTCCTGTCGGCGGCGCGGTCGCGGCTCGACTCCGACGGCGTCTGCGACCTGTTCGCCTCCTTCGCGCAGGTTCTCCCGTGCCGGGTGCTGATGGACCTGCTCGGCATCGACGGCACTGCGCCGACCGAGCTGATCCGCTGGAGCGACGCTGCGCTGGAGCTGTTCTGGGGCCGTCCTGCAGCCCGGCAGCAGGTGGAACTGGCCGAACTCGTCGGCGAGTTCCATACCTGGCTGGCTGATACCGTGCAGTCCCGCACGGCCGCGCCGGAGTCCTTGATAGGAGCCCTCACCCGGCACCGGCTCCCCGGTGGCGAGCCTCTGGACCCGCAGACGGCAATCAGCGTGTGCTTCTTCGTGTTCATCGCCGGGCAGATCACCACTGGACAGCTCATCGCCACCGTGCTGCGCCGGGCCCTTGCCGAGCCGGGACTGTGGCCGCGCGTGGCCCACGAGCCGGGCCTGGCGCAGGGATGGACGGAAGAGGTACTGCGTCGCGAGCCGCCGGTGACCACGTGGCGGCGGGTGACGGCACAGCCGGTGGAACTGGGCGGAGTGGAGCTGCCCGCAGGAGCTCAACTGCTGCTGGCGCTCATGGGCGCCGGATCGGATCCGGAGGTCTTTGCCGAGCCGGGGCGGATGTGCCCTCACCGGCCGAACGTCCGCCGCCACCTTGCCTTCGGTGCCGGCAGCCACCGCTGCCCAGGTGCCGCACTGGCCCGCGCGGAAGCAGCGGTGGCTCTGCGGTCGGCGGCGCGGGCGCTGCCGCAGGTGAGGCTTGCGGTGGGCGAGGCGGAGCCGCCGATGCTCGGCCTGCTGTCCTTCCGGGCGCCGCTGCGTGTGATGGTGACCGCACAGTGACGGGCCGGGGTCCGGCCGGGGCAGGGACAGACCGAGGACACGGAGGCTGCCGGGGCACCAGAGGGCTGTGAGGCGCGGGAAGCGTCCAGCTGTCGGGCTGCGTATGCCTGCGGCCCCGCGGCGAAATATATGCAGCTATCGAGATGTTCTGTAACGTAGACTATTGCTTGGCGGGTGTGCCGCCGGGCGATGCACTCTAAGGAACGGACGCGATGCCCGACTACGGTCACGAGCTGTTGCTCGGCTCCTTCATCACCCCGACCGCGCATGACCCGGCACGAGCCCTGGGGTTGGCGGAGCTGACGGAAGCGGCCCAACTGGATGTCGTAACGTTTCAGGACCATCCGTACAACCCCGATTACCTAGACACCTACACCCTGCTGACCTGGGTCGCGGCCAGGACGAGGCGGATCCGCGTCTCAGCGAACGTCACCAACCTCACCCTGCGTCCGCCGACCATGCTCGGCCGGATCGCGGCGAGCCTCGACATCCTCTCCCAGGGCCGCTTCGAACTCGGGCTGGGCGCAGGCGCCTTCCCCCGCGCCGTACACGGCATGGGTGGCCGCAGCCTGACACCGGCCCAATCAGTGGACGCTCTCGACGAGGCGATCGGCATCGTCCGCGGCGTCTGGGAGAACAACGAAGGCGGCCCGCTGCGCTTCGACGGCGAGCACTACTCAGTGCCCGCGATGAAGCGCGGTCCGCGCCCGGCCCACGACATCGGTATCTGGGTGGGGGCGTACAAACCGCGGATGCTGCGCCTGACGGGGCGCAAGGCCGATGGCTGGCTGCCCACGCTCGGATACCTCCAGAACCCCGGTATGACGGAAGCGCTCAAGATCATCGACGATGCCGCCCTCGAAGGGGGCCGTCGTCCCGACGACATCCGCCGCCTGCTCAACCTCCTCGACGTGGATTTCTCCGCCACCAGCCGCAGCTACCTGCACGGGCCGCCGGAGCAGTGGGTCGACGAGTTGCTCCCCCTGATCCTTGAGCACGGTTTCTCGGCTTTCTTCATCGGTGGTGACGACCCCAGACTGATCCGTACTTTCGGCGAGGAAGTGGGTCCCGCGCTCCGGGCGGCCGTGGCCCGTGAGCGGGCGACGACCGGCACACCCGCCGCGGCGCAGCGTCCGGCGGTCGTCCTCGCCAAACGGCACGCCTCCCTCGACTACGACAGCATCCCGCCCTCCCTCGCCGAGAAGGTCGTCGAGCCGGGCGATGCCGCCTACGAGGGCGTACGTCATACCTACATCCGCACAGGGTCCCCCGCGTTGGTCATTCAGGCCGCGAACGCCGACGATGTCGTGGCGGCCCTGGACTACGCGCGCGGCCAGGACGTCGAGTTGTCGGTGCGCAGCGGCGGCCACGGCATCAGCGGTAGATCGACCAACGACGGCGGCATCGTCATCGATCTGTCGAAGATGAACTCCGTCGAGGTGATCGATCGGGCCGCCCGGCGCGTTCGCATCGAGCCGGGGGCACGCTGGGGGCATGTCGCCCGTGTGCTCGCAGCGCATGGTCTGGCCATAAGCTCGGGAGACTACGGCGACGTCGGGGTCGGCGGCCTCGCAACGGCAGGCGGTCTGGGCTTCCTGGCCCGCCGGTACGGCCTGACCATCGACCACATCACCGCCGCCGAGATCGTTGTCGCCGACGGCCGCCGACTCCGCGTCGACGCCGATCACCACTCCGACCTGTTCTGGGCGATCCGCGGTGCAGGGGGCAACTTCGGCATCGTGACGGCCTTCGAACTGACGGCTCATGAGATCACGGACGTCGTGTTTGCGACGATCGTCGTGGACGCGACCGACACGGCGGGCTTCCTCCTTGAATGGGGACGACTCGTCGAGGCCGCTCCGCGTGAGGTCACGAGCTTTCTGGCGCTGGTCCCTGCACGGCGAGGCGGACCGGTGACCGGACAGATCACGCTCGTGTACGCAGGTGATGATGTCGAGGACGCCCAGAACGCCTTGACCCCGTTCCTGGGCATCGCCCCCGTCCTCGACCAGCAGGCACAACTCGCCCCGTATCACGTGATCGTCGCTCCGCCCGGTAACCGGCACCACGGCCAGGGCCTGGAGGACACACACAGCGGGCTGCTTGAGCAGATCACCCCACAAGCCGCCGCGGTCATCGAAGAGATGATGAAGTCGGGCGACATTCTGATCACGCAGTTCCGTTCCATGGGCGGCGCCGTGCACGATGTTCCGAGGGATGCCATGGCCTGGTCGCACCGCACTCAGCATTTCTCCGTCATCGCCGCCACGGCACCCGTCTACGCCACCCGCCTGAACGCCCACTGGGCTCGGTTGCGTCCGCTCCTGAACGGCATGTACCTGAGCTTCGAGACGAGCACCGACCCTGCCCACCTCCTCGACGCGTTCCCGGAGTCCGCCCTGGCCCGCTTGCGCGCCCTGAAGGCCGCCTGGGATCCGGACGGGGTGTTCAACCGCAACTTCAGCATCGTTCCGGCGACGCCCCCGGCCGCTCCCACAGCCGTGACGCCGGCTGATCCAGCGGCCTGAAGACCGGCCTTCAGGACTTCGTGCTCCACGAGGAGCTGGGTCAGGCGCTGCCCCTCCTCGCGCACCTTTCGCGGTACGTCGCTGGTCTCGGCCGTTCGGCCCCGAGAGGCCGAACTCACTTCACCGGTTCAGCAGCGATTCCGGTCAGGGACGACTGCGATCGCCTGCACTTCGATAAGGATGCCGGGCAGTGCAAACGAGCACACCAGCGTGGTCCGGGTCGGCCCCGGCTGTGGCCACACCATCAGGAACGCTTGGTTCCACGCGGCAAAGTCGTCTGCGTCCGCCAGGAATGCCTCCAGGCGTACGACATCTGCCGGGGTACACCCGAATTGTGTGAGGGAGTCCAGGAGGGCGTTGAGCGCTCCTGACGCCTGCTCCTCGATGGGCAGCGCGCTCCCGCTGACGTCGGCGACGGTGCCTGACGTGAAGACGAATCCGCCGGCTCTGATCGCACCGGGGACCATCGGGGACTGCCCAGGCATGCGTTCGATCTCGGTCATGCTGCGGTCTCCCGTCGGACCGCGGTGCGGTCGAGTTCTGCCACTCCGCCACGTCCGAGTAGCGTGAGCACAGTGGTGAGTTCGTTCTGCAGCAGCTCAAGCGTGGTGTACACACCCTCCTCACCGGCCGCCGCGAGGCCGTACACGGCAAGACGGCCGAGGACGACGACGTCCGCGCCGAGGGCTATGGCCTTGACGATGTCGGTTGCGTCCCGGATACCGCTGTCGAACGCGATGGGCACCTCCGGGCCGACGGCATCGCGTATGTGGGGGAGCGCTTCGATCGCGGAGATCGTGCTGTCGAGCTGTCGGCCGCCGTGTGTCGACACCTGCAGCGCGCTTGCTCCAGCGACGAGCGCCGCCGTGGCGTCCTCCGGGGTGAGGACGCCCTTCGCAATCCACGGTAGGGAGGTGTTGGCCATGAGCTTGGACAGCCGGTCCCATCCCCAGACGGCTTCGGCAGGACTGTAGATCTGCCCGAACACAGCTTCCAGCTCTGTTCCGGAGCCGGGCGGGTAGTTTCCGTTGATGACGTCTTCGGGCAGGACGTACTCGTTGCGGAGGTTGCGGTTCTTCCAACCGGATGTCGGGCAGTCGCAGGTGATGCACAGGGCGCTGAATCCGGCTGCCTCGTAGCGCTTGAGCATGCGGACGAAGTTGTCTGGGTCGCCCATGGGGTGCAGCTGGCCGAACGGTGTGGCTGCGGGGGCCGCCTCGCGGACGGCCTCGACGGAGTGGGTGCCCGCCTCGGGGACGATGCCTGCGGTTCCGGCGCGGGCGTTGGCGCGGGCGACGGCCATGTGACCGTCGGCGTCGAACAGCCCGTCCGAGCCGAACGGCGCTGTGAGGATGGGTGCTTCGAGCCGGATGCCGAGAAACGATGTCGCCGTGCTCGGTGTCGGCAGGCCGCTCATCACACGCGGTACGAGAGTCCAGCGATCGAACGCTGAGCGGTTACGGCGAAGGGTGCGCTCGGCGCTGGATCCGCCTTCGAGATATCCGAGGGGGCCGACGTCGAGGCGGCGCAGGCCTGCCTCGCGGAGTTCGTCGAGGGTGTGGTAGCGGAAGGGGGCGTCTTCGGCCGCTGCGTTCGCGGAGGGCAGCGTGGGAGAGGAGGTCTGGGTCATGAGGGGTTTCCTTCCGGAACAGCGATGTCCTGGAGCAGCAGCCGGTCGCTTACCGCGTCTCCCGCGCTGGTGATCAGAGTGACGACGCCCTGGGGGGTGAGGCGCGCCTTCGCCGCACCGGCCACGTCGCTCACGATGCGGCCACGGCTCATCACGATCAGACGGTCGCCCGTGGTGATGGCATGGTCCATGTTGTGCGTGACCATGAGCGTGGTGCAGCCCATCTCTGCGACCAGTTCGCCGGTGAGGGTGAGGACGCGGCTGGCGGTGGCGGGATCGAGCGCCGCCAAGTGCTCGTCGAGGAGCAGTATCTTCGGCGCGACCAGCCCGGCCATGACCACCGTGAGGCTCTGGCGCTGTCCCGCCGACAGCAGGCCGACTCGGTCGTGGAGACGGTTCTCAAGTCCGAGGCCCAGGTGGGCGATCCGGTCGCGGAAGCGGGCGCGTCGGTGGTGTCCCAGGGCGAAGCGGAGCCCGCGGCGCCGCCCTCGTGATGCGGCGAGCGCGAAGTTGTCCTCGATGCTCAGCTCGGGGACGCTGCCGATCCGTGGGTCATCGAACACCCGGGCGACCATCCGTGCGCGCCGGTAGTCGGGCCAGTTGCCGACATCGCGTCCGTCCATGAACACGCGGCCTTCGGTGGGACGGGCGGACCCAGAGATGATCTGCACCGTGCTGGACTTGCCCGCACCGTTCGAACCGACGACGGTGATGAACTCCCCGGGCGCGGCGTCGAGGTCCAGACCGTCGAGCGCAATGACTTCATCGACCTTGCCGCGGTTGTAGAGGAGGCGGACGTTTCGCAGGGAGAGCATGTGGTCCTCAGGCACGAGGGGCCTCCACTTCTTTGGGAATGACTGCGAGTCCGGCCGCGCGCCGGGATGCGGACCTGCGGTACTTCCCGATGACGGGAACGACGTAGCTCTGCGCCGCGACCGTGACGATCAGAGTGAGAGCGGTGATGCCGTTGAGGTTGTTGGCCGGGAGCCCGAAGCGCAGTGCGGCGACGAGGATCAGCCGGTACAGGAGCCCGCCGGCCATGACTGCGGCGACGATCCGAACGACCTGGGAGCCGCTCGGGCTGAACAGCAATACACCGAGCAGGACCGATCCGGTGCCGGCGAGGAACATGCCGGTTCCCATGTTGACGTCGGCGTAGCTTTGGACCTGGACCAGCAGCGTGCCACCCAGAGCGCTCAGGCCGTTGGAGAGCATCAGCGAGAGCACCGTCAGCCCGTTCTCGTTGACACCCTGGCTGCGTACCATCCGCGGGTTCTCCCCGCTGGCGCGCAATGCGAGCCCCACTTCTGTCTTGAGGAACACGGCGAACGCGGCAAGCAGCGCCATGGCGATGACAGCCAGCACCATGATCCGCGTCGTTTGACTGCCGTTGTCCGCCGTATCGTCGAAGCCGGAGAAGATCGTGCCGGCGCCGAGCAGGCTCACCGTGGGGGAGCCCAGCACTCCGAGGGTGACGCTGTAGAGGCCCATGTTGACAATCAGCCCGGCCAGGAGCACGGGCTGCCGCAAGGTCAGCGAGACCAGGCTCGTAAGGAGACCGGCTGCCGCGCCGGCCGCGATGCCGGTCGCCATGGCTGGGATCGGGTTCAGTCCGTGGGAGATGAGGACTGCTGCTGTTGCGCCGCCGAGCGTGAAGCTGCCTTCGACGGTCAGGTCGAAGTCCTGGCGGATCCGGAGCACGAGATATACGCCGAGGCACACCGGGATGAGCGGGAGGCCTGTGAGGAGGGTGTTGGTGAAGATGTTGCCGAGCACTGTCCGGCTCCTTCCGCCGCTACTTCTTGACGGTCGTTGCCTGGGACATGACGGCGTCGGGAACTGTGATGCCAAGTATCTCGGCGGTCGCAGTGTTGATGGTCAGCCCCGCCTGATTGGGCAGGGCGAACGCCTCTTTGGCCGGGTCGGCGCCCAGCAGTACCTTCGCCATCCGCTCGCCGGCCAGGGTGCCGAGTTCGTCATAGTCGGGACCGACGCTGGCGAGGACCCCCTTCACATCGGCGCCGCTGCCGGACACGTACAGTGGCAGCTTGGCGCCGAGCGCCGTCGAACTTATCGCCGCCATGCCGGAGATGACGGTCGTGTCCGGCCCGATCACGATCGCGTCGGCACGGCCCACCAGGCTGCTTGCGGACGCCTGGACGGCGGACGGCCCGCTGATGGATGCTGCCGTCACCTTCAACCCGCTCTTCTTCGCTGCGGAGTTCAGTCGCTTGAGCCAGATCTGCATGTTCTGGTTGGACGGGTCGTAGACCGTGCCGACCGTCCGGATGGCCGGGTTGATCTTTGCGATGTACGAGAGCACGTGGGACGGATCGATGAAGTCGGTGCTCCCGGTCACGTTGCCGCCGGGTGCGTCGAGGTTCTTCGCCACCCCGGCTCCGACGGGATCACCCATCGCCACCGCGATGACAGGCTTGTGCTTGACCTGACTGGCCAGCGACAGGATGGCCGGGGTGCCGATGCCGGCGTACGCGTCGTAGCCGGAGGTGGCGAAGTCGGTCGAGATGCTGGTGATCAGTGACTGGTTGGAGTTCGCGTTCTTCACCACGAACTTGACCTTTGCATCACCGAGGTTGGCTGCGACGGCCTTCTGGAACTTGCTGTCGATGCGGTCGATCAGGTCGGCTTTCGCGCCCTCGATGATGCCTACGGTGTAGGTCTTCGGGCCACTGCCGGAGGTGTCGGATGAAGCCTGCGAGCAGGCGGTGAGGGATCCTGCGCCGATCGCCGCACTCACGATGACGCCCACGAGGCGACATGACAGCGGCCGAGGATCAGGGAGGAATGTATTCATGTTCATGAGCTGCACTCTCAGGAAGCCGATCTTGCCGGCGTGAACATGGGAACTTCTTCTCACCTTGATGCCTGATGACGCGTTCAGCCAGCTTGGAAACGAGAAGTTTTCTCAGTTAACGTGTCCGAAACGCAGCCCGTGGCCGCACCGTACCTTTGGACAGTCGGCACATGGGGCAGGATGAGGTGAGTGACAACGACGTGAGAGGCGCTGTGAGTACCAGTCCTTCGACCCCGCGCCCGGTCCGGCATCGTAAGCTCCGCGCCGACACCGAGCGGACCCGGAACCGACTGCTCGATGTGCTCGGCGACATGTTGCAGTCAGGCGAGGAGAACATCTCGCTTCCTGCGCTGGCGAAGCGGGCAGGGGTGTCCACCGCGACGGCGTACCGCCACTTCGATCACGCCTCTGAGATCCGGCAGGCCTTCTACGAGCGCACCCTGGAAACTCTCCTGCTGGAACTCCGCCGACTCTCGCAGAGCTATCGGGGCGCCGAACTGTACCAGCGCATCTGCGAGACCTGGGTAGAACTGGGGGCCGACTGGGCTCGTACCGCCACGCTGATCCGCAGCCCTGTGGGTTTCGTGGAACGGCTGCGCTCCGGGGACGGCATGGCGACCGACTTCATGAACATCTTTGCTCCGGTGATCCAGCAGATGATCGACGACGGCACGATCCCGGACCAGGAAATCGAGTACGCGGTGCTCATGTGGGTCACCCTGTTCGACGAGCGGGTCTTTGCGGACCTTCTCGACACGTTCGGATGGAGCACCGCCACAGCGGCTCGCACGCTCTCGGCCTCCTTGATGTCCGTCCTCAAGTCGCGCGGCAACCCGTTTCAGGTCGACAACCGCTGAGCCCAGATCTGCCGCTTCTCGGTGTTGTCGATCCATGAGGAAGTCATGACCGCAGCCTCCGAAGAGCGAGGCGAGCCAACCCGGCTGGAAGACTGCGACGACGGCGCCCAGCGCGGAAGCGATGGACAGCAGGAGCCCCACGGCGCCCCTGCCCCTGTAGCCGGCCGAAACAGCCTGACGGCTCAGGGGGCGAGATTGTCTTCCGCCCAGGCGCTCAGCTCCCGGAGAGCAGGAAGCAGAGCCTGGCCCGCTGGGGTCAACCTGTAGATGACGGCCACGGGCGGCCCCGCGTCGATGACGCGTTGGATCAGATCCGCGGCTCCCAGCTGGCTGAGACGGTCGGAGAGCATCGAGTCGCTGATTCCAGTGATGGATCGTTTCAGTTCGGCGTAACTGGCTGGGCCCTCCATCAGAGTGCCGAGGAGGACGCCGTTCCAGCGTTTGCCAAGGAACTCGAAGGCACGCTTCAGTGCCGCGTCGCACGCTCGCTCGTCATGGGCATCACGGCTTCGTCTCACCTGCATGACTCCATACTATCAACCCGCTACTCTGCCCATAGCTACTCTACTTTTCGTAGTACCTAGCCCCAGTCGGAAGGTCCACCATGTTCATAGCCGCATGCATCGTCTCGATCCTACTGGCTGCCGTCCTGACAGCCTCCGCCCGCGGCAAGCTGCTGCACGATCCGAAGCAGATGGAGACGATGCGCAAGGTCGGCTTTCCTGCGAGCAAGCTCTGGCTCCTGGCCGGGGCAGAGCTGGCGGGCGCTGCGGGTCTGGTCATGGGCCTCTTCTGGTGGCCGCTCGGAGCGGCTGCGGCCATCGGCGTCATGGGGTACTTCGTGGGAGCGGTTGCGTCGCACCTGCGCGTTCGCGATTTCGAGGTCGGTCCCAGTGTCGTCCTGCTCGCGGTCGCCGCGGGCGCCCTGGCCCTGCGCCTGTTGGCGGTGTGAGGTCGCAACCAGCGGCCGTTGAGCCGTAGCTACTTCTATTTTGCGTGCTACTCTGTTTTTAGGAGCAACCGGGCCCCCTTCAGGCGGGCTTCAGACCTCCGCTCCCGACTCTGCTCGTTACCTGCTGCGGCCGGTGACGCGTGGTCCCTCACCTGTACAGGAAGGCAAGAACATGGCCTCACCGATGAAGCTGGCGCACGTAGTTCTGTGGACCAGGCAGGTCCCGCAGTTGCGGGACTGGTACCTCAATGTTCTTCAAGCACGTGTGGTGCACGAGAACCCGGCTGCAGCGTTCCTCACCTACGACGACGAGCACCACAGGATCGCGGTGACGGACCCTGATGGCGCGGCGAAGTTGGCGGCCGAACACGCCGGCGGGTCCGAGGGACTCGTCGGCGGCGGCACGGCGGCGGCTGAGCTTCCGGTCGACCTCGCTTCCCTGCCCCTCCATGGCTTGGCGCACATCGCCTTCGCCTACGGGTCCCTCCAGGATCTCCTTGAGAACTACGAGCGGCTCAGGAAGGAAGGGATCAGGCCGACCGCGACGATCAACCACGGCACCACCACGTCGATGTACTACGCGGATCCTGACGGCAATCAGATCGAACTTCAGGTGGACAACTTCGACACTGTTCAAGAGGGCGTGGAGTTCATGGAATCGGACTCTTTCGCCAAGAATCCCGTCGGAGTCCCTTACGACCCCGATGACCTGCTGGCCCGGCTGCGTGGCGGCGAGTCCGCTGACGACCTGACCGCACCGACGTGGTAGCCACCACCGGGGGCGCGCCCATCGGCTCCGAACCCGGCCAGGAAGCACTCGCGGCACGCATGGCGTGTCTGGATGTTCTGACGGAGTTCTTCCAGTTGGTGGACAGCGGACATGCCTCACGGGCCCTGGAACTGTTCACCGAGGATGCGGAGATGGTCGTCAACGGCGTCGCTGCTTCCGGTGAGGCCCTGCGCGCCGGCCTGGCTGCCCGGGAGACGGACGGCATCAAACGCTTGCACCTGCCCGGTGAGCCCTCGTTCCGTCTGGTGAACTCCGATGAGGCCGAGACCGAGATCCTCCTGCAACTGTTCCACCTCGGTCCCGGCCAGGACAAGAAGCCCACGGCCCGAACGCTGACGCACATCAAGGACAGGTTTGTGCGCGACGAACAGCGCGTGTGGCGCCTGGCGCACCGGATGGTGACCGTGCTGGCAGGAGACGAGTGACGTTGCGTCTCTACTGCACACCGTACGGGCTGGCGCGGGAGGAGGAGGACGAGCTGGTCGTGCTCGATCTTCCTCACCCCGACGTAGGAGCCTTGCTCCGGGACGACTTCAGCCTCGCCGGCACGGCGTCGGCACTCCTGAGGCTGCCCGCGCGCACGACGACCTTGTTGGCGCCGCTGTCGCACCCGGGGAAGGTGGTTCTCGCGGGTGCGAACTACCGCGATCACGTCAAAGAAGCCGGGATGCCCATCCCTGATGCAGCGGTGTTCATCACCGTGACCGGCAGCATGGTGACCGGGCCCTATTCGGACATCGTCCTGCCGGCCGACGCTTCCGGCTGTGTCGACTACGAAGCCGAACTCGCCGTTGTCATCGGTGTCGGCGGGACAAACATCCCGGCTGCGCGGGCGTGGGATCACATCGCCGGGTTGACGGTCGCGAACGATGTCTCCGCCCGTGATGTTCAACTCGCGGGCATGCGCGAAGGCGTCATCACCGACACCGTCGCCGTTGCCCGGGGCAAGACCTACCCCACCTTCAAGCCCCTGGGTCCCGCTGTCGTGACCACTGACGAATTCGCTCGACCCCTTGCATTGGACATCACCACGTGGGTCAACGGTGAGGTGCGTCAGCACAGCAACACCGACCAGATGCTCTTCTCCGTGCCCGAGATCATCGAGACCGTCTCGGCATCGGTACCTCTCGAAGCAGGAGACGTGGTCCTCACCGGCACACCTGCGGGAGTGGCCTTGGCGTCCGGCAGGTACCTGCAAGCCGGGGACATCGTCGAAATCCGCATTGATCAGATCGGGCATCTGCGCAACAAAGTGATCTCCGCGCGCTGAGAGGTGCTTCGGCGTCCACGACCTGTCTGTGCTCCCTCGACGAGCGCTTGATTTGGTTCAGCGGCCCTGGTCCTGGCTGGTGGCGGCCTCACACTGCGCATCATGCCTTCGGACGCAGATCGGGGGAACGGATGGCACGGGCCCGGACACCAGTTGGCGGGTCCGGGCCCGCCATCGCTGTGCACAGTGCCCTACCACGAAGAAAGAACCATATGGACAAGACAGCATCCTCCGCGGCCGTGGCCGTGGCTGACATCGGCAACGGCGCCTCCCTGGCCGTGGGCGGATTCGGCCTGTGCGGCATCCCGACCATCCTGATTTACGCCCTGTACATCCAGGGCGCCGGCTCCCTGCAGGTGGTGTCGAACAACTGCGGTACCGACGACCACGGTCTCGGCATTCTGCTCAGCGCGGGCCGCCTCGCCCGAGTGACCAGCTCCTACGTCGGCGAGAACAAGGAGTTCGCCCGCCAGTACCTCTCAGGCGAACTCGAAGTGGAGCTCGTGCCGCAGGGAACCCTTGCTGAGCGGCTGCGCGCCGGCGGACACGGCATACCTGCTTTCTACACCCCGGCTGGAGTCGGAACCCCGCTCGCCGAGGGCGGCATCCCCTTGCGCCATCACGCCGGCGGCAGCGTTGCCGTGGCCTCCTCAGCCAAGGAGACTCGGATCTTCGGCGACCGGGCCTTCATTCTGGAGCGGGCCATCACGTGCGACTTCGCCCTCGTACATGCAGCCCGCGGTGACAGGCACGGCAACCTCGTCTTCGAGAAGTCCGCCCGGAACTTCAATCCTCTGGCGGCCATGGCCGGCAAGGTCACCATCGCAGAGGTCGAAGAACTGGTCGAGCCGGGTGCTCTGGACCCCGACGAGATCCACCTTCCCGGCGTTTTCGTCCAGCGCGTGGTCGCCCTCACACCGAGTCAGGTGGCGAACAAGCAGATCGAGAAGAGGACGGTGCGAGCCTGATGACCTGGAGCAGGAACGACATGGCGGCCAGGGCCGCAGCTGAACTACGCGACGGAGAGTACGTCAACCTCGGCATCGGGTTGCCGACCTTGGTCTCCGGTTTCATTCCAGCGGGCGTGCATGTGGTCCTGCAGTCGGAGAACGGCATCTTGGGCACAGGTCCCTACCCTGACGTGGACCAGATAGACCCGAACCTGATCAACGCAGGCAAGGAAACCGTGACGGTCCTGCCAGGTGCATCCTTCTTTGACTCCGCCCTCTCGTTCGGAATGATCCGCGGCGGCCACATCGATACCGCCATCCTTGGCGCCATGCAGGTCTCCGCCTACGGCGACCTGGCCAACTGGATGATTCCCGGCAAGATGGTCAAAGGCATGGGCGGCGCGATGGACCTCGTCCACGGGGCCCGCCGGGTCATCGTGCTCATGGAACACACGGCCAAGGACGGCAGCCCGAAGATTGTCGAGGACTGCTCTCTGCCACTCACCGGAAAGGCATGCGTCCACCGGATCATCACCGACCTCGCTGTCCTCGACATCACGGAGCGCGGCCTCGTCCTTGTCGAGGCCGCCCCCGGGGCCGGCATCGACCAGATTCGTGCGGCTACCGCCGCGCCCGTACGTCTTCGCGAGTCCGCCGCTCCGGCCGTCGACTGACTGCGCCGCCGGTTCGTCCAGATCCCCGCTGGGCCGGTGTCCGGGACAGCCACCGGCCCAGCGGCCCCTGGAACATCACATCGTGGGTTATGCGACCTCGCGGGACCGCCATCGAGAGCCAGGACAAACGACTCCTCCAGGTCAGGCCGGCCCGCCCGGACATCACCCGGGCCTGCGGTCTCGCCCGCGTCTTCGCGGACCTGATGCGTCATCGTGTGTTGAGGTATGCCTTGAACGGCTCCACGCCGCCGCTGGGGCGGCGCTCGCGGGCGGAGGCCACCAACTCGTCGAGGTCGGTGTCGCCGAAGTGGCATACGGAGCCGAACCACGCGTCCAGCACCTCGCCCGGCTCATGCCGCAGATACGGCCACGGGCGGCTCGCCGGCCCCGCCTAGGCAAGCGCTCCCCGGGTCACAGGACAGCCACGGGGGAAACCGGGCTGCCGACCCCGCCCACGATCGGCAGCGGTGACAGAACGAAGAGGAAGCACGCCTGCCCAGCCTTGCACAGGGGGTCGAGGGCCATCAACTCCGCGAAGTAGACGCCACAACCGCGGATGAGCGCCAGGTGCAGCGGCACCTGGCACCCTGGGTCGGTGGAAGGAAACACTTCCACGCCGGGATTGTCGGCTCCCACCAGCGCGATCCGCCTCTCGGCGAGCCAGGAGCCGCATGTACGGTCCAGACCGGGCCAGCTCGTCCCGTCGGCCTCACCGCGCAACGCGGCGGAGAGCCACCCGGTGCGGACCAGCAGAGCGTCCCCCGGGGCCAGTTCGACGTCGGCACGGGCCAGCAGATCGGCCAGCTCCTCTGGCCCGACGGGGTCATCGACGGACCTCACGCCGCCGGGCGCCGTATCCACGACGACACCACGGGTGACGATCGGCGGCATCTTGTCGATCCCCAGGTGCCGTGCGCCGCGGCTGGTCACGCTGTCAGCGGTGTATCCGTTGTACATGCGCCCCTCGCACCACACGTGACTGAGCGCATCGACATGGGTGGAACCGTGGGTCGGCATCGTGACCACGTCGTCGGCAAACCCGAAGCCGCCGCGCTCCGGCAGGCCGGCCGCGTAATCGCTTCCGCTGCGCAGCATGAAGTGTGCGGGGGGTGTGCGACCGACGAGACCAAAACCACGCCCGTTGCGAATGGGCGTAGCAAGGGGGATCACGGTTCCCGAAGTCGCGGCGTCAAGGCCTCGTCTTGTCGCCTGCGACCCGATCTCGTTGGCCGCACCGATCTCGTCGTCGGGCCCCCAGCGGCCCCAGTGATCGTCTGCCGCGGGGTTCTCTCGCACATTGCTCACACTCGCATGGTGCCCTCCCGCAGAGACGGTAGTCAACATGGGTGTTGACAAATTTACTGTGCTTGCGCCTACGCTCGGTCATCCTGGTCGGTTTCAGAAGGGCCGATACGGGTTGGAGGCGGCCGGTGGCCGGGCTCCAGCACGACAACGGGTGCGTACGCGACTGCGATGAGGGCCATGACTACCACTGCTGTTGCCGAGACCGGGCTCGACCTGGTGATTCAAGGCCGGTACGAGCTGGCGGACGGCGTCATCTGCCTGCTGCTGGGGCGCAGGGACGGCACCGCGCTTCCCGCCTGGCAGCCTGGCGCCCACATCGATGTGATCCTCCCGTCCGGCCGGGTGCGCCAGTATTCCCTCACAGGTGATGGCGACGATCCCCGGATATGGGAGATCGCGGTTCTGCGGGAGTCGGCCGGGCGGGGTGGATCCGAGGAGATCTCCCAGCAGCTCGACGTGGGATCCGCCATTTCGGTCGGCGGCCCGCGTAATCACTTCGTTCTCGACCCGGCGGCGCGATATCGGTTCGTCGCCGGTGGCATCGGGATCACGCCCATCCGTGCCATGTTGCCCGTGGTGGAGTCTCTTGGCGCAAAGTGGCAGCTGCTGTACGGCGGCCGGTCCGCCGGCACGATGGCGTACGCGAGCGAGCTGCAGGAGCGCTACGGCGACCGGGTCCTTGTCAGACCCCAGGACAAGTTCGGACTTTTGGACCTGGATGGGTTCCTCGGCAACCCGGCGGCTGACACGCTGATTTACTGCTGTGGCCCCAGCCCTCTGTTGGCGGCGGTGGAACACCAGGCGCAGGCCTGGCCGGCGGGAAGCCTGCGCGTGGAGAGGTTTGCCCCGGTCCAGCGCGATCCGGACGCTCAGGACAGTGAGTTCGAGGTCGAATTGGCGCAGACCGGCGTGACGGTTGTCGTGCCTGCGGACCGCTCCATCCTCAGTGTTGCCGAGGAGGCGGGTGCTTTCGTGACTGCCGGCTGCGAGGAAGGCACCTGCGGCTCGTGTGAAACGCCTGTGCTGTCAGGTCTGGTTGACCATCGCGACTCCGTTCTGACGGCCGAGCAACGTGCGCACGGCAACACGATGATGATCTGCGTGTCCCGCTGTCGGGGAAACCGACTCGTTCTCGACGTCTGACCGGCGGCGCCGGTGTCGGTGGCCCCATGAGTGCCGTCAACACACATGTTGACTGCGGGTTGAGTGGATGCCAGGATGCTCACATGTTGAGTTCACTGATGAGCGTCACGGTGGACGGGGTCAGTGCGCGAACCACACCGGTCGACACCAGCCGATCCCTGTCTGAAGTGATCTTCGACGTCGTCAGCGACGCCCTCGCCGATGCGGGGTGCACCATGGGCGACATTGATGGCATCGTCATCGCCGGCCACGACTTGATCGACGGCCGCGGGCTGTCCAGCATGATCACAGGCCCCGCCGCCGGGGCGTACCTGCGGGACGAGATCCGGGTCTCGGACGACGCCCTGGTGGCCGTGTCGATAGGGGCCGCGCGGGTGCAGGCGGGTGAGGCATCCAAGGTCGTGGTCGCTTCCTGGGGGCGTGCCAGCGAGGGAGATCCAGAACGAGCCTCGCGTGTATCGTTCGATCCGTTCACCGAACAACCCTTGGGGATATCGGACGGGATCGTTTCCTCGCTCCGCGCTTCCGCATATCTACAGCGGTACAGCGCCACGTCACGGCTGGCGGCAATAGCGGCGCGGCAGCGCAGGGCAAGGACGGGGACGCTGCTGGATCAGGTACGGGCGCCCGACCCGGTATACCCACTCCGTTCCGCTGAACTCGCTGTCACTGCCGATGTGGCCGCGGCCATCGTGCTCGGCTCGGCCGGCGGCCCGCGCATCACCGGTACGGGGCATGGGACGGAGGCCTCCCGGCTGGGCGACCGTGACCTTGCCACACCGGTCGGTGCTCAGGCTGCGGCCCGGGCTGCCTTTGAGCAAGCAGGCCGGAATCCGTGGGAGGTTCGCGTTGCCGAGTTGGCCGGGCCCACCCTCTTTGAGGAGATCATGCTCCTTGAGGCCGCCGGCCTGGCCGAGGCGGGTGAGGGCCTGGACGCCTACGCGGCCAACGACTGGATCAATCCGTCCGGAGGATCCGCATCAGGTGACTGTTACCCCTGCAGCGGGCTTCTCCGCCTTGTCCACGCCGTCCATCAACTCCGTGGGGACGCCGGGCCCAGACAGCTGGCGCCCCGGCCGACCGTGGCCCTGGTGGCGGCCGGCTCCGCCGTCGCGTCGCAGACGACGACGGCCCTGATCATCGAGGCCGAATGACTGACGCACTGGGCATCATCGGGATTGGGCAGACGCCCTACCGCAGGCGCCATCCGGACCTGTCAGCCGGTGAGCTGGTCAGAGTGGCGGTGACCGAAGCGCTGACGGACGCGCGCATCGAACCCGACGCCATCGACTGCGTCATCGGCGCGGTTGCCCCCGATGCGCTGAGCGGGGTCGCCGACATCGACAAGGCTGCGATCAGCTTGCCCGGCAAGCCATACCTTCACGTCCACACCGGTGGGGCGTCCGGGGCGTCGGCACTGCTGGCTGCCAAGACGATGATCAATGCAGGCCGCGCTGACGTCGTCCTCGTCGTGGCCCTCGAACGCATGGGCCAGGCCACAACAGCCCAAAGCGTCTTCAACACCATCTTCGACCCCATCTATGAGAAGGACTTCGTCCTCACCACCATCACGATGGCTGCGCTGCGCGCAACGATGCTCATGAAGCGGTACGGCTTCACAGGCGCCCACTGGGCCGGGATCGCCTCCCGGAACTTCACCCAGGCGACCCTGAACCCCCTGGTGGTCGGTGCCAAGGCGCGCAGTGTCCAGGACGTACTCGACTCGCCGGTCCTCGCGTGGCCGATCCATCTCTACGAAGCCTGCCCGATGTCCGAGGGCGCTTGCGCCGTGGTTGTGGCACGTGGGGACCTGGCCCGGTCACGGTCAACAGCCTGGATCCACGGGACGGCAGGTTTCAGCGACACCTATGCCATGGGCGACCGGATGAACCGGCCTGAGGGGAGTCTCATCGAGATGGTGCCACTGCGCCGAGCCGCCGAGCAGGCGTACCGGGAGGCGGGGGTCACGGACCCGGCAGCACAGATCGACGTTCTGGAACTCCAAGCGCCCTTCGCCATCATCGAGGCGATGGCGTATCCGGCCCTTGGCCTGTGCCCTCTTGAAGGGAACCTCGACTTCGTCGAACGCGCCATTACGGGCGATATCCCGTTGTCGATCAACCCATCTGGCGGTGCCCAGGCCGCGAACCCTGTGTCGGCCACCGCACTGGTCCGCATCGCTGAGGCCGCGCTCCAAGTGCGTGGGCTCGCCGGGCAGCGTCAGGTGGACGGGGCTCGCCTCGCGCTCGCAACGGGCCAGGGAGGCGCCACTCAGTTCTCAACCGTCTGCGTTCTAGGAAGCGAGACACCATGAGCGACGACCTTCTGGTCCTGCCCGGCAACTGGAACTTCGACTACCAGTACTTTGCGGGGGAGACCGCGAGCCGCTTCTTTGCGGAACTTCGCGACAACAAGAGGATCTTGGGGCGACGCTGCCCGTCATGCGCCCGCCTGCTCGTGCCCGCCCGCTCGTACTGCGACGCCTGTTACGTCGAGACCGGCGGCTGGGAACCGGTGGGGCTTCAGGGCACGATCGAGGCATTCGCCATCATTCAGACCCAGTTTCCGGGGCTCCCGGAGCCTCCCCTGGCCATCGCCTTCGTCACGCTCGACGGCGCCGACTCGGCCGTCTTGAACTTCGTCCGCGGCATCGACCTCACCGATACAGACGCCGCCGGCAGCTTCTTGTTCAAACAGAACCGCGTCGCCGTGGTGTTCGACGACGTACCCCGTGGCCGGATCACGGACTTCCACTTCCGGCCGATCTGACGCGTACGGCGCGCTCATGGCGCGCCGCGCGCCGCGGTGACTGCCTGTCGTTCAGTGGGCGACGAGCCCATTGAGGAGCGTTGTCGCGATGTGTTCGCCTACCTCGGCGCCGCTGAGGTCGCGACCCGGCCGAAACCACCGGTGCGTCCAGTTGACTGCGCCGATGACGGAATTCAGCGCGATGCGCGGATGGGCGATGGAGAAAACCCCCGAGTCCATGCCGTCTTTGAGGACCCTCAGCAGGGCTTCATCGAACCTGTGTCCCAGCTGGACCATGGTACGTGCCCAGACCTCATCGAGAGTGTCGGTGCCGAGCCGGTTCATGTCCTCTTGGATGTATACGAACATGTATGGGTAGTGGTCCTCGTACTTCTGGACCGTTGTCACAACGAGCTTGCGCAGACGCGCCACGGGGTCGGTTTCCTCGGCGGCGACGGCCTCCGCCGATACGACGACCTCTTCGACGGCCCGTTGCGTGACCAGCTGGAACAACTCGTTCTTGCTGGCCACGTAATAGTAGAGTGAGGCCCGGTCGGTGCCGAGCTTGGCGGCTACGTCGCGCAGACTGGAGGCTTCCAGGCCCCGCTCACGAAAGACCTCCGCTCCCGCCGCTATGATCTCATTGCGACGCTGGGTGTAGCTCTCTCCACCGTCGCGCAAAGCAGCTGTACGCCGCTTACCAATACCACTCCGTGTCATTGGCGCAGTCTATCCACCCGCAGCCGGGTGGGTGTCTGACTGGTGCCATCGAACTCGCAGCGGTGGTCGGCGTCGCCGGCACGAACGACCCCTATGTGTTCGAAGAGGGCGAGTGACGCCGCAGCTCGGCGACCGCCTTCTCGACATCGAGCTCAGGGGCCAGTCGTGCAGCACCCTGTAGTGCACCCACCAGGAGTTCGACGAGCGCCTCGACCAGTGACTCGATGGCGTAGGAGTGGCCGGCCTGCAGCAGGCTGACAGTCAGCTGGTCCGAAGCGTCGCCGAACGACCTCCACATCAGACGCAGCGCAGGATGGTCGGCATCCAGGTCCAGGATCTTGCAGGCCCAGGCGATGGTGTCCCACCTCGTGAGCTCGAAGGGGTCCGACGCGTCATGTCCGACAGTGTTGCGGGCGAGGATTACGTTGATCGCGAGGTCTTTGTTTTCGGTGAGATGCATGAGGTGCTGGCGCAGGACTTGGCGCAGTTGTAGGCCGGGTTCTGCCGTTGGATCAGTATCGTGCGCGGCCTCAAGGCGACGGGTGGCCTCCGCGAGTGCCTCTAGGTAGATGCCCCTCTTGTTCCGGAAGTAGTGGAAGAGCAGACCATTCGCGACACCGGCGGTGCTGGTGATCTCCGCAGCGGTGACCTCGTCGAAGGCACGGCGGGAAAAGTGGAACAAAGCAGCATCGAGCAGTTTGCGTCTGCTCTCCTCAGCCGAGGCCTGACGTACCGAGACCCGTGGGGCCGACGGCTCGGGCCTCTCCACGGTACCTCCTGGTCATCTGCGGTCACCTGTCACAGTCGACTATAGCTCCGGAGGAGCGACTTGCGGTCGGCTGCCGTACGACGCTCGCTGAGTCAGAACGTTCTACGGGCACCACGAAGCCCCGCGACGGAGTCGGCTGTGCAGCCGAAGTCGCGGGGCCGGCAGTGGCCGCCTCGACATGGAAGGCCATCGATCTTCTAGCTGGCAGCCCGACACTGCGTAGCCACCTCAGACACCTGCCTCAATGACCGGCGTCGAGGATGACGGGTGTCTGAAGGCCGTCGTTGCCACTACGGCTGGTCGAGCCCGTGCTCATATGGCGACATTCGAGGGTGCCGCCTGCGACACCACCGTCGCATCCCAGGTGTCTGCCGTGATCCCCTCTGCACGCAGCTTGTACTTCTCGACTCGCTGGGTCTGGGTCCTCGGAAGCGATTCGACGACCCGGATATAGCGCGGTAGCTGGAACGGAGCCATCCGCTCGCGGCAGAAATCCAGCAGCACAGTGGGTTCGAAGCCGGTGCCTTGCTCTGTCACGACGGTGATCATGATCTCTTCCTCTCCTAGTGGAGAGGGAACTCCGTACGCAGCACAGTCAGCCACCAACGGATGTTTGAGGACGACGGACTCGACGTCCCAGCTCGACACCATCTCCCCTCGTCGGCGCATCGCGTCCTTCTTGCGGTCGACGTAGAAGAGGTACCCGTCCTCGTCGAGGTAGCCGAGATCGCCGGTGTGGAACCAGCTGTTGCGTGTTGCCTCAACCGTTGTCTTCGGCTGGCCGAAGTACTCCAGCATCATTGTGTTGGCGATCTTCGGACGGGTGGCAATCTCACCGACCGTCCCGGCAGGAACGAGATCGTCGTTGTCATCGACAATCGCGACCTCGGCACTTGCACTGGCCTGCCCACCCGATCCTCGCAGATGGGCGGGCGCCGGGGTGTTCGCGTAAGGGAAGAGTGTCGGCAGCCCGTTTTCGGTCATCCCGTAGGCGTAGACGATCCGCACCCCGAAACGTTCCTCCCACTGCTCCCAGATCTCCAGCGGCACCGGGACCCCGAAGGCGACCCGGGCCTTGTGCTTCCGGTCCAACTCAGAAGGCGGCTGGTTCCAGAGTATTTGCGGGATGCTACCGATGATGTTGAACGAGGTGGCGCCGGTATCAATGATCCGTCGCCAGAAGCCGGACGCAGTGAACGTCGCATCCATGGCCATCGTCGCGCCGGTTGTCCAAGCCGAAAGCACCGAATAGTTCTGTGCGTTGATATGGAACAACGGCAGACATGAGTACAAGGTGTCGGAGGTGTCGTACTCCAGGTTGATGGCCATCTGATGTGAAGCGGCGATGTACTGGCCGTGTGGCAGCAGGCAACCCTTGGCCGGACCTGTGGTCCCGGAAGTGTAGAGGATGGTCGCGGGATCCTTGCTGCGCAGGTCAAGCACTGGTGGCCGGATGGACGGGCGGTCGAGGAACTCCCGGATATCGGTGTGCCCGGTGCCATGGCCGGTCCTGCCACCGGCTTCACGCACCACGACGCGTCGCACATGGGCGAGTTCCCTCAGTACGGTCTGCAACTGAGGCAACAGATCGGCGTCAACGACCACGAGGGCTGCCCGGGAGTCATTGAGAACGTGGACCAGGCCGTCACCGCGCAGCGCGACGTTGACCGGCACGATCATCGCCCCGATCTTGATGGCGCCGAACCATACGGCCAGCCAGTCGGGAGAGTTCCGCATCATGATCGCCACAGCGTCGCCGCGCCCGATTCCGTCCGCGATCAGGCCCTGAGCAGCACGATCAGCAAGGGAGTCGATCTCGCCGTACGACAGGTCCATGCTGCCGAACCGCAGGAACGTGGCGTCTGCGTACCGCTCGGCCCTGTCTTCCACGAGTCGACGCAGATCTCCGTCGGCATCGACGAGCCGACGGAGATCTGACGTGCTGAGGTGAGCCATCGTGACCCTCTCTGTTCAGTCCCGGGACAGGACAGTGACAACGGAGATGCCGACGGAATAGCCGCCGACGTTGTGCTGGAGTGCTTTGCCGTTGCGCAGCGAGACCTGCCGGGCGCCTGCCTGCTCTCGCAACTGGTCGAAGAGCTCGACGATTTGAGCCACGCCCGTAGCCCCGACAGGGTGTCCCTTCGCGAGCAGACCGCCACTGGGATTCACCGGGATCCGTCCGTGCAGGGTCGTCTCACCGGACTCAATGAGTTTCCCGCCGGCGCCTTCCGCGCAGAGGCCGAGATCTTCGTAGGTCATGATCTCGGTACCGGTGAAGCAGTCGTGCAACTCGACTGCGTCGAGGTCCCGTGCGGTCACCCCGGCCATCTCATACGCGCGTGAGGAAGCCAACCGGGTGCAGTCCCAGCCGGTCATGCGGGTCTTCTCGTGGTAATAGAGTCCTTCGGTGGCGAGTCCCACACCGGCGATGTAGACGGGGGAGTCGGTGAACCGGTGTGCGATATCCGCCCGGCACAGCACCACCGCCGCGGCGCCATCGGATTGCGGGCAGCAGTCCAGCACGTTGAACGGAGTACACACCAGGGGGCTGTTCAGGACGTCGTCGACGGTGATGGACCCTTGACGCTGGGCATGGGAGTTCAGTGCGGCGTTGTCCCAAGCCTTGACCGCAACCATCGCGAGCTGCTCGCGAGTCGTGCCGTATTCGTGCATGTGCCGGGCTGTCTGCGGAGCGAAGATCGTCGCCGCGGTGTTCGCATAGGACAGGATGGGATGGCCTACCCGCCCGCTCTCAAGCAGGCTCTCCTTGGGGGGCCGTTCGCGCAGCTTCTCGGCACCGACGACCACGACGATGTCGTGCATGCCCGACGCCACGGCCATCGCGCCGATCCGGACGGAGTCGCTGCCGCTCGGGCACCCGTTCTCGATCCGGCTCACCGGGAGCCCTGGGAGTCCGATGGCGTTGGCCAGGGTCGCGCCGGAGGGGATCTCGTTCCCGCCCAGGCTGCCCATCACGTTGGCGAAGAAGCCGGCGTCGATATCCGTCGGATCGATTCCCTTGTCGACGCTGGCGAGTGCCGACCGGTATGCGGCCGCCGAGAGCTGCTCAAGCCCGTGGGCGAAGTGCTCGCCGAACGGTGTCATTCCCGCCCCGACGATGGCTACCTTGTTCCTCACGCGACATCCCTCGACTCTGTTGTGGCTCCCGCGGATTCCGCACCGCATGCGGTGCGTGGCAGGACGAACTTCATGGCGTAGACGGGGGCGCCGCCATGGTCGGTGAATCGGCGCAACCGGAGGTCGACACGCGCCCCGATACTGACCACGTCCGGGCTCATGCCGGATGTCGGCGCCCAGTACCGTGAGCCGTCGTCCATCTCTGCGAGGACGAGGATCATGTCGCTGCCGAAACCTGTCGGGAGGAACCGGTTGACGACGAAGGTATAGACACTGCCGGTCCGACTCAGTTGGACCGGCGTGAATCGGTAGCCATGGCACGCCGGGCAGACCGTGCGCTGTGAAGGCGGGAAGACCACGTGGCCGCAACGGCCGCAGCGGCCACCCTCATACCGAAGCAGCTCACGCGCGGACCGCTGGAAGAACGGTGAGCTGCCTGGCAGGGAGAGGGGCGGCGATGCGTGGACATCGATCGGCTCAGGCAGCTCCGGAATCTCTCCCGGGAGGTCCCGGACAAGGAGAGGAGCGCCCGCCTCAATCTCGACGCCGACTGCGACAGCTCGGCTCGCTGTCGTCGCGACGACGGTGGGAGCCGCCGACTCCGTCGTAGCGGCTCCGACCACAAGGATGGCCAGAAGCGGGCCGGCCACGCCACGATCGGGGAGGACGGTGCAGAGGCCGTTTCCGAAGGCAGCGGAAACCGCTGCTGCGGCCACACCGGTCACGGCGGCGGGCGGTGGCGCCTCTGCTCCGTCGAGCGCAGCCACAGCAGAGCGAGCATGATGTGTGACGCATTGTTCGATGTAGCGGCTGTCCCCGGGATGCCGGCCACCGTTGCCGTCAACCCAGTTGCCGTACACGACGTCTCCACTGCTGCGCTGTGTCGCCGGCCGCAATGAGGGCGTGTCGCATCCTGCCACCATCAGGGCCACGGACCCTGCCGAGACCCGCTCGCCGTCTCCGGGTTCCGTTGCGACGACTAGGACCGAGCGCACGCGGCCGGCCCGGACCGCATCGGTGGCCGCAGCCAGTGCCGCCAGCCCGGCCAGCGAGTCTCCCGCGCTGACCGAGACGGGGACACCCGCATCGAGCCCGATCGCCTCGCGGACGATCTCGACCTGCGGGCCGTTGATCAGTTCGGGACGGGGAAGAGCCAGATGAAGCTCGTCAACGGGGCCCTCGTACCGGGCGAGGCAGTCGTCTGCAGCCTCTATCGCCAGGGTGACGGCATCCTCATCACCATTGGCGACAAGGATCCGGCGGCGGCCACGCCGGACTGAGAAGGGTGGCGCATAACTTCCTGCCGCAACCACAGCAGGTCGGGACGGAGCGGGCACGATCAGCTCATTTCTGTGGCGGGGCGGCTGTGATGCGGCACTCCCGTTCGGACAATCGGATCGGTTTGCGCCGCGCACGTTGAGCGGAGGCGCGGACGGTCTGTAGCGGCGGACTGGCTGGTCCACGGGCGGGTGCTGTCGTGCATGTGTTCCAGCCCTACCGAGAACGGATCCATGGCGGGCGAACCGGGCGTGGCCGCCAATTCCTCAGGACGGTAACGACGCACGGCATTGCCGTCAACAGTAGCGTTGATCGCCTTGTCGAGAGCCTGCAGGCGCGTGGAAATTTCATTGAGTGCCGCTCATTGACTTCCGCTCAACGCCACTTTAACGTCATCGCTCAGCTGGCTACGTAAGCCGCGTCACAGTGGGCGCCGCTGCTCCGGTGATCCTCAAACCAACGACATGAGGACGAAGATGACTGCCACTCCGAAGTTCGCGCACATCGTGCTGCAGACCAACCGGGTCGCCGAGATGCGCGACTGGTACAGGACTGTCCTGGGCGCCGACATCGTGTACGAGAACCCGGGCATGTGCTTCCTGACCTTTGATGAGGAGCACCATCGGATCGCGCTCGTCGGGGCGCCGGCCGAGCCATGGGTCGAGCGGACCCCGTTCACGGTCGGGCTCCAGCACAGCGCGTTCACCTTCCCCACCCTGGAAGCGTTGCTTGAGAAGTTCGAGGACCTCCGCGCAGCGGGGATCGAGCCACGGGTACCCATCCAGCACGGGGTGACCACCTCGCTCTACTACCGTGACCCCGACGGGAACACGGTGGAGCTGCAGATCGACAACTTCGCCCGGCCCGAGGACGCGACCGCATACATGACCGGGGTCGAATACGCGGCGGACCCCGTCGGTCCCTCGTTCGACCCGCAGAAGATGGTCGAGGCCTTGCAGTCAGGTGCCTCCGTCGAGGAGCTGACGACCCGCAGCTGGGCCGCTGAATCCGGTTCCCCCTACTCGGACCCGATGGCCCGGCTGTTTGCGCCTGCGTGACCGGCAACTGCCCAGTGCAATCTGAATAGTTGAGGAGCGACACCTCGTGCGCGTGGTGAGTGGTGAGGGCCGTCTCGCAGTAGTCGTCGACGGCCGGGTCGTGGACGTAGAGCGTGTCAGCCGCGGGCGTTTCGACGCGGATCCCCAAGCCGTCTATACAAGATGGGAGGAATTCGTAGCGTGGGCCGCGGAGGAGCCCGGCCTGCAACCCCATGAGGCTTCTGGTCCTGCACTGGACGAGACCGAGCTGGCCGCGCCCGTTCCGGAACCCCGACAGATCTTTGCCATCGGCCTCAACTACCAAGACCACGCCGCCGAGGGCGGCCTCGACGCCCCTGAGGCGACGCCGATGGTCTTCACCAAGTTTCCGACATCGGTCGCCGGCCCGTACGACGAGATCCCCCTGCCCGCTGGGGCGGTCGACTACGAGGCGGAACTCGTGGCCGTCATCGGCAAGAGGGCCGAACGTGTCTCGGCCGACCATGCCTGGTGCCACGTCGCCGGGCTGACCATCGGGCAAGATCTGTCCGAGCGGGAGCTGCAGACGGGCCCGCCCCATCCTCCGCAGTTCAGCCTGGCGAAGTCGTTCCCCAAGTTCTCGCCCATCGGACCGGCCGTGGTGACCCTGGACGAGTTCGAGGACCCCTCCGACCTTGAGATCGGATGCCGCCTCAACGGTGAGCAGCTGCAAAAGGCGCGGACCCGTGAAATGATCTTCTCGGTCCCGCGGATCATCGCCTACCTCTCCTCCGTGCTCCCCCTCTTGCCGGGGGACCTGATTTTCACCGGAACCCCGGCCGGAGTCGGTTTCACTCGCACCCCGAAGCGCCTTATCGCGCCTGGCGACGAACTGCTGACCTATGTCGAGGGAATCGGCTCGATGAAGCATCGCTTCTATGCCGGCCCTGGCCGTTGATTGCTCTGTCGCTCCCGTTGAGCGGCCTACCTACCCCCGAAACCACCTGAACCGCTGCGGTCGAACTCAACGTGGAGTTGACGTATGTCGGAAGACATTGACGTGCCTGTCCTGATCATCGGCGGCGGAGGCTGCGGGCTCTCCAGCTCGATCTTCCTCTCCGACCACGGGGTCGATCACCTGCTGGTAGAACGCCACCGGTCGACTTCACACCTGCCGAAGGCCCATTATCTGAACCAGCGGACCATGGAGATCTTTCGGCAGCACAACCTGGCCGACGATGTGTATACGGTCGGTACGCCGATGGAGCATCTCGGCATGGTCAAGATGGTGACGACACTGGGCGGTGACGGCCCCCTCGACGGCCGCACCCTCCAGGAAATGGATTCCTTCGGTGGCGGATCCCTTACGGAGACGTACGTCCGTGACGGTCCCGGACCGTCCACGAACTATCCTCAGATCCGGCTGGAGCCGTTGCTGCGACGTCATGCCGAGAGCCGTCGACCCGGCAGAATCCGCTTTCACCACGAGTTGGTGGCTCTCGTCCAGGACGACGACCGAGTCCTCGCGACCATCCGTAACCGCGACGATGACCAGACCTACACGGTGCGTGCGCGGTATCTGATCGCGGCAGACGGCGGCAAGACCGTGGGCCCCATGTCTGGGGTGACTCTGGAGGGCCCCACCGGTCTCGCTGACATGGTCAACCTGCACTTCAGTGCAGACCTGTCACTCTGGTGGGATGACCGGGCGGTGATCACATTCTTCAACAACCCCTCGGGTGGCTCGACATGGGGTGCCGGGGCAATGGCACAGATGGGGCCGACGTGGGGCAAACACTCCGAGGAATGGAGTATCACCTTCGGGTTCCGTCCTGACGACCCGGAGAAGTTCGACGAGATCACCATCATTCCGAAGATCCGGGACCTGCTGAAGGTGCCCGATCTCGATATCACCCCGATCAACCTGAGCCATTGGATTGTCGAGGGTGTGATCGCCGACCGCTACCGGGTAGGCCGAATCCTGTTCGCTGGAGATGCTGCTCATCGTCATCCGCCGACCACTGGCCTTGGCCTGAACACCGCCATCCAAGATGCCCATAACCTCGCCTGGAAACTTGCTGCTGTACTCGACGGGCGGGCAGAAGAGACGCTGCTTGACAGCTACGAGGCCGAGCGCAAGCCAGTGGCCGCCCGCAATGTCGAATGGGCGATGTTCACCTTCGGCAACCACGCCGTCGTCGATGCCGGGTTCGGACTTCCGCCCGGAGCACCGTCCGAGATGCGCGAGCAGGCTTACGCCGCGTTCTTCTCTGCCTCCCCACACGGGGACACCCTGCGGGCCCGCTTCAAGGAGGTCGCCGACACCCAGCGAACGGAGTTCCAGGCCCACGACATCGAGCTCGGGTTCAATTACGAGGCGGGGGCGCTGGTGCCGGACGGTTCCGAGGCGCCGCCCCGTGACCCGATGGGACTCGTCTACCAGCCCACGACGCGGCCGGGCCACCGGCTTCCGCATGCTTGGTTGGCCCACGGTGGGCAACTTCTGTCCACGCACGACCTCGTCGGCGCCCAGGGCGGATTCGTCCTCCTGACCGGGCCGTCCGGCGCGTCCGTTTGGGAGACGGCAGCGTCCCAGGCTACTGCCAAGTTCGGCACCCCGATCACAGCAGTAGTGATTGGAGAGGGCACCGCATACACCGACCCTGACCGTGCATGGCACGGGCTGCGGGAGGTCGCCGACGACGGCGCGATCCTTGTGCGGCCGGACAATCACGTGGCCTGGCGTGCGCTGGACAGCGCAGACGCCGAAGGCGACGCGCTGGCATCCGCGCTCAAGTCGATTCTGCGCTGCTGAGGGGCCGCACCGAGGAGGCCCGCGCCTCAGCGACCCGCGCGTCGCGGGCACCCTGTATACCGCCGTCGAAACCTCGCCTGTCAGAACGCGGCAAGCCGCCAGAGCCCTTTCCCGTGGGCTGAGAACTGCGGCGTGCTCACACCAAGAACGGCATCCACGGCGGCCTCTGCCAGGGGCGGAAAGCGTCCGCCGGCACTGGAAGATCGCTCCTCCGCCTGGCTCGCCGGGCGGAGGGGCGATCGAGTTCCGATCGGCGCTGCCGGCCCCCGAAGCCGAAATCGGGCTCACGGCTCAGAATCAAGCGGAATGTCAGAAATGTGAGAGACGAGGAGGCACATATGCCCACCCAGGACAGCTCGAACTCTGTGCGTGCACTGGAGGTTCTGCGAGCCGGTGACACGGACGCGGCGCGATTCCTGCAGTTCTTCACCGACGACTCGGTGTTCCAGATGGGCAACAACGACGCCATAGTCGGGCGCTCTGCGATTGCGAAGTGGGTGGGCGGTTATCTGGGTACGGTGCTCGGTGTCCGGCACAGGGTCGTCGAGATCTGGGAGCGTGACGATACGATTGCGGTCCGTGTCGAGGTCACGTACACGATGGGAAACGGCGAAGTCATCATCCTGCCCGCCATGACGCGGATGCGTTTTTTCGGCGAGCATCTAGCCGAATACCACATCTACATGGACCCCTCCCCGGTTGTCGCCGCAGCGCTTCCCGCTGGCGCCTCGTCCACGTGAGATGAAGCCATGGAGCACTCGTTGGGAAACTCAACGATTCTCCCGTTGGGAACTGGAGCAAATGTGACTGTCGCGAGTGTCATCGTGGTTGTTGTACTTGTCCTGGGGCTTGTTGCCTCCGCTGGAGGCAAGCTGACCAAACAGAACCTGCAGATGGAAGTCCTGCGCACGGTTGGAGTACCGGAAGGGCGCGTGCCGTACCTTGCAGTGCTTGAGCTAGCGGGTGCGGCAGGACTGTTGGTCGGCTTCGCCGTTCCTGTACTCGGAATAGCCGCAGCGATCTGCGTTGTGCTGTACTTCGTCGGCGCGGTCGCAGCCCACCTGCGTGTTGGTGACCGAGACCTCACCGCATCCGGCGGCATGCTCGGGCTGAGCATCGCGGCCCTCGTACTCAGTGCTCTCACCATGTGATCACTCTGATACAGGGCAGGAGACACTTCACGCTGCCCACGCCACGCTTGACGAAAGACATAAGGCACCCTGCCGGCCACCATCACCACCACAAGGAAGGACGTCGACATGACCACGTCCGCCCCGCCGAACACTCGCCTAGGGCAGCCGTCGACCGCCCAGAAGGTGGTAGAGCGCGTGAACGCGCTCGTGCCAGCCTTGCGCAGCCGGGCCCGCGAGACCGAGCAGCTCAAGCACATGCACCCCGACAACCTTGAGGACCTCACCCAGGCCGGGGTGTTCAAGCTGACCCTGCCGAAGTCGCACGGCGGCTACGAGGCCGGCCCCCGCGAGATGACCGAGGTGCTCGCCCAGATCGCACGGGGGTGTGCGTCCACGAGCTGGATATGCTCGATCATCTCCGCGTCCAACCTGTGGCTTGCGCTGCTCCCCGACGAGAGCGCTAACGAGATCCTCGCGACGCCGGATCTGCGCTGTACGGGGCTGATCGCCCCCACGGGGAAGGCGCGCTCGGTCGACGGCGGCGTTCGGCTCAGCGGCACCTTCATGTGGAACACCGGTGGTATCCACAGTCAGTACCTCTGGTTGGTGGGGATGCTCGGCACCGACGGGAGCCCGTCCCCGATCGCGTGCCTCGTTCCGACCGAGGAGGTCGAACTCTTCCAGACCTGGGATGCATCCGGCATGTCCGGAACGGCCACCAACAAGGTCGTCGCTGAGGACGTCTTCATCCCGCAGGAGCGGGTCGTCTCCGTTGCCACCCTGGCAACGGGCCAGTTTCCGCAGCGTCAGTTCTCCGGGAACCCGTACTACAACCGGTCGATGGTGCAGGTGTTCCTCGTGATGTCCGCACCCACCATGCTCGGCATGGCCCGGGGCGCCATGGACGTCTATCTGGAGAAGCTGCCGAGCCGCGGCATCACGTACAGCACCTACTCCAAGGCGGGCGAGGCTGCGCTGACCCACCACCAGGTCGCCACGGCGCAGCTGCACCTTGATACGGCGGAGCTGATGATGCGCGCTCTCGAAGACCTGCTCCTCAGCTCCTGGAACAAGGAGGCCTCGCTGGCGGACCGGATCAAGACCCGCGCGTGGCTCGGGCACATCGCGCGCAATGCGAAGGCGTGCGTCAACACCTTGTTCGAGGCCAGTGGGGGCTCTGCCATCCAGCATGCCTCGGACATCCAGCGCTACTTCCGCGACGCGAACTCGCTCAATCTGCACGCGCTGATTCAGCCCACCAGCTCCGACGAGCTCTACGGCCGACACCTGTGCGGCCTGGAGCCCAACACCACCCTCGTCTGACCACCCGGCGGGATGCGCACGCGTTCCGCAGATGCAGCCGGCATCATCTGAAGAGGAAGGGACGACAGTGACGACGACCGACCGGCCACCGATGACGGGTACATCGCTCGGACCGTCCGCCTTCCGCGCCGCCACGCGCCGCCTGCCCACGACCGTCGTCGTGGCCGGCGGGCTCCGCGACGGTTCCCCGGTCGGCATGCTGGTCGGGACGTTCACCAGCGTGTCGCTCGACCCGCTGCTGGTGGGTTTCCTCGGCGACCGGGGGTCCTCGACGCTTCCCTTGCTCTTGGAGCTGGAGCACATGTCGTTCTCCGTGCTCGACCAGGACGACATCGAGGCCGCCAACCGATTCCGCAAGCCCCTCGACGAACGCTTCGCCGACTTGGCATGGTCGGTGTCTGCCCACGGCACGCCGGTGATCGAAACCGCGGTGATGACCTTCCACACCACGGTCCACTCCGTCATCCCAGCCGGTGATCATCAGCTGGTTCTCGGCGAGGTGATTGCCATCGAGCAGCGCCACCCCGCGCGCCGCCCACTGGTCTTTGCCGAGGGACGCATGACACGCCTGGATCCGATGCACGTGGTCGGCGCGTATGTGTGGGAGCTGGGATGGGAGTGACCGGCCCGGGCGCGGCCGATCTCGGGGTTTGCCGCTCGAACGGGAGTTCCGGGTCACCCGCCGTTTCGGCGTCGACGGCAGCCTGACCCGCGGAACCTACCGGCTGCTGACCGCCCTGCTGACGACCGCCTGCATCCGCAGGGTCTCCCGGCGCGGCGTTCCGCAGCACTCAACCCGCCTCCATCCGCATATCTCACACAGCACGGGATACGGCCGCCGCTCCTGGCCCATCGGGGACTTCGCCGACGTTCACCCCGACGAACCGAAGTCAGCAGCGTTGCCGAGGAGAGTGGAGCCGTCAGCCGGGCTGGTCGGACAGGGCCTTGCCCGGCTGACGGCGTTTGGGGAGCCACGCATGGGTGCGGGCTGTATGTCGCTTCGGTAGGTAGCGGGGGAGATGCTGGAGGCATTGATGGTCAGCGGGGGCCGGTGGACATGGGGTCTCCTGGTTTCTGAGACCTTCAGTCGATTTCAGTCGACGAGGTCCAGTGCAGCCTCCACCACGCTGTCGGTATCGATGCGGTGGTAGCGATAGACATCGTCGAGTTCGCCGGACTGGCCGAAGCGGCTGACGCCAAGGGGAGCGATGGGCACGTTGTTGATTGCGGCCAGGAAGGCCAAGGTGTGCGGGTGGCCGTCCACCAGAGTGACCAATGGCACCGCCCGGTCGGCCGGAAAGACCTGGTCCAGGATCCAGCCGGGAGCCTCCTCGTGACTGCACCTACTCTGCAGGGCACGGAAAAGCAGATCCGGGCTGGTTACGCAGATCACGTCGGCCGGAAGGCCCAGTGCACCGAGGCGCTCGGCAGCGGCCAGGGCCTCGGGGACCATGGCGCCCATAACCGCGATGGCCACTGCCGGCCGCTCGGCCCGTCGCAATGTGTAGGCACCGGCGACTACCTGCCGACGACGTCGCTCCCGGGCTGCCGGATCGGCTGGTACGACAGCCAGGTTCTGGTCCACCGGACGGGTGGAGAGCCGTAGATACGCTGAACTGCCGTTGCTATGACCCAGGTTGCCCAAGGCTGCCAGCAGGCACCACTCGGTGTCGATCGCGAAGGCGGGCTCGTAGGAGACGCAGCCCGGTTGTTCAATGCCGAGAGACGGCGTTGTGATCGACTGGTGGGCTCCGCCCTCCGGGGCGAGGGATACCCCGGATGGGGTGCCTACCAGGATGGACTGACCTCCCGCGTAGATTCCGAATGACCAGGGTTCCAAGGCCCGGTTCACAAACGGGTCGTAGACGACCCCGATCGGCAACAGCGGTTGTCCCCATCGGCTCCAGGTGGCGCCCAATTCGCCGAGTAGGCCGACCAGGTTGGTCTCGGCTATGCCCAGTTCCAGGTGTTGTCCGTCGGGCTTCTCACGCCAATGAAGGATCGTCTCGGCGTCGTCGGCGAACCAGTTCGTGCGCTCGGTCTGTGACCAGATCCCGGCCTTGTTCAGCCAGCCGCCGAGGTTCGTGGAGGAGCTGACGTCAGGGCTGACGGTGACCACTCGGGCTGCGGCCTGGGGCGCCTGCCGGGACAGGTCGAGCAACAGTCGTCCTAGGGCCTGCTGTGTGTTACCAGTGCCGGTCGGGGTGCGTCCAATATCTGAAGGGACTTGGGGTGGCTCCGCCGTCGCGTAACTGGGCCGTCGCAGCCGCTCAGCTGCCGCTGCGCACAGTGCTGCCTCTGCTGAGTCGCCGGCGAATCCGGCCCAAGGATCATCGAGGTCCGCTCCCAAGCGGACTGCAAGCTCGCTCATTTGATGGGCAGTCAGCAGGGATGAGTGATTCTGTGGGTGGCCCTCCGTGGGCAGGCCGTAACCCTTCACTGTATAGGCGAAAATTACGGTGGGGCGGGAGTCATCAACGCTGTCGTAGGCATCTAGCAGCGCTCCCAGGTCGTGTCCGCCCAGGTTGCGCATGGCGGCCTGCAGGGTGGCGTCGTCCAGCTCTGCGATCAGATGAGAGATGGGATCCGCCGCCGAGCCGATGCCGGGCAGTCGTTCACGCAGTTGCTCTGGTGTACAGCGCAGCAGTCGCTGGTACTCCGGGTTACTCATGGCGTCCAAACGTCCCCGGAGAAGGTCCCCGCCGGGGCGGGCGAACAACTCCTCCAGCAACTCGCCGTACTTGAGCGTGAGCACCTGCCAGCCCGCCGCGGTGAACATGCCCTGAAGACGATCGGCTGCCATTCCTGGCACCACACGGTCCAGCGACTGGCGGTTGAGGTCGACGATCCAGACAACTTCTCCGAGGTCAGCAACCGTCGGGTCCTGGACTGCTTCCCAGATCGCGCCCTCGTCGAGTTCGGCGTCGCCGAGCAGTGAGTACTGCCGTCCCCGACCCACACCGCCGAAGTGCTCATCGACATAGCGCCGGGCGATGGCACCCCAGACAGGGGCGGTCGCGCCGATGCCCACCGAGCCGGTGGAGTAGTCCACCGGGTCGGGATCCTTCGACCGGCTGGGGTAGCTCTGCAGGCCACCGAAGGACCGTAGTGTCGTCAGGTATGACGCGTCCAAGTCGCCCAGTAGGTAATTGATGGCATGGAGTACGGGTGAGGCGTGCGGCTTGACTGACACTCGGTCGTCCGCGGTGAGTTCATGGAACCACAGCGCTGTCATGATCGATGCCATCGACGCACTGGACGCCTGGTGACCACCCACCTTCAGCCGGGACGCGTTGGGACGTACCCGGTTGGCGTGGTCGATGATCGCTGTCGAGAGCCAGAGAACCCTGCGCTCGACGTCACGAAGGGTCTTCAGGGTGTCCTGCCGCGAGCCGTTCCTGGTCTTCGCTACCGTCGAGACTGCGTCGCTGATCATGTGTGATACCTCCGCCGCCAAGCACACATATGTGCTCCCCGGTTCTTCGCTTTGTGCTGCATGAGTGGACATGGATGCATCTGCCGCAGCCTGCGGCACGGCGACTCCCGCTCACCGCTGGTGGAACCGGACGTCAAGCTCTCGCAGTCCGCGGGAGACGAGTGTTCGGTTGTACGTCAGTTCCTGCGTGAGCACCTCGATCGAGGCGAACTCCCGCGAAAGGTAGGTGAGTGCTTCTTGGGCTTCGAGCCGGGCCAGCGGTCCGCCGAGGCAAGTGTGAATGCCCTGACCGAACCCCAGATGCTTGTTGGGCCAGCGCGCCGGGTCGAACCGTTCCGGGTTCTCGAAGAATGCCGGGTCGTGGTTGGCGGCGTGCTGGACGAGTAGGACCCGGTCGTTGCGCTGGATGCGCTTGCCGCCCATCTCGAACGGCTCGGTTGCCCAGCGCGCCAGCGCCTTGATGGGGCCGTCGTACCGCAGGACCTCCTCCACAGCGGTGCGTGCCAGGCGGGGGTCTTCGCTCATTCGGTGCCATGTGTCGGGGAACCGGTGGAACAGGACGGTCGCGTTGCTCAGCAGGTTCATGGTGGTTTCATGGCCGGCGAACACCATGAGTACCGCGTTGGCGATTATCTCTTCCTCGGTAAACCTATCTCCGTCAACGTCTGCGTTGACCATAGCGCTGATGAGGTCGTCCTTGGGCTCTACGGCACGCGCCCGGACAATCGGTCGGATGAGGTCGACGAGGTTGTTCATGGCCTTTTCCGCGGTCACGAAGCGGTCGGGGTTGTCGCCGGCCACGAAGACGACCGCCCCAAGGTGTTCCGACCACTCGCGTACTTGCTGGCGGGCTTCCGCGGGGACGCCGAGGTACTCCGCAATGACGATGACGGGCAGAGTGAAGGCGAACTCGGCGAGGAAGTTCACCCGGTCGCGCTCTCGCAGCGGCTCCGCCAGTGAATGCACCAGCTCGCGGACGCGCGGGCGCAGCACCTCCACGCTGCGAGGCGTGAAAGCCACGTTGACAAGGGAACGCAGATGCGTGTGATAGGGCCGGTCGCTCGTGAACATCCACTTGCTCATGAACTCGATGAGCTGGGTGTATTTGGTCTTCGACTCCAGGATGTCCTCAGCGAAAGGACCGGCGAAGCGGTCGGACGACAGCTGCTCGTGGTTGCGGAACCCTGCGGCAACGTCCGAGTGGCGGGTGACGATCCATCCGTTCCACCTCTGGTTCCAGAAGACGGGGCCCTCGTCCCGCACGCGGTTGAAGTATGTCGTCGGGTCGTTGACGGCCTCGTCGCTGAGGAGGTCAACGAGGGATGCCTGCCGGGCCGCCACAGCACTGTCCCCGCCATCCGTCGTCGTCATCGTCCGCTCTCCCTCTGTTGGTCGGGTCCGTTCGCTGTGTTTTGGCGTTGCCTGGACCTCCTCGCGTGGCCAGGCTCTGACAATCCTCCGGTCGCCACTTCATGTTGTCAACACAAACGTTGATTCCTTTGGTACAGCTCAGCGAACGGCTCGGTGGACTTTGGGCCCCCGGGCAGTGCGCGTGATGAGTGGCCGGCGGGTCGCGCTATCGCGGCGGCAGCCGCAGGGCACCGTCCATACGGACGGTCTCACCGTTGAGGTAGCCGTGATCTATGATCATCTCCACGAGGCGGGCGAACTCTGCAGCCTCCCCGAGGCGCTGGGGAAACGGGACTGACGCTGCGAGTGCGTCCTTCATGCCACGTGAGAATGCCGCGAACATCGGTGTCTCCATGATGCCCGGGGCGATCGTGCACACCCGAATCCCGTGCTGGGCCAGGTCGCGAGCCGCCGGCAGGGTCATGCCGACAATGCCACCCTTGGATGCCGCGTAGGCAACCTGGCCCATCTGGCCGTCGAACGCGGCAATGGAAGCGGTATTGACTATGACGCCTCGGGATCCGTCGTCCGTGGCGGTATTGCCGGCCATGGCCTCGGAGGCGTAGAGCAGCACGTGGAAGGTGCCGATCAGGTTGACGGCCAACGTGCGCGCGAATAGCTCGGGGTCGTGAGGGCCCTTACGGCCGAGGATGCGCATCGACGGCGCGGTGCCGGCACAGTTGACGGCGACCCGTAGGGGGAGCCGGTGCTCAGCGGCGGACGCCGCTGCGACGGCAATGGATGACCGGACCTCTTCGGCCACTCGGACGTCGGTTGGAAGATACTCCACGCCAGGAGGGCGTTCCGCCGCCTCGATGGCGGGTGTCAGGTCGAGCGCGAAGACGGCATGCCCGCGGGCCGACAGGGCCCTAGCGGTTGCGGCCCCCAGGCCGGAGGCGCCTCCTGTGACCACTGCTGTGGCTTTGTGACCCTGCATCGGGACTCCCGGACGGCTTTGATCTCAGTGTGTGCGCCAAGACTGGCGTCCATCCGCAAGGGTTGTCAACGCATGCGTTGACAACCATGCGAAGGCGGCTCTGTAATGGGTGTTCTCCACACCGAGTTGGCCGGATTGACAAGAAGGGTTCTCATGGGCGGGGTCGACACAAAGAAGGCAGCGCACACGACAAACGAGGCGGACACCGGAGGCATCGAAGGGATCTTCGAGGCATGGCTCACCCGCTTCGGTGAGGCCCTTGAACGCCAGGACACAGCCGAGGTCGTGGGTTTCTTCGCCGAGGACGGGTTCTGGAAGGACATCCTGTCGTTCACCTGGGGCTATCGCACCTTTGGAGGGAAGGACGACATCTCCGCGGCCCTGGAGGCGACCCTGAGCCAGACGCGCCCCTCCCGGCTGCGTCCCGCCGCCAACAGGACGAAGCCCAGGGTCGTGCGCCGCTCGGCGCGGTCGGTGATCGAAGCGTATTTCGACTTCGACACACCAATCGGGCAAGGAACCGGCTTCGTCCGGTTGCTGCACGATGCCGACCGGCCTGACGACCCGGCAGTCTGGATCTTGCTGACGACATTGCAGCAGCTGCACGGTTTCGAGGAGCGGATCGGGGACCTCCGCCCGACGGGAGAACAGTATTCCCGCAGCTTCGCCGGCGACAACTGGCTCGATGAGCGCCGCAGGTCGGCGTCCTGCGTTGATGGTGCGCCCGATGTCCTGATCGTGGGCGCGGGACAGGGGGGCCTGGCCCTGGCCGCACGGCTTGGGCAGGTGGGCGTCCGCACCCTCGTCGTGGAGAAGAACGGGCGCATCGGGGACAACTGGCGTAACCGGTACCACTCACTCACGTTGCACAACGAGGTCTGGGCCAACAACTTGCCGTACCTGCCGTTCCCGTCCACCTGGCCCACCTTCGTGCCCAAGGACAAGCTGGCGGGGTGGCTTGAGGGATATGCCGAATTCATGGAGCTCGACGTCTGGACCTCCACGGAGTTCGTCGAGGCGGATTACGACACGACGGCGAAACGGTGGACTGCCAGAGTGCGAGGGCAGGACGGCACGATCCAGGAACTGCGTCCGACGCATCTGGTGCTCGCCTCCGGCGGCACCAGTGGCATTCCCCACCGGCCCGACCTCCCCGGCCTGGACGACTTCCGCGGAACGGTGATGCACTCCAGTGAGTTCACCAGCGGCCTGGACTTCACCGGCCGGAAGGCGCTCGTCATCGGGACAGGCAACAGCGGCCACGACGTTGCCCAGGATCTGTACAGTAATGGGGCCGACGTGACGATCATGCAGCGCAAGCCGACATGCGTCGTCAGCCTGGTGCCCAGCGGGACGATGGTCTACAGCGTCTACTCGGAAGGGCCGCCGGCCGACGACGTCGACCTCGTCACCGCCGCCATCCCGTTTCCCGTGCTGCAGAACACCTACCAGTGGCTCACCAAGAGGACGTGCGCACTGGACAAGGAACTCCTCGACGGTCTGCGCGAGCGTGGCTTTCAGCTGGAGTTCGGCCCCGATGACACCGGCTTCCACATGCTGTACCTGCGGCGCGGAGGCGGCTATTACATCAACGTCGGCTGCTCCGACATGATCATCTCCGGGGAGATCAAGCTCATCCATTCCCAGGACTACAACCGGTTTGTCGAGTCAGGCCTGAGGATGGGCAACGATGAGGTGTACGACTTCGACCTCGTCGTCATGGCGACCGGATACTCCAACCAGCAGGAGGGCATTCGGCGGATGCTCGGCGACGAGATCGCGGACAAGATCGGCCCGGTGTGGGGCTTCGACGAGAACTACATCATGCGCAACATGTGGCAGCGCACGGCCCAGGAGAACCTCTGGCTCATGGGCGGCTCACTGCTCGACTGCCGCCTGTACTCCCGTTTCCTCGCCCTGCTCATCAAGGCAGAGCTTGAGGGCATTGCACAGACCGAGGTGGGGCTGCCCTCGACGCGCTACGACGCCGACGGCACCCCCCGAGCCGCCCTCACATCATGACCCGCGCAAGCACAGCTGAGTGGACCAGGCCCGGCGCGTTTGAGGTCGCGCCGGGTATCCACCGGATACCTCTGCCCATGCCAGGTGACAGCCTCAAGGCAGTGAACGTCTACGCGATCGAAGACGACGATGGTGTCGCCCTGGTCGACGCCGGGTGGGCAGTCGCCGCAGCACGTGAGGCGCTGGACAAGAGCCTGGCGTCGATCGGCTACGCGCCGTCCGAGGTTACGCGGATCGTAGTGACCCACGCGCATATCGACCATTACACCCTGGCCGTGAGACTGCGGCAGCAGTTCGGCACCCAGGTGAATGTGGGACGTGGGGAGCGGGAGTCGCTGGAGTGGCTGGCTGGCAAGGGGCCGCGCCACCAGCGCCAGACGGCCCTGCTCGTTGCCGCCGGCGCCGCAGGGCTTGTGGGTGCCCTGCCTCAGCACGACGAGCGAACCGACCCGCGGGACGAGGGCTGGGAGCTGCCGGATGTCTGGCTGGGAGAGAGCCAGTTGAGGATCGGCAGACGCACACTGCAGGTGCTTGAGACGCCGGGACACACCAAGGGCCACATCATGCTGCTCTCGCCCGAGGAAGGCCTGCTCTTCACTGGCGATCAGATTCTGCCCCACATCACTCCGTCGATCGGCTTCGAGGCCGTTCCGCAACCACAGCCCCTGCTGTCGTTCCTCGACTCGCTTGCGCGCCTCCGTGTCCTTCCTGATCTGCGTGTGCTGCCCGCCCACGGACCCGACGAGGCGCGCACCCATGCCCGGATCGACGAACTCATACAACACCACGACGAGCGACTGGCTCGCACAAGCGCGATCGTCGAGCATCTCGGATCGGCCTCTACAGCAGCGGTCGCCGAACTGCTCACGTGGACCCGACGCGGGCGTCGATTCGATCAGTTGGATGACTTCAACCGCATGCTGGCGGTGGTAGAGACCCAAGCGCACTTGGCCTGCCTGGTGCACCGTGGAACTCTCACCATGGCGGGCGACGCGGTGTGGGAGTACCGCCCGGTCTGACCGGACGGTACCCAGACGCAGCCGACCGACCTACCGGTGCCGCCCGACCGAGGAGCTGATCCGGGCGAGCCCATCGAGGAACGACGGCTGACGAGTGGACCATTTCTGGTGCGTTGCCTCGATCTCCAGTGCGGCGGCGTGGCTGTCGAGCAGCGGAGCCTCGCGGAGAACCCGAACCAAGCGGCGGGTGTACTCGGGATCGAGGCGGGCCAACCTGGATGCCGCGGCGGCCGCCACATCCACGACAGCTTCGTCCGGAGCGACCACCTCGGCCACCAGACCGATGCGCAGGGCATCGGCAGCATTCCACGTTTGTCCGAGCAGAAGACCCCCGACGGCTGCCTGATGGCCGACCGCACGGCTGAGCATCCATGTGTGACCACCCCCTGGGAAAATGTTCAGCTCCGCGAAGCGGCAAATGAACTGCGCCGATTCGGCCGCGAACCGGACGTCGCAGGCGAGAGCGAGGTTGAAGCCGGCTCCCACTGCGGGTCCGTTGACGGCCGCGATGGTCAACAGGGGTGAGTGAAGCACGCGCAGGAAGCCGGAGTACACCTCCCGGATGAGCCCGAAATCCCCCTCGGCGGCACGCGCCAGCGTCTCCAACTCCGCCCCGGCACAGAACGCTGTCCCGGTGCCGGTGACGACGAGTGCCTGCACACCTGGAGTGGCCTCTAGTTCGTCGAGGGCGGTCGCGATGTCGCGCACCAGCTCGGAGGAGAGAATGTTGCGCCGGTCGGGATCATTGAGGGTCAGCACGGCGACGGCGCTGCTCGTCCGTTGGACGTCGACGAGGGCACTCATGGCACTCCATACATTGTCGGGCGGCCCGGGAGGCCGATGCATTTTCTGTGTCTCTCTGCCTTCAGCGGCTTGCAACCAGTGTGGCTGCCAGACTTGCGGAGAGCCGGCCGATGACACTGTCGTGCTCAAGCGCGCCGACAAAGAAATGGTGCGGCGGTGGCTGATCAGACAGGTGGGGACGCCGAGGAAAGACCTCACGGATGTCGTCGCATCGTTTTGAGCGGATCCGCAGGCGGTGGAAGACCAGGCGGATGCCGCAGAGCAGGCGCCGGTACTCGTTGCGATCGTAGCGGCGGTCCGCGACGAGCGTGTCGGTTCGGTGTCCGGGTCGGTCGGCTGACGACGGCGGATACGGCGGGGACCTTGTCGAGCAGGGCAGGAGTTGCGTGAACCGCTCGACCAGCACGCAAAGCTCGTCCGAGACGATCCACTGACGCAACCCCTCGTCCGTCACCGTCCGCAGGCGGAGGCAGCGAACCTCTGTCCGGCCAGGGTCCAAGTCCTGGCGCTCGGCTCACCGGAGCCCTTGACGGACCGGCCGTACCACTCCCCGCCACCTTGTTCTTTGCAGCGGGGGACGCCTCTCCGTGAGACAACGGACCAGGACCTCCTCCGGCTCGACAAGCGCGGCTCGGGCTGTACGGACGTACACTCAGCCATTGCCTTGAGCTGCTGCCGAGCTGTCGCCCTTTGGGTACTGCCCGCGAAGCCCTGGTGTGACCTTCCCGCCCACCGGGTGCGTGGAAGGCTCCTCCATCGAGAGTGCCCGGCGGATATCGTCATGAGTCGGCGATCCACGCCCACAGGTCACTGACCGGGTCCACCCCGGCGATGAGCCTGTCCGCCCAGTAGTGCTCGTTGCCGAACTCCTCACGCCATGACCAGAGCGCCATGGTGTGCCGGTGCAACTCGTACTCCCGCGCTGTCCCGATCGCGCCGTGCACTTGATGGGCTATGCGACTGGCCTCCTCTGCGGCCTGCGACGTGCGTATCCGCGCGGTGGCCAGCCGTGGGTCGCCCACCAGTGGTGCGACTGCATTGGTGGCGTCGAGCAGCACGCGCACTGCGGCCTCTGCAGCGGCGACCTCGCCGGCGAGCACGGCCAGGTGCTGCTGCACGGCCTGGAAGGCCACCAGGCGTCGGCCGAACTGCTGGCGGCTGGTGACGTGGGCGACCGACAGCTCACGGAGCCGCCGCAGCGCGGCGAGCGACTGAACACACCGGGCCAGGGCCCCGCCGCACACCGCCAGATCGATGACGTCCTCGGCCGGCCGGTCCAGCGGTGTGACCTTGCCGGCGGGAAGCGACTCAAGGCGGACGTCCCCCCAGGGGGCGCCATGCAGCGCGGTGCCGCGACGATTGAGGGCGTCAGCAGCATCCACAGCGGCCAGGACAGCAGTGGAGCTGTCCGATCCTGGTACTACTACCAGGAGCCGATCGGCCCACGGCGCCCAGGCCACGCGGTCGGCTGATACCGAGATTCGCCCCTGTGGATCCCTGGTCGCCACGGCGGGTACCACGACAGCAGGGCCGGGCCCGAGGTCCGGCGGCCGCCCGCTGACCGTCGACAACACGGTGTTGGTCACCAGAAGCACGTCAGCTGCTGGAGAAGGCCAGCCGATGCTGGTCACAGCGTCTACCACGCTTACCGCATCGGCCAGATCACCGCCTTCTCCACCGCGCTCCGGAGAAAGTCCCACCCCCAGCCACCCGTCGGCGGCGAGGGCCTTGGTAACGGCCCGACCTGCCGACTCGTCCCAGGAGCCCTCAGGTCTGTCCTGCGGACGGCCGCCCAGCAGGGAACGGACGGCGCCACCCACCTCACTCATCATGCCGTCACCACAGCTCTTGCCACGATCCCGCGAAGGATCTCGTTGGTCCCGCCGCGCAATGTTCGGTCGGGCGCATGCAGGATCGCCTCGGCGAGCAGCCGCTCAAGGTCACACTGCGATTCGGTATCGGGGACTGCAGGCGACATGGCGCGGGCCAGGCTGACCACTTTGCTCTCGAACCTAGTGCCGAGATCCTTCACCAGGGCACTGTCGACCGTGGGGACCTCGCCCCGGCTCAGTGCCTCGGCGACTGCGGTCGACAGTGCCCGCAGGCTCTGAAGCTCGGCGAGCAGAGCACCGAGAGCGGTCGGACGAGCGCTGCTGCCGCGCACCAGGGCGCGCAGCAGCGGCATCGTCGACATGAAGCGCTCGGGCCCGCTGCGCTCAAGGGCGAGTTCCTCCATGACCTGGTTCCAGCCCTGGCCCCGCCTGCCGAGGAGGTCGTCATCGCGGAGCATGACATCGTCGAACAGCACCTCATTGAAGTGATGGTGACCGTCGAGGCTAATGATCGGCTGGACTGTGACGCCCGGCAGGCGCAGGTCGACGAGGAACTGTGACAGACCGGTGCGGCGGTCTCCGTCCTCGGGCGCGTCCGTACGGCAGAGCACAAGCATGTGGTGGGCGGCGTGGGCATGGCTGGTCCAGATCTTCGTGCCGTTCAAGCGCCACCCACCGTCGATCTCGGTGGCTTTCGTACGGACCGCCGCAAGGTCGGAGCCGCTTTCAGGCTCCGACATGCCGATCGAAAAGTAGCACTCGCCGCGCACGATGCCGTGCAGGTAACGCTCACGCTGCTGGGTGGTCCCATGGCGCAGCAGGGCGGGACCGACCTGCCGGTCAGCAAACCAGTGAGCTGCGACAGGGGCGCCTGCGGCCAGCAACTCCTCGATGACGACGTAGCGCTCAAGAGGTGTCCGCCCGCCACCGCCGAACTCCTGCGGCAGAGTCATCCCGATCCAGCCGTGTGCACCGGCGACACGGCTGAATTCGGGGGAGTGCGCCGTCATCCAGGAGTCGCAGTGTGCCTTCGCACTGAGTGCTGACATGTCCTGCTCGATCTGGGCCCGTGTCGTATGGCGGAGCTCCCGAATGTGCCCGTCGATGTCGAAACCTCCCGCATCGGACAACGAATGCGCTGATCGTAGGAAGGACTCCACAAGGCTGTCAACATCTATGTTGATTGATGAGCTGTCCGATCGAGTGGCACCAGGTGTGAGGCCGGGCGACCTGCGATCACGTCAGCGTGCACAGCGCGTCCGCGCCGGGTGCTTTGTCGAAGTGCTGTACCCGCACGGTCTCCTCCCGGCCGGCAACTCGGCGGGCATCCGGAGTGAGGCGTGATCCCGGGTGGCGCGACGCCGAACCGGGACCGAGCATGATCGCCCGATGTGTCGCCTCCTCACCCCGGACCAAGTGCGCCTTGTGATGAACGGCGGCGGCCCATGACTGTGATCGAGATGGCGACAAGCTACTGATCAGGCCAACAGTAGGGGCGGCCGGCAGCGACGCCCGGCGGACAGCGCCTCGGGGCTGACCCGTCCCGCTGTGCGTAGATAGGGGCATCGGTGGATGCGGTAGGGCGGGTTTGCCGAGGAGCAGGGCGCTTGATGTCACTTCGGCCGAGGAGCATGCTGGGTTCTGGGGTAAAGGGCGGCTTGTATGCCATGCTGCGGGGGCCCAGGGATGAGTGGTCCCAATGAATAATGATGGTGGCGTGAGTCCGGATCGGGGTGACACGCATCCGCATGCCGCGCTGGATGAGACCGCTGTAGTAATGGTTGGCGAGAGGGACACCGTTACGGCATGGGGCACCGGAGCCGCTCAGCTCCTGGGCTATGCAGCGGGTGACGTCGTCGGGCAGCCTGCGGCTTGGTTGCTCGTTGACGGCCTGCCCGAGGCAGTCAGAATCTGCTGCGCAGGGATGAGGGCATGGAGAGCGCCGCTCGTACTCCGGCATGCGGACGGGCATCCGGTACGGGCGTCAGTTCAGGGCCTGCCGCTGCTGGACGCCGCCGGGGAGACCCAGTGGTGTCTGACCCTTGCCGGCCCGCCGCCGGATTCCTCAAGCCGGCGAAACCAGCCCGGTAGGGCGCTGCTGCGTGCCCGGGGGCTGGATCAGTTGCCGATACCGGTGGCACTTTTCGATTGCCGAGGGCGGCTCGTCGCGACCAACGCCATCTCAGAGCGGCTGGTCGGCAGGGTGGAACAGCAGGTGCTTGGTCTGCCTGCCGGTGAGATGGAGCCCGGCCGGGTACTGCCTGGCCTGGAAGAGCTGGGCCGTATCGTCGAGCAGGTGCTCAGGACTGGGGCGCCAGCGTCCCATGAACTGTACATGCCTTTCCCGGGGGACAGCCGGGAACACGCCTGGACCGCACTGTTCTCCCCGCTGAAGGACCATACAGGGCGGGTTGAGGGTGTATCCGCGATGGCTTTCGACACCACCGAGCAGTATCAGGCACGCCGACGGCTGGAGGTGCTCGACAAAGCGAGCATGCGCATCGGGACAACCTTGGACCTGGCCCGTACCGCCGAGGAACTAGCCGAGGTGGCCGTCGGCTGCTTCGCCGATTTCGTTGCCGTCGACCTACTCGACGCGATCCTGTCCGGCGATGACTCGGAACCCGCCGCCCCCGTCTCTCTCGTCTTCCGCCGGGTGGCCCAGCAGTCGGTTTTGGAGGGATGCCCCGAGTCAGTGATCTCACTGGATGAGCGGCACACCTACCATGAGCAGTCACCACCGGGCCAGGCCCTGGCAACCGGCAGAGCGATGCGTCATCCCGTTGTTGAGGAAACCCGGATGTCATGGGCGATCGGCGTTCCAGAGCGTGCCCACAGCATGCGTACCTACGAGGTCCACTCGACCATGGTGGTACCGCTCCAAGCCCGCGGCACCACCCTGGGAGTTGCGCTCTTTGCTCGGCACCGTACTCCGGAGCCCTTCGACGACGGTGACCAGTCGCTGGCTGAGCAACTCGCAGCTCGTGCCGCAGTGTGTGTGGACAACGCTCGCCGATACACCCGCGAGCGGAACACTTCGCTGGCCCTGCAGCGCAGCCTGCTCCCCCGGGAAGCGCCCCGGCAGACAGCCGTGGAGATCGCCTCCCGCTATCTGCCGGCCGAGCCCCGGGCGGGGGTGGGCGGAGACTGGTTCGACGTGATTCCGCTGTCCGGAACGCGAGTGGCGCTCGTGGTGGGCGATGTTGTCGGCCACGGCATCCAGGCTTCAGCAACCATGGGATGGCTGCGTATGGCCGTACGGACCCTTGCCGACGTCGACGTGGCGCCGGACGAACTGCTCACCCAACTCGACGATCTCGTCCTACGCCTGGACCGCGACGAGGAGGGGGCAGGGTATTTCCGTAGTGGGTCAGGCGAAATGGGGGCAAGTTGCCTCTATGTTGTGTACGATCCAACATCCGGTCACTGCTCGATGGCACGAGCCGGGCATCCGGCACCTGCTTTGGTTACTCCCGATGGGAATGCGTATATCCCCGACCTGCCAGCCGGACCTCCCCTTGGTCTGGGCAGACTGCCCTTCGAATCGGCGGAGTTCGACCTGTCTCAGGGGAGTGTGCTGGCGCTCTACACGAACGGCCTGATCCAGTCAGTCGGGCATGATGTCGACGCCGGACTCGCCTTGCTGCGCGATGTGCTGTCCCGCTCGGAACTTTCGCTCGAAGAGCGCTGCGATGCCGCATTGCGAGTGCTGCTGCCCGATCAACCAACGGATGATGTCGCGCTCCTGTTGGCACGCACCCGCCTCCTGGATGCCGAGCACCACGTCTCCTGGGACCTGCCCGTCGATCCCGCTGTGGTCTCCGGGGCGCGCAGAAGCGTCTGTGACCGGCTTGTCTCCTGGGAGTTGGAAGACCTCTCCTTCACCACCGAACTGGTGGTCAGCGAGATGGTCACCAACGCCATCCGCTACGGGGGCAGTCCCATCCGGCTGCGCCTGATCCGGGATGATGACTGTCTGATCTGTGAGGTCTCGGATGGCAGCAGCGCCGCCCCTCATCTGCGCCGGGCCAGGGTGTTCGACGAGGGAGGCCGTGGCCTGCTGTTGGTTGCCCAGCTCACTGACCGGTGGGGAACCCGTCATGTTCCCGAGGGAAAGATCATCTGGGCGGAGCAGGCGCTTACGAGCCCCAAGGCAGCCGGCCTCGATGCGCCCGGGCTCCCCTTCATGTTCGAGGAAGAGTTGTTGTGATCCGGGAAGCGGAGGGGTGGCAGGCCTGCCTCGGGCATCCACGTCCGGCGCGCCCTTGCGGCTCGCTCGTCCCGCGTCCGGTGACGCTCACCATCCTGGTCTCGGGCCCATGAGCGCGAACTCACCCATGAATCCATACCAGCCCGGCGAATGGGCGGGAAGTGGTCGGCTGTGCGTTCACAGCGACGGCGCATGTCGGCCGCGCAACGCTCGCCGCACGCGCCCAGCTCGTTGAGCATCAGGCAGCGCAGCTTGGCCCACACCCGGGCCTTGGTTCACTCGGTGATCCGCCGTGAGCGGGTGGCACTGGACCGACCGAACCCGGGGTCTCGGCTGAGGGATCTTGAAACTCGGCTTGGAGACGGTGTTCGCCTGGAGTGCGGACGTAGCAGACGGCTATTGCGCGCTTGCTGCCGACAGCAGTTGGAGTTCCTGCTCGGACAGTGTCAGTTCGGCCGCGGGCAGGATGCCTTGGAGCTGAGCGACGTTACGGGCGCTGGCGATCGGAGCGGTGACCGTGGGCTGTGCCATCAGCCATGCCAGCGCCACGGCGGCGACTGTCGTGGTGTGCGCGGCGGACACTTCATCGAGCGCATCGAGCACGCGTACACCGCGCGCATCGAGGTAGGACATGGCGCCGCCTGGGCGAGGACCGTGGGCACGGGCGCTGGAGACCTCGACCCCGGGACGGTACTTGCCGGTGAGGAAGCCCGCGGCCAAGGAGTAGTAGGGCATGGAAGCCAGCCCCGTCCTTTCCAGCAGTGGGGCTACGTCTTGCTCGTAGCCGCGCTCCACCAGGCTGTAGAGCGGTTGTGTGGCCACGTATCGCGTGAAGCCCTCACGATCTGAGATTTCCAGGGCCTGTGCGAGGCGTTCGGTGGGATAACGGGATGCACCGATGTAGCGCACCTTACCCGCCCGGACCAGTTCGTCGAAGGCTCCCAGGGTCTCCGTGAGCGGAGTTTCGGTGTCGTCCACGTGTGCATACAGCAGGTCGATGACATCGACTTGGAGACGGCGCATACTCGCTTCGGTGTTCCGCCGGATCCTCTGCGCGCTGAGGCCGCCGGTCATGCCGTCTGCAGCGCCGATCTTGGTGGAGACGACCATGCGGTCACGACAACCACGTGTGTGCATCCACTCACCGATGATCGTTTCGGACTCACCGCCCTTGTTCCCCGGACTGAATTTCCAGTACACGTCGGAGGTGTCGAAGAAATTCCCGCCGGCTGCGGCGAATGCGTCCAGGACAGCGAAGGATTGCTCTCGATCGGCGGTCCAGCCGAACACATTCCCGCCCAGGCAAAGAGGAAAGACGTCGAGTTCAGTGTTGGCGATTCTTTTCACCTTCGCGACGCTAGCCAGCACTCAATCGGTTGTCAACATGAGTGTTGATGAACGTCGTTGGGAGGGGGGCCACAGGAGCACGACGCTGATTGGCCGCTGCGCTCAGTCGCCATGCTCCTGTTGCATGGGCCCGGCCTGCTGGATGACGGGCGAATTCTCAGCAAGGGCCATACAGGCGTTGAGCAGACCGGGCTCCACATCCAGCCCGGCCCTGATCCATGTGCCGTTGCTGCGGTTGTCGGCAGTGTTGGCCACGTGCTCGCGCATCCGTAGATAGATCGACAGGATGTTGGCTGCTGAGAGATCGAGGGCCAGCGTGAGGAAGTGGCTGCACCCGCGTGTGGAGCCGAGGATGCTGAGCACCTCGCGGCGATAGCCTCGCTTGAGGCTGAGCCCCTTCAGTTTGGCCATAGGCGCGATCGTGAAACTGCACATGTCGTACGGCTGGTGCTCGGCATGCGCCTTGATCTCACGGATCACCAGATCCGGGATGCTGATGGTGGCATCCAGCCTTAGATCGTGGATCACTTCGACATCCGTCGGATCCTCGATGGCCACGCTCGTGTCCAAGAGCGTGGCTCGAAGGCTGAGTTCGGCACCCGTGATCGCGGTGACATCGAGTGTTTTCTGCCGTCGAGCGCTGCGGCGGATGGGCGGGAGATGGCCGTCGGAAGGACCTCTGCCAGTGGGCGTGGACGGGCTGCTCATCGTGGGTCTCCTGAACCGCTGTAGTGCCTCGGAAGCAAGGTGTCAACGCACATGTTGACGGAGTGTAGCCTACGCTCCGCGGACCCGCCGCTCTTCGCTGGCCCAGTACGGCTCACGCAGAACCTTGCGCTGGATCTTGCCGACCGGACTGCGGGGGAGGGGGGCGTCGCGGAACACCACTGTCTGCGGCTTCTTGTACGACCCAAGTGTCTGCGTGCATGCAGCTACAATCTGATCCTCGTTCAGCGAAGCGCCGTGCTCGCGAACCACGACAGCCAGTGGGGCCTCACCCCACCTCTCGTGGGGCACCCCGAAGACCACTGCTTCCTTGACCCCCTCAAGTGACTGGATTGCCTGCTCCAGTTCTGCGGGCCAAATGTTGAATCCTCCAGAGACGATCATGTCGTCGACGCGGTCGACGACATACAGGTAGCCCTGTTCGTCCAGCCGGCCGATGTCTCCGGTGTGTACCCAGCCGCCGCGCAGTCGTTCGCGGCCCGTTGGTTCGTCTCCCCAGATGCCGGTCATCTGGCCGTCGCAGCGGACGACGATCTCACCCTCCTGGCCGGGGGGCAGGGACTGGTCGTCAGCCCCCCTGATGTCCAGTTCGGCGAAGGGCATGACGCGCCCAGCCGCCCGTATGGTGTCGGAATCGGGCGGGCCGCTGAACCACTCCTTCGAGCCCATGAAAGACACCGGAACGGCCTCGGTCTGTCCGTACATCTGGAACAAGCAGTTCCCGAACACCTTGTGTGCCATGAGGGCTGTCCTGGTGCTGATCGGCGCGCCTGAGATCATCACCGCCTTGAGCGACGGCAACTCCTGGGGCACGCCCCGGGTCGAGTCGACAATGTCGGCAATCATGGTGGGAACTGCGAAGAACCAGCCGATGCCGTCCTTCTTGATACGCTCCATGAAGTCCTTGCCGTCGAACCTGCGGTCCAGGAGGTTGCAGCCGCCGGCCAGCCAGACGGGGAGGAAGAGGTACCCCGAGCCGTGGCTGATCGGCCCAACATGCAGGCACTTGTCCCCGCGCTCGACCGGCGGAAGCATGTAGAACCAGTCGCGGGTGGTGTTCATCCAAGCGCGATGCGTGTAGGCGATGCCCTTGGCGCGGCCTGTGGTCCCCGCAGAGTGACGGATGATGAACACGTCATCCAGATCGATATCCGGGTTTGGATCCGTCGCCGGGAACGTGCTGAGCCACTGCTCGTAGCCGTCGTCGCGCACGATAACGGTTACTCCGGACAGCTCGCCCGCGATGGCGTCGAGTTCATGAGCGTATTCCTGGGAGACGACCACGGCTTTGCACTGCGTACCCAGGATCATGCTCAGGTGGGCCTCCGCGGAGTTGCGGCGGTAGAGCGGGACCCGCACCAGATTGGCTGCCACGGTCCCGGCGTAGAAATCGACCGCCTCGACGCAGTTGTCTTCCAGTACGGCGACACGGTCGCCGGGCTGCAATCCGGCGGCGATCAGCGCATTGGCCAATCGTAGCCCGCGGTCCCATGCCTCGCCGAAGGTCAATGTCCGGTGGCCGCTGACGGCGGCCGGCAGATCACGATGAAACCGGGCCGATCGCCGCATGGCGCTGCGAACGTCCAACACGATCCCCACCTCCTTGTTTGCGATCAAGCCCGCCGGGATCGGCGTGCGCACTGCGGTGTGGGGCATATGGAAGCGCGCCACTCCAGCGAGTGTCAACATCAGTGTTGACGCTGGGCCGGAGAATTTCTACACTCGCGACATCGGTCATCGCGATTCGTCCCAGGGGCCGCACAGGGAGCGATGAGGGAGCGTCGGTGCAGCTCAGAGCCCTGGGACAACTTCCGGTCGAGCCGACCATGCTGATCTGATCAGGAGAGCAAGGGGCGAGGGAGGCCGGACCGCGACTCGACAAGACTGCCCAGTGACTGGGCTGTCATGGGGACCACGAGGTGGTGGAGGGCTGCCATAACCAATCGCCGGATGCGCCGACCTGTGTATGTGGGTGGCCGCAGAGCCTCGGCCTGGTGGCTCTCGCCTGTGGGGATGACGCCGGCTGTACATGCGGGTGTGACACGTGATGGATGGACTGGTTGGCCGGCCGATCCGAGCGATGGCCGCCACCAAGAAACCGCCGGAGAACGCCGGTATGCAGATCCGCCAGGCGAGCGGGCCCTGCCCCGCCCAGCGCGCGGTGCCGCTGGCTTCGCCGATTCCGCCGGTCTGAAACAAGTGTCTTGTGGCCTCTCTCCGGCCTTCCCTCGGCATACGAGCTGCGAGTGTCAGCTGCACTACGTGCCCACCGCGATCTCTCGAAGCCTGGCCCAGCTCCACATCACTTTCCCTTCCAAGAGTCCTGACCGAATTGATGACAGGGAGGAACCAACAGATGCGCTACGTGCGGAGTTTCGCGGATCACCCGACGGATCCGGCTGTCCACCAACCGGAGTTTCTCGCGCACCTTGAGTCGTGCTCGGTGATCAAAGGTGGCATCCCTGCCGGTACTCAAGCCGACCCGTTGCACTACCATCCCGTCGACCAGTTCTACTACGTCCTGGAAGGCACCATCGAAGTGCAACTCGGCACCGAGAGGCTCCGGGCTGAACCACATACGTTGGTGCGAATTCCGGCCAGGACACCCCACTTCGCTGCGAACCCCGGGACAGACCACGTCCTCCAGGTCGAGCTGCTTCTACCTACTCATGTGCCGGCGACTGGCGGACGTATGACCAAACTCGTCGAGTACTGCGACGACCTTGGCGGCCCTCCGCCCACTGGCTGTCTGCGCCCCGTCGCGACGGACGGCTGGCTAAGGCCCCTACCGGAGGTCGGCGTGGAGATGCAGGTTCTGGCGAACCGTGCGACCGGCTCGGACAAGGGCATGGTCGCCGTCTCCCGAACAGAAGTGGACGCCACAGTTCCGCCCTACCACTCACACGAATTCGACGAACTCATCTTCGTTCTCGCCGGCACCCTTGCCGTGGACATCGGAAGCGAGCGGAGGAAGGTCAGGCCTCACGAACTTGTCATCATGCCCGCGCGAGTTCCGCATCGGGCCTGGAACGAAGGACCGGAACCCGAGCAGCACCTGACGATCATCACACCGGAGCCCGACAGCCAGAACCCCGCGGACTGGCTGACCGAGGTCGACTTCTCGGCCAGGAGGTAGAGCACGGCGAGCGATCTGGCGACATGGGGGTGACGGACGGTGTGGGGTCGTGGCACCGTCCGTTGATCCTTCCTGAGTCGCGGACGGCCGGGGCGACGCCGGCGAACTCGGCGAGCCGGTCGGCGCTGTCGAATGCGTTCATGTCGCCGCCGGGGGCCGCGAGGAACTCGGCGCCGAGGAAGGGCCCGATGCCGGGCATGCGATCCACAACCACTTCGGCCGTCACCGACATCCCGCCGAGCACGCGTATGGGCGGTAGACAACGGAACTGGTCACCGTAGGTTGTCGCGACACGGCCGGCGGACATGACAACGATGTCGCCCGTACCGGTTGGCGAACGACACGGGGGTATGTCTGCCTGTCCACCGGCATGGCGCCGGTCAACCGAGATCATCCCCAAGGAAGTACATGCCCCCGCGACCCCCTCTCTGAGCCCCGCCATAGATGCCTAGGCACTTAGGTCGGCCTGGTGGATCCATGCAGTGCCAGCCATTGCAGGGACCTTCATACGGTGTTACACATATATTAAGACGGCTCCTCGGAAGGCCGGCCGCTCGCTGCTGCCCGGGCCGTCGACAGGGGGCGCCACCGTGAACTGGCATGCAGACGTTGTGGGAGAAGCGATGAAGAGAGTCCCGTTGCCGCCTGGGTTCCTCTGGGGTGCTGCAACATCGGCCCACCAGACCGAGGGGGGCAACGAGTCCAGTGACTGGTGGGTCTTGGAGACCATGCCGTCCTCCTTCTGCGAGGAACCGAGCGGGCGGGCCGTCGACAGCTTCCACCGGTGGCGGGAGGACATGGATCTGGCAGCCGCGGCCGGCCTTCGTGACTACCGCTTCAGCATCGAGTGGGCCCGCATCGAGCCGACGTGCGGATCATTCTGCGACAAGGCCCTGGCTCACTACAGGCAGATGATCGAAGGCGCCCTCCAGCGCGGTCTGCGGCCTTTGGTGACGTTGCATCACTTCACATGTCCCGCATGGTTCTCGGGAGGAGGCGGGTGGGCGGCTCCGGATGCGCCTGCCGCATTTGCTCGCTATGTCAGGCGGGTGGCTGGGATCCTGCATGGAGTTGAGCACGTGGGAACAATCAACGAGCCGAATGTCGTCGCTGCTTTTCCGAAGCTGATAGCGGACGGACCGGACGTACTTGCGCACGGATTGCCTGAACCCGACGAGCCCACGGCCAAGGGCCTAGTCTCTGCGCATCGACAGGCCCGGGACATTTTGCACGCGCTGCTCCCAGACACGAGGGTTGGCTGGTCGGTGTCGGTCCAGGACTACCAGCCCATGCCTGGAGCTGAGCGGGTCGCGGCTGCGTATGTGCATCCACGTCAGACGCGGTTCCTGCTGGAGTCGCGTAGCGACGACTGGGTGGGCGTGCAGACCTACACCCGCATCCGTCTGGGCGTGGACGGCGAGACTGCACGCCCTGCGGCTCCAGAGCCCGCGGCACTTCGAACCCAGACGGGGTGGGAGTACTACCCCGCAGCCCTGGGCGGAGCCATACGCACCGCAGCAGAAGTTGTGGGAGATGTCCCCGTCATCGTTACCGAGAACGGCATCGCCACCAGTGATGACAACCAGCGGATCGACTACACCAGAGGGGCTCTGGCGGCATTGGCCGCAACCCTGGCGGAGGGGATCGATGTGCGGGGATATTTCCACTGGAGCCTTCTGGATAACTACGAGTGGGGCACATGGAATCCGACGTTCGGCCTCATCGCCGTGGACCGAGACAATTTTGCACGGTCCCCGAAACCATCCCTGGCGTGGCTGGGCGCAGTCGGCTCAACAGGTTTTCTTCCGGCCCAAGAGTAGCCGTCGTATGACTTCGCGCAACGGATAGATGGCCGTCATGCATGGTACTGATGGGCAGGATGAAATGAATCACTGCTGCAATCCACAACCCTCCGGCGGTTCCGCCCGGGCCACGACGGCGCCGTGGCCTGATACGGCCTCGGGGGAGAGGCGCCGGTCAGGGGCAGAACACCTCTATATTGATCTGACAGGCGGAGAATACGTCATGGGCGACGCCTTCGCAGAGGGCTACCCTTCGGACGGAGAAAGGCCTCTGCACCGTGTGTACGTCAGCGGGTTCGCCATCAGCGCCACCACAGTGACCAACCACGAATTCTCAGCTTTCGCCAGCGAGACGGGCTACCGGACGGAGGCAGAAGAATACGGCTCCTCGGCCGTCTTCCACTCTGCTGTCATGGCTCATCGGCGCGATGTCTTGGGTGCGGCCGTAGGCGCTGAATGGTGGCTGAATGTGCGCGGCGCAGACTGGCGTCACCCGGCCGGAGGTCTGTCCGATTGGAAGGATATCTCCGACCATCCTGTCGTGCATGTTTCCTGGCGCGACGCCGTTGCCTACTGCGCGTGGGCCGGCGCGCGACTGCCCACCGAAGCGGAGTGGGAGTACGCGGCACGCGGCGGACATGATGGCCGCCGTTTCCCATGGGGCCAGGAACTGACGCCCGGCGGAGAAAACCGCTGCAACATCTGGCATGGAGTCTTTCCGACGCACAACACCCTTGACGACGGTTATCTGACTACGGCACCGGTCCGATCCTTCCCTCCGAACGATTTCGGTCTCTACGAGATGACCGGGAACGTGTGGGAGTGGTGTGCCGACTGGTTCTCCACATCCTATTACCAGGAATCGCCCAATCGTGACCCACGAGGCCCCTCGTCAGGGGTAGCACGAGTGACGCGAGGCGGCTCCTACCTGTGCCACCACTCCTACTGCCATCGATACCGAGTAGCAGCACGCTCCGCGAACACTCCCGAGTCCTCCACGGGGAACTGCGGATTCCGCGTCATCCGAGGTTAACCACCACGTCTTGTACGAGAACTGGAAGAGAAATGCCTCCCAACATTCTTCTCATCACGGCTGATGACTTGAACGCGTCAGTTCCTGGATGCTTCGGCGGCGTGTCCGGCGCCACGCCCAGACTGGACGGACTGGCCGCGGAAGGGATGCGCTTTGCACGTGCCCACGTCCCAGTAGCCGTTTGTCAGCCGAGCCGCTCGGCGCTGATGACTGGCCGGCGGCCCCACAGCAATGGTGCGGAGGGTTTCGAAGCCATCCGGGACGACGTTCCGGTACTACCCGATGTGCTGCGAGGGGCCGGTTACCGCTTCGGCATCCTCGGCAAGGTCGATCACCTCGCTCCGGTGGAGCGCTTTCACTGGCAGGTGATCCACACACAGGCGGAGCTTGGCATGGGACGTGACCCACTCGCCTATGCGCGTGCGGCCTCGGCATTCATCTCCGATGCGGCACACACGTCGCGGCCCTGGTTCCTGCTGGCTAATGCGCACGACCCGCACCGGCCCTTCCATGGCAGTGACGATGAGCTGAACTGGTGGCCGCAAGAAGTCCGAGACGTAGTGCCGGCCCCGTCCAAGATCTTCGGCTCGGGAGAAGCGGATCCGCCAGGGTTTCTCCCCGATCACCCGCTCATCCGGAAGGAGTTCGCCGAGTATCTGAGCTCGGTTCGACGTTGCGACGACGTGATCGGAGCGCTGCTGGATGTCCTGGAAGGCAGTGGCCAAGCCGAAGAAACTGTGGTGATCTTCCTTTCCGACCACGGCATGCCTTTCCCGTTCGCGAAGGCCAACTGCTACGTACAGAGCACGCAGACTCCGTTGGTCATCCGGTGGCCGGGACACATCAGGCCAGGTGTGATCGAAGTATCGCATTTCGTTAGTACTCTGGACCTGTTTCCCACCTTCTGCACGATGGCGGGAGTCGAGGCCGGGGCCGCTTTGGAACTCGATGGCCGCTGCCTGACTCCGCTCTTCGCAGGGGAGCGGCAATCCGACCGTACTCAGATGGTCACCATGTTCCATGAGACGGCTGCAAAAGAGCGCTATGAAATGCGTGCCATTCAGACCGCGGAATCTCTGTACGTCTGGAATCACTGGAGCGATGGCCAGCGTGAATATCGCGCTGAGAATATGTTCGGACTTACGTGGAATTCTATGCTGGCAGCGGGTGCTGCCGACCCGGCCTTGAACGAAAGAAACAAATTTTACGTCAAGCGCCAGCCGGAAGAATTCTACGACCTGATCGAAGATCCGCACGCCCTGCAAGATCTGACTGATCGGCCTTCGCGCCGGTCGCAAGTGGAAAATTTGCGTCACGAGTTGCTGAAAGACCTCCAGGTACACGGTGATCCGCTCGCCGGAGCTTTCGGTGATTTTATGTATGAAGCGGAAGGATGAGCAATGCGTCTCGAATATGTGATCCTTGGATTGCTGGGGCTTCGCAATTTCTCTGGATACGATATGCGAAAATGGATGGACGGCAACGGCCAGTATTTGGGGTACGGTGCGCAGCTACCGCAGATTTATCGCACTCTGGCAAAAATGGCCGACAAGGGATGGGTTGAGTTCGAGGTAGACGCTCGCGACGGGAAACCGGATGCAAAAGTCTACAGGCTCACTGCCGCAGGCCGACAGGAGTTCATCGCGTGGGCGCGCTCGCCTTATGTGCCTTCCACCCGCCCGATGGACCCCGACTTCATGGTGCGGTTTGTTTTCGGCGCCGCCCTGGGGCGCGATGTAGCTATTGACCTGTTGCGAACGGAACTCGACTACCGGCGCAAACAAGCAGCCCATGAGAACTGGATCGACTTCGCCCAGGCCTCACTGGATCCTATTCCGGAGGTAGACCCGGCATGGGCCCGTGAGGTGCATTGGACCGCACACGAGCGTGGCTACGCCTCGACGGCGGCTTATATCGCATGGCTGGAACTCACTCTGGCCCGGTTCGAGATTGCACAGGGACTCCCGCCTACGAGAGACCCGCGCTGACGCAGCGTCGCAGCAAGCAGAACCAAGAACACTTACATCCCTCCGAAGGGACGAGGCATGCGCATCATCTACGTGGACGTCGATACGCTGCGGGCCGACCACACTCAGCCCTACGGGTATCACCGACCCACTACTCCCCATCTACAGGAGCTGGCCGAACGCAGTGTCGTCTTCGACCGCTACTACTGCTCCGACTCTCCGTGCCTGCCCTCACGAACTGCCCTGACATCCGGCCAGTTCGGCATCACCAACGGAGTGATCGGACACTTCGGGGAAGCCGCCCGCTTCCGACTGGATCCAGGACACGGTACTGAACCGGACCGTCCCCTGTTGGGCCAGCACTTGCAACGACACGGAACCTACACGGCGGCCGTGTCCATGTTCGCCGAGAGACACCGCGCCTATCACTTCCTGGGCAACTTCCGGGAGTCCATTCGGGCCACGGGCCACCTCAACGACGAGCAGGCACCGGAAATCAACGCCGTCGCTACGGACTGGATCCGCCGGCACGCTGCCGAGGACAACTGGTACCTCCACCTGACGTATTGGGAACCTCACACTCCCTACCTGCAACCCGAACGCTGGACGCAGCTCGCCGCCGCTTCCGGACCTGCCCCCCAATGGCCGGACGCGGATGCCATCGCGGGTCACGCGGAGATCTATGGGCCGCGCAGTGCCCTGGACCTGCATTACAGCGTGTTCCCGCAGCGCAGCCCCAATTCCAACATGCCCGAGGAAATCCGAGACCGCGCCGACTTCGAACATCTGGTCAACGGTTTCGACGGCGCCATCATGTACTGGGACCATTACTTCGGCCAGTTGCTGAGCCTTCTTGACGAACTGGGCATCGCCGATGAGACGGCCATCATCGTCAGCGCCGATCACGGAGAATCTCTCGGAGAGAACGGCTCATACGCCGAACACGGCCTCGCGAACGAGCCGACGCAGCGCCTCCCGCTTGTCTTCTACTGGCCTGGCGTCACCGACGACTTGCCTGACGAGAGCCGACGTTGTGACGCCCTGCTCTACAACATCGACCTGGCGCCCACCCTTTGTGAACTGCTCTCCATTCCGACGCCCCATGGCTGGCAGGGCGAATCGTTCGCGGACGCAGTGCGAGGTGAAGCCCATCCCTCCCGCTCGTATCTTGTGCTGGGCCATGGCGCCCACACCTACCAGCGTGCAGTGCGCACCAGTGACCACCTCTACATACGCACCTACCATCCCGGATGCTTCCGGGCCGAGCCGGAACAGCTCTTCGACGTGACCAAGGATCCGCACCTCAGCCGCAACCTTCTGGAGGAGGAATCGGATCTGGCCACTGCCATGCGCGGCCATCTCCAGGAGTGGTGGAACACATATGCAGGCGCGCCCGGCAGCCTGCCAGACCCGATGCAGACCACGCTCCAGATCGGTCCCACCCACTACAACGACCCGACCCGGTATGCGGCCCACCTGCGTGCCACCGGACGAGGTCACCTGGCCGACCATCTCGAACAGCGGCTGAAGACACCGTCCTCCACCGTTCCTGTCTCCTGGCACACCCAGATAACACCGCGGACTGAGGAAATCGTCCTGCGGTATATAGCGGACCTTCAAGGGTGATCAGGCATGCAAAGCCCTGAAGACGCACTCCTGGACGTTCAAGGCAGCACACGGCCGCATTCAGCTGAACGCATCGGCAGCCTTCTACTGATTGCGAACCTGGGCTGGGCCGTTCCCTCCGTGGCCGGAGCCACCCTCCTGCAAGCACTCGTGGCCGACATCGACCCCGAGCAAAAAATCGCCTTCTACGGTGTCCTGTCGACCCTGGGCGCTGTGTGCGCGGGTATCGGGATGATCGTTACGGGGATCCTCTCCGACCGCACCCGCGGTACGCTCGGCAAACGCAAGCCCTGGATTCTGGGCGGCGGGCTCCTCGCCTCTGCATCGCTGAGCGCTGTCGCTCTCACCGACGCCAAACCAGTGATCCTCATACTGTTTGCGCTGTACAGTCTCGGCCAAAGCGCCATGCACAGCGCCCTGTTCGCGCTAACACCCGACCTCGTGGAACGGGAGCGCTACGGCCGCGCATCGGGTCTGGCCGGCCTCGGGCTGCTGCTCGGGCAGACCCTTGGCAGTTTCGCCGCGGCGTCGTTTCTGACTTTGCCGACCCTGGGCCTGGGCCTCCTGCCCTGGCTCACGGGACTAGTCGCCATCGTGCTGACCATCAAGTTGCCCTCCGGCACGGTTGGATCCACACCCAGTGAACTGCCCCTGGCCACCCTCAAAGCAGCCCTGAAGATCCCCAAGGACCGTGACTTCTGGTATGCCTTCGTCGGCCGTTTTCTCTTCCTGCTGGCCTTCTACCTGATCCTCTCTTACCACTTCTACGTACTGACTGACTACTTCGGCGTCGCGGAGAAGGATGTCGGACGCGTCTTCGCCTCACTCACTCTCATCTTCGCGGCAGGGGCAGCCCTGTGTGTGGCCCTGTCCGGTACCTACTCGGACCGGATAGGGCGCAGGAAACCCCTGGTCGTGGCCTCCTCGGCGCTACTCGCAGTGGCGGTCGTGTTTCCCGCAGCGAGTAACCACCTTGCGTCTCTCTACGTCTTCTTCGGGCTGGCCGGAGTCGCCTTCGGCACCTACCTCGCCGTCGACCAGGCGCTCATGGCCGACATCCTTCCCGAGCGCGGCAACGCCGCCAGGGACTTGTCGGTGCTCAATTTGGCGAACAGCCTTCCGCATGTCGTGGCACCCGGTGTAGCCGGCCTGATAGCTACGACCAGCGGCTATGCGGGAATCTTCGTCATCGCCTGCCTCGCCTCCCTGCTGTCGGGGGCAGCCGTGCAGGCCATAAAGAGCATCCGCTGACGTGAACCGCGAGACTGCCGTACGAGGCTGGCCCCGTCCCACCGGTCGCTTCAGGAGGGAAACTCATGACCAAGATGAAACTGCATCCCGTCCTCCACCTGATCATTCCTGTTCTGACCAAGCGCATGACGGGAGTCTCGGAAGACACCGGTCCGCGACGGCAGGCCAAGCCGCCAGAGACCGCATTCCGGCGCCTGGTCCAAAGGCCACCATCTGATGTCACGGTCACCACCGAATTCGTTCGGCGTCCGGACGAGGACGGCTCGATCGAGGTGCGCGTGTACCGGCCCGGAACGGCCCCGCGCTCAGATGGAGGCAGGGCGGCTTTGGTGTACTTCCACGGCGGGGGGTGGTTCCAGGGTTCGCTGGAGACAGGCCACTCGCACTGTGCTCATCTGGCCAAACTGGCCGACGCCGTTGTCGTCAACGTGGCGTACCGCCTCATTCCCCGCCACCCCTACCCGGCGAATCTGCGAGACTGCTACACCGCTTTGACGTGGGTGTCAGAGCATGCCGAGCAACTGGGTATCGACCCATCCCTGGTCGCGGTCGGAGGCACCAGTTCCGGTGCCAACCTGGCTGCCGCTGTTGCGCTGCTTGCGCGTGCCGAGGGAGGACCCACGATCGCCCACCAGGTGCTGGAAATCCCGGTCCTGGACATTGCCACCCGTCCGCATGCGCCGGACGACGCACCGCCCTGGTACCCGCCCATGGTCCGCCAGGCCCAGCAGACCTTCGACCGGTACATCGCCGCCGACGCCAACCCGCATGACCCGCTGGTGTCGCCACTGATGGCCGACGACCTTACGGGCCTGCCGCCCACAACGATCCTGGCCAACGAACTCGACGTCATCGTCGACCATGCTGTCCGCTACGCTGATCGACTGCGCGATGATTCCGTACCGGTCAGCTTGCACATCTACCCGGGACTGGTACACGGAACGCAGGCCTTCACCGGAGTCATTCCGCTGGGTCGGCGCTTTCGAGCCCAGGCCGGCCACGCTCTGGCCTCGCTTTACGACACCCGACAACTCCGTACCGACAGCTGATAGAGCCAGGCGGTTTTAGACCGATTGCCGTTGCGTGATCGTCGTCTCGGTGAAGGAGATGCGGTCGGGGTCGAGCTGGCGGGTGGCAACGGCTCTGGCAGCCCCGAGTTCCGCGCCCAGCGCACATGGCTGCCCACCTCCACCAGGGCGGCCATCCACACCTGCGGCCGTTGGCGAGATGGCCGAACGCGGCCTGGTTGGCCCAGGTGTCGCGACGTCCCAGCAGGTCCCGTCCACCGCCGTACACGCCACCAGCAGCACACTCACGACTGGGTGAGCGGCGTGACCAGACAGCCCCCCGCCTGGACGTAATCCGGAGAACGCGGCGAGCGCATTCAGCTCGCCTCACTCACTCCAGAGGAGCCGCACCTCATCGAAGCCGCCTCTCCAAATCTGCAGGTGACTTGATCGGGCACCTGCATGGCCGGACCTTCGGTGCATGTGAACCGGGGGTCGTCCGCACTGCGTCATTCCGCCGTAGCCCACATAGTCGCTGATCGCCGGGACTTTGCAACAGTCCTGCGGTGCGGGCGTCTTCGCTCAGGAACCGGCGGACACCCCCCTTCTCTCTGATCATGGGCCTGCCGGGCGGACACCGCGGAACGGGCCGGAAACAAGGGTCAACGTATGCGTTGACAGTGCTGGCGTGGGTGATGCACAGTGTGTCGGCCGACACGCTGTGATGAACCGCGGTTCATCCCGTCGGCGCGTCAGAAGGAGGATCTTCGTGTCGACGACGACAAAAGCGATCCCGATAGAATCTGCCGTCCTCCACGCCGTCGAAGGAGAGGCCATTCGCTCCATTGGCCTCCCGTCTTCCGGCGGGAGGTGGCCTGATGCGCGCGACTCGGCTGTAAATCTATCGCATGAAAAACGATTCGATGAGGAGTCGAATAATCATGGAGCTAGAGCGCACGTTCGAGCCAATTACGATCCGCAATATGATTGTTCCGAACCGTGTAGCAATGGCGGCGCATGAAACGCGATTTGCCAACGGTCCTGTGATAACAGATGCTCTCGTCGCTTACCACACAGAAAGGGCGAAGGGAGGGGTTGGCCTCATCATTCTTGAGGCGGCGACGGTACATCCATCGAGTACGGTGAGCAACAATCCGTCGTGCTTGGCTGCTTACGACGACCGGATCATCGAGGGCTACCAGCGCCTCATGGCCGCAGTTCGGCCTCATGGAACTAGAGTATTTCAACAACTATGGCATGGTGGCCATCACTTCGGTCCTGGTGACGGGCGCCCCCCTAGGGGCGTTTCAGCCGTGACGAGTCCCATCATCGGTGTGCCCCCCGTTCCTCTTGATCGAGAAGACATCGCTGAGTTGGTCGCAGCATATGCTGGTGCGGCCCGACGGGTTGTTGCCGGTGGTCTGGATGGCGTGGAGATAGCTGCTGCTCACAGCTACTTGATTCAGCAGTTCTTGTCGCCGATGACGAACACCCGGGACGATGAGTACGGTGGTTCCCTTGAGAACAGGTCGCGCTTCCTGGTGGAGGTGCTGCGAGCCGTGCGCGACGCCGTCGGAACCGACATGCCGGTTGGCGTCCGCGTCGGCGCCGGCGCGGGAGACGGGGCGGTTCGCGAGTTTGAACTGAGCGAAGTGGCGAATCGTCTCGTTGACGATGGCCTCATTGACTTTCTAAACGTTTCACAGGGTGACTTCTTCGGCCCGCATATTGCGATCGGCGGAATGGAGAATGGGGCAGGTTACCAGTTGCCCTCAAGTGGGCAGATCACCGCAGCGGTTACCAGGGTGCCACGACTGGTGACGGGTCGCTTCCGTGCCCTGGATGAAGTTGAAGAAGTCCTGCGCTCGGGAGCAGCGGATATGGTCAGCATGGTCCGGGCGCACATTGCTGCTCCGGACATCGTTGAGAAGACCCGAACTGGCCGTCTAAGTGAGATCCGGCCATGCATTGGATGCAATCAGGGCTGCCTCGGGGTCATCTCGGGCATAGACTCGCGCACAGGGTGTGTAGTGAATCCTGTCGTCGGATTCGAGGATCTGCTATCGGAAGGGCAGATCGGCCGTACGACGAATCCGCGGAATGTCGTCGTAGTCGGTGGGGGCCCCGCTGGCTTGGAAGCCGCGCGAACGGCAGCAATGCGTGGGCACGAGGTTGTCCTTTACGAAGCTGCGCCTTATCTAGGAGGCGCACTCAATCTCGCTCGCCGCGCACCGAATCTCAGCGGAATATTCGATGTAGTGACCTGGCAAGTGGCCGAACTGGACCGACTGGGCGTGGTCGTGCGAAAGTCAAGCCCAGTCGATGTGGAGGGAATGCTCCGCCTGGAAGCCGACTCCGTGATCGTCGCCACAGGGAGTATTCCCGATAAATCGGGTGTTTTGATCTCCGCGCCGGGTCGGCATGTAGCTGGAGTTGGAGAACCGCATGTTGTCTCTTCGGTAGAGCTTCTCGGTGACGGCAAACGCGATCTGGGGCAGACGGCTGTCGTGTATGACGATGTTGGCCACTACGAGTCGGTAGCTGTTGTCGAGTACCTCCTTGACCGGGGACTTGACGTCACTGTCGTCACGCGTTTCCCGTCCTTTGCTCCGGTAGCTGATCGTACGTTGCGAACCGCCCCGGCACGGAGCCGCTATATTGAATCCGGTCGGTGCTTCGATGTTCGACCACATGCCCTACTGACCCGTATCTTGCCGGACTCTTGCTTCGTGCAATCGTTCGGCTCCGCCGACGAGGAATTGGCTGCTGACACAGTCGTATTGCTCACCCATCGGCTAGCCTGCGATGATCTGTCAGTTGGGCTTCGCGCTGCCGGAAAAGAAGTGATCCGCGTAGGCGATGCGCTTTCCCCGCGAGACCTGCAGACTGCGATCCGCGAGGGACACCTCGCCGGGAGAGGCGTCGCGTAGTGTTTCCGTCAGCTGGTTGTGCCTACTGCACAACAGTTGGCGCGCGGAGGATGATCACGTAGTTCTGGCGTGCGGCAGGTGTCATCACCGTCGACGCGATGCACACCCGGACCAGCAGAGTCTGCGTCGTCCAGCCGGGCCTCCTGCTGCGAGAACGCATCAGCCCTGCCTTGAAGACGGGTCCAGTTCAGGGCCGGACCTTCAGGGACGTTCGTTGACGCACCGCAGGGCCCTTCGCAGCATTTCTACGTCGCCTCCGTACCAGCCGGAGACATTGATCTCGACATGCTCTCCGGGGAGCAGGGTGACCAGGCCACGATCGGCTCGCGCTTCATGGTGCAGACGGTCCGCCTGCAAGAGCAGGTCGCGAACGAGCGTCTGAGCGGTGATGGTCACTCGGGCACCGTTGCCGCCGGACGTGATCTTGATCGTTACTTCGGCCGGTGGATAGTCGAACTGGCGGTCGGGAACGAGGAAATGCAGGGCGCGCAGACCGTCCGCATCAGCGACGACGAATTCGCGGCGCGGGTCACCTACCGTCGTCAGAGTGTGCGGGAGTGAGATGTAGGCCACGGAGCGCGCTGCTACCCGCACAGGCGCGGAGTGTTGTGCGTGCACGTAGCCGGCGGCGTCCAGGCGCCTCAGCACGGCGCTGCCGGACCACGGTTGACTGCTTTGGTTTATTGCGGCCAGGACGAGCTGCCCGTCCCGCCGTTGGAAGGTCAGCAGCTGGTCGGCATAGAGGCGCTTCAGCTCGTGATAGAGCGGTTTCTCTCGCTCGTTGCCGTCAATCGCCGACCAACTCGTGACTGGCCAGCAGTCGTTGAGCTGCCAGAGGACGACGCCTGCACAGGTTGGCCAGTTGGCGCGCCAGTGCTCTACACCCGTGGCGATGGCCCGTGCCTGGTTGAGTTGTGTCAGGTAGTGCCAGGTGTCGAAATCGGTCGGGGCATGGAAGTGGGCCATGAGTCCGCGGTCGAGCTTGCCGTTACCGTCCTCCGCCTTTTGATGATGCAGCATGCCGGCCGAATCGGGTTGCAGTGGGTCATCGCTGAGGGCCCGTCGCACCGTGGTGTACGCCGGGGGTGCTTGCCATCCGAACTCGGCAACGAAGCGCGGCACGTCGTCGAGGTAGCTTGTGTAATCCAGGCGGTTCCACACGTCCCAAGAGTGGGTTGTGCCATGGCGCGGGTCGTTGGGATGCACATCACGGGAGCCGGACCAGGGGCTGCCCGCCCAGTAAGGTCTGGTGGGGTCGGCGTCGGCGACAATGCGCGGGAGCAGGTCGAGGTAGTAGTTCTCTCCCCAGGAGGCGCCGGCGAGTTCGCGCTCCCAGCCCCAGTCGCGAGCCCCCCACAGGTTCTCGTTATTGCCGTTCCACAGGATCAGCGAGGCGTGTGGCATCAGACGGACGACGTTCTCGCGCGCCTCCGCCTCAACCTCCGAGAGCAGTGGTTCCTCCTCCGGGTATGCCGCGCAGGCGAACAGGAAGTCCTGCCACACCATGAGTCCCAGTTCGTCGCAGGCGTCGTAGAAGTCCTCGCTCTCGTAGATGCCGCCGCCCCAGACACGCACCAGGTCCACGCCTGCAGCGGCGGCCTGTTCGAGGCGGCGCCGGTAGCGGGCCGTGTCCACACGTGTGATCAGTGCGTCGTCGGGGATCCAGTTCACCCCTCGTACGAACAGTCGCACGCCGTTGACCACCAGCGTGAAACTGCTTCCGAGCGCATCGGCGCTGGTGTCGAGTTCGATGGCACGAAAGCCAATCCGGCGCTCCCAACGGTCCAGGAGATCGGCCGGGGCCAGAGCATCCTGGAGGTGCACGATGCAGGTGTACAGGCGCTGTGCGCCGTATCCTCGTGGCCACCACAGCTCCACGTTCGGGACTTCGACATCAAGGGTGGCGGTCGTGCTCCCGGGGGCCAGGTCGACATGCGATTCGAAGCCGCCGATGGTCACAGTGGCGTGGAGTGTGCGTTCCATGCCGCTCGGGGCCCGCTCGACCACGATGTGGATCTTTGCGTGGCCGGTGCCGTCGTCATCGACGGTGACCCCGGGGCGGACTTCGGCGAGTCGTGCAGTTGTCCAGTGCTCGATCCGCACGTGCCGCCAGATCCCGGCGGTGACCAGAGTCGGGCCCCAGTCCCATCCGAATGAACTGGCCATCTTGCGCACGAAGTTGAATGGCTCCGGATAGGCGTTGGGCCGTGGTCCGAGGGCGTGGCGGACGGTTTCAGCTTCCTGATAGGCCGAAGTGAACGCGACTTCCAGGAGGGCATCTACGGTGCCCAGTACATCGGTGACATTGAACCGGTACGACCGGTGCATGTTACGGGTGCGACCGAGCGTCCGGCCGCCAAGCCGGATCTCGGCGACGGTGTCGAGCCCGTCGAAGACGAGGTCGGTCCGCTCGTGTCCGCTGTGCTCCCCGCGGTTGCTGACGGTGGTGTGGTAGGTCCAGTCCGCGTGGCCGACCCAGGCCACGTGGGTCTCGTTGCGGTCCAGGAAGGGGTCGGGGATCAGTCCGGCGGTCAACAAGTCCGTGTGCACGCAACCCGGTACGACGGCGGGGATCTCTGCCTGCAGCAGGGCATCCGGCGCCTGAGCAGGACTGTGCCTGCTGGTGTCGAGGCTTACGGTCCAGCCGCGGGTGACAGGCGTGCTGACCTTCATGCGTTCTCCTTGGTCCCGGTGGGGGCCGCGTTGGTGCGGGTGGCTTTGGCGGCGTGCAGTTCGGGTGGTCACTTGGTGGCGCCCGAGGCGAAGCCGTTGTAGATGAAGCGCTGGAGGACCAGGAAGACGATGAGGCTGGGAATGATCACTAAGGCGGCGCCTGCTGAGATGACCTCCCAGTGGGCGCCATAGGGGCCCTTGAATCGGAACAGCGAGGTGGAGATCGTGCCCAGGTCGTCGCTGGGCATGTAGAGGAACGGAATGTAGAAGTCGTTGTAGATCGCGACGCCCTTGACGATGACAACGGTAGCGATGGCCGGTTTGAGGAGTGGAAGGATGATGCGCCAGTAGATGGTGAAGGAATTCGCGCCGTCCAGTCGCGCCGCCTCGTCGAGTGAGATCGGAATGGAGCGGATGAATTGCAGGAAGATATAGATGGACACGATATCGGTTCCCATGTAGAGCAGGACCGGGGCCCACCGGGTATCCATGACGCCGAGCCCGTTGACGATCTGGTAGGTGGCGACCTGGGTGGTCACGCTGGGCACGAGGGATGCGAGGAGGAACAGGGTGATGATCAGCTTCTTGAGGCGGAACTGGAAGCGGTCGATGGCGTATGCGGTCATGGACCCGGTCAGCAAGGTGCCAAGGATGGAGAAGAAGAGGATGAAGGCGGTGTTACCCAAGGCGCGCAGCATCTGGCCGTCGTTGAACGCCACGACATAGTTGTGGAAGTTCATCCAGTTGTCCGGGATGGTCAGAGCGCCATCGTCGGCCATTTCCTTGCCGGTTCGCAGGGACGTGAGCAGGATGGCCAGCAGCGGGATCACGACCACGGCGCTGGCCAAGATCAGTGAGAGGTACTGGAGGAGCACCGCGACACCGCTGCGCACGGGGGCGGCTCGTCGGCGAGAGGAATAGGCCGGGCGGGAGATCGTGGTCATGGCCGTTCCCTAAGAATGTTGGCCGGTCAGGGAGGACCGGGTGCGGCTGATGACTGTTTGCCGTCGATGGCTCGGGAGGAATGGCCGGACGGTCCTCCGGGACGCTCCGACCACTGATGGAGAGCTGCGGGTATCGTCGGCCGCGCTTCCACGCTGCTGCCGGCCCTGTTGATCGCCCACGGCCGGCAGGTGGTCTACGTGCCTGGCCGGACGGTCAACCGCATGTCCGGGGCCTACCGGGCCGAGGGCAAGACCGACGCCGAGGACGCCCGCGTCATCGCCGATCAGGCCCGCATGCGCCGGGACTTCACCCCGTTGACCACGCCGCCCGAAGTGGTCTCGACCCTCCAGGTGCTCACCGACTACCGGGCCGACCTGATCGCCGACCGGGTGCGGCTGATCAACCGGCTCCGCGACCTGCTGGTGGGCATCTGCCCCGCCCTTGAGCAGACCTTCGACTACTCCACGGCCAAGGACCCCATGGTCATGCTCACCGAGTACCAGACCCCAGCCGCCCTGGGCCGCATCGCCGTCAAGCGGCCGACCACCTGGCTGGAGCGCCGCAAGGTCCGCGGCGCCGGCGACATCGCTGCCAAGGCCGTCGAGGCCGCCCAGTCCCACATCCGCGCCAAGACCAACGAGTCGATGCCGGGCATGAGCCCCCTCCTGGACGCCGAGTTCTTCGCGATCGTCGGCGACCTCTCCGGCTACCGGGACGCCGGTCGTCTGGTCTTCCACACCGGTCCGGCCCCCGTCACCCGCGACTCCCGCCGCCGCAGCGGCAGTTACCACCGGCCCAAACGGTACAACCGACGTCCGCGGCACACCTTCCCCATGGCCGCCCAGACCGCGATGATGCGCCCCGGACGGTCGCGGGACTACTACCTCAAGAAGCGAGCCGAGGGCCTGCTGCACACCCAGGCCCTCCTCGCCCTCGCCCGCCGCCGAGTCGACATGCTGTGGGCGATGCTGCGTGACAAGAGGCTGTTCATCCCCGTTCTGCCCGTCACGCAGACGGCTTGACACGATCATTGAGATTCCACCTTGTCGTCCGGAAACAGCAGGCGCTGCAGCCAGGTCACCAGCAAAACGATCGCCAACAGCACCACGGCGGCGGCCGAAGCGAGGCCCGTCTTGTTGAAGTTGAAGGCGAGCTTGATCGTTTGGATGACGAAGGTCTGGCTGTTGTTCGCACCGCCGGTCATGATGAAGGGGATCTCGAAGACGGACAGGGCTCCAGAGACCGCCAGGATCACGCTCAGGGAGATGATGGGCCGGATGCTCGGTGCGATGATGTGGCGGAACTGTTGCCACCGGTTGGCGCCGTCGAGCGCCGCTGCCTCATACAGGTCCGGTGAGATGGACTGGATGGCACCGAGGAACAGCACCATGTTCAAGCCCATGAACCGCCATACCGATACGCCTGCCAGGGACGGATTGACGAGGTCGGGGTCGCCGAGCCACAGGTGCTGGCCGGCCCCGAACCAGTGCAGGATTGTGTCCAGGGTGCCGCCGGGCTGGAAGAAGTACAGGAAGACGAAGCCGATCGCCACACCATTGATGAGGTAGGGAAAGAACAGGATCCCCTTGAAGAGATTGCGCAGCCGGGTGTTGAAGCTGAGCACGGTGGCGTAGTAGAGGGCCGCGCAGATCTGCACCGCGGAACCGACGAGGTAGAACAGGCTGACCCAGAACACCCTGAACAGTTGGGGCCGGGTGAACAGGTCGTGATAGTTCGCCAGTCCCACGAAGTTGCGGGTCGGGCTGATCCCGTCCCAGTCGGTGAGGCTGTAGCTGATCAGGTCCACCACCGGCAGGCACGTGAAAGTCACCAGCAATGCGAGCGGTATGAGCAGATACAGCCAGGGGGTGAACCAGCGGTAGCCGCGGCGACGGCCTGCGTGGTGCGGGGAGGCTACCGTCTTTGCCGTAGCGGCCGGAGCCTCCGGCGGTGACAGATTACGGGCGGGATGTCTGCGGCCTGCGGTCCGCGGTGCGCTCATCCGGTCCTTCTTCCGATCGCTGCTTGCACGAAGCGGCTGTGGTGGCGATTGCCCTGGCGTGCGCCGCCCAGGGAGGAGGCGGCACTTCCCGGACGGGATCACGGCGGTGGGGTGTCCGTCTCGTCAGCCGACGGTGTCCTGGGCCTCGGACCACCGCTGGTTGAGGTCCTTGAAGACGCCCTTGAGGTCGCCACCCGTGGTGCCACGCGCCACGTCGACGATGTGCTGCGGGTAGTCCTGGGCGTTCAGGCCGATCTCGGAAGCCTTGTCGATCTCGTCGACCAGCGCGGTGTTCTTGTAGGTGAGGTGAATGAACTTGACCCCTTGCTCCTGAAACGGCTCCAGGGCGGACGGCAGCGGCGTGCCCTTGACTGAGGAGATCGAACGAGCCGCCTGCGCGTCGCCGGACTTGTTGATGTACCAGTCCAGCCAAGCCCGTGCGGCAGCCTTGTTCTTGGAGTGGGCGCTGACCGCGTACTGGTAGTCGGGGCGGACTACGGTGCAGAAGTGGCCGTCCTTCTGTGTGGGGAACGGCATGAATGCGATGTCGTCGGGGTTCTTGCCGGCCTTCTTCGCTGCGTCCTGCATCTGCACCACGGCCCAGGAGCCCAACCACATGGTGGCGACCTTGCCGGTGCCAAGCAGCGTCTTGGAGTTCTCCCAGTTGGTGGTGGTGGGATCGAGTTCGGCCAGCTTGTTGTGCACGATGTCGTACAGGAGTGTGTCGACGGTGTGCAAGTCCTGTCCAGGCGCCCAGGGCTCTTTGGTCCTAGCCAGCTTGTCGTTGGCTTCCGGGTCGCAACTCGGGGAACCCAGCGCATTGCCCCAGTTCGTCATCGGCCAGCCGTCGTGGTAGTTCGTGTAGTACGGCGTCGCCCCGGTCTTCGCCTTGATCGCCCTGAGGTCGGTGAGGAACTCTTGTGGAGTGGCCGGCCAGTCGGTGATACCCGCTTCACGCCACACGGCCTTGTTGTAGACGAAGCCGTTGGCGGTGCCGATGTTGGCGATGCCGTAGACCTTGCCGCCAACGGTCGCGTGCTCGGTGAAGTCGTAGGTATGCGCCAGCTCGCCGGCGCTGCCGAGCGGGGCGAAGAATGCCGGATACTGTTTAAGCGGCACGGAGTTCGGGATCGACAGGACATCGCCGTAGTTCTTGCTGTTCAGGCGGATCTTGACGTCGCCCTCGTAGTCGGTCAGGCCCTGGAACTTCACCGTCACATGCGGGTAGATCTTCTTGAACCTCGCGGCGTATCGCTTCAGCGTGCCGTCCTGTACCTGGTCGGTGCGGTTCGTGAGCACGGTGATGGTCCCGGAGACCTTGGCGGGATCCTTGGGCGCACTCGCCTCACCGGACGACGAGCCGCTGCCCGAGGTGCCACACGCCGTCAGTGTGAGGGCGAGTGTAATTCCGAGGCCTGCCAGGACTGTTCTGCGCATGCCGATCCAACTCCCTTGCTCTCGACTAGGGAAACGCCCTGCTGCGTGCCACGCAGCGACGGACGTCTCGTCGTCGGGGCGACAGCGGCTGACGGCTGCTTAACGTAGAGGGAACACGGAGCCCTGTCTATAGAACGGTCTAGTTTAGTAAGTGGCAGGGAAAATCTGTAAGTTGAGATGGATTCCGTGCCTTGTATACGTAACGTTTGAGAGCCGGGGGAGTACACGTCCGTCCACCGGAGAAGGACAGCTGTCCCGTTGCGCGCTCTGCGGTGTGCCGATGCCGAGGTCGGTCACGACTGTCAGGCCGGCCGTGACCGGCGGGGACCGCCACAAGCGGCGGCGTCTTGCTCCGGGGCGCATCGCTGATCCTCTCGTCCGTGGAGGCGTGATGATCGACGTATGCCGGTGCGTCGGCACAGGGAGTGGCGTCACAGTAGACCCAACGATTCGCTACGTCCATATACCGTTCAAGCAAGCTCTGTCGGCCCCCCGCTGAAGCCGCTTGGCCGATGCCGTCCTGGGCTGAACACCCCATATCATCTGATCTGCGGGGGAGATTCGGGTGGGTGATGCACGCTCCTTGGGCCTCTCCTGTATCACTCAACTCGTGGAACAAATGCGGGCGTTCCGGGTAAGGTGCTCCTCCCTACTCGTACGTTTTAGAGCAAGGCGGTCCAGTCCATTGACACCACCCGGTGCGCGTCCTAGCTTCCAGGCGTCGAATCGCCCGCACGGCGCGACATCGATGTCACACCCGCTGCCGACGGCCAGCAGAGCCACAGTGCAGCGACACCCCCATGGACACGCATGAGAGGGTCCCCCCATTGAGACAGAGAATCTTCACGCGCAAGCGCATCGCCGCGATCCTGTCAGTCCCGCTCGCCGCCACCGCTTGGCTGGGGATGCCCCCGTCCCAGGCGTCCGCGACCGGCCCCTCGACACCCGACGCCGTGATCAATTATCTGCACCAGATCAGCGGCAACCACGTGGTCAGCGGCGTCCACAACAAGGAGCCGCTCAACAATCCCTCTCAGTACACCGAACAGGCCCACTCCATGACCGGAAAGTGGCCGGGCGTTTGGGGCGGTGAACTGGGCTTCACGGCCGACGACGTCGCTAACCGACAGACTCTGATCAACCAGGCGAAGACCGAGTGGGCCAATGGTTCGCTGGTGAGTCTCACCTGGCACATGTGCCGGCCGGACGTGTCAACCTGCGAGTTCAATGGCGGCATTAACGGCAGTCGCCTGTCTGACTCCGAGTGGCAGCAGCTGATCACGAACGGCACGGCCCTGGACAACGCCTACAAGGCCAAACTCGACACCGCGGTCCCCTACTTCCAGCAGCTCAAGGACGCCGGCGTGCCTGTACTGTTCCGGCCGCTGCACGAGATGAACGAGGGCTGGGCGTGGTGGGGTGGGCGCTCCGGCCCCAACGGTAGCGCTCGGTTGTTCCAGATCACCCACGACTACCTGGAGTCCAAGGGGCTGGACAACATCATCTGGGTGTGGAACGTCAAGGACACCTACGCCAACAACGGATCCGCAGGCGTCTCCTCCTTCTACCCCGGTGACAACTACGTCGACGTCGCCAGCCTCGACCCGTGGGTGCACACCTGGCCGGACAACGACTGGTACCAGGCCCTGCTCAACGTCGCCCACGGCAAGCCTGTTTCCCTGGCGGAGGTCGGCACCGTCCCCACTCCATCGCAGCTCGCCTCCCAGCCGCAGTGGACCTGGTTCATGATCTGGTCCGAATACCTCACCTCGGCCAACTCGCCGTCACGCCTGCAGGGAACCTTCAACGACTCGCGGGTGCTGAGCCAGGGTCAGGTCACCATCCCTGGTGGTGGTCCGACGGTTCCTCCGGGTGGTTCGCACACCGGGGCGATTACAGGTGTGGGTGGTAGGTGTGTGGACGTGGCCGGGGGTGGCACGGCCGATGGCACGGCGGTGCAGTTGTGGGACTGCAATGGCTCTACCGCCCAGGAGTGGACGGTCGGTTCGGACGGTACGATCCGTGCGCTGGGCAAGTGCCTGGACGTGACCGGGCAGGGCACCGCGAACGGCACCCAGCTCCAGCTGTGGGAGTGCAACAACTCCGGAGCCCAGCAGTGGACCGCCGAGTCCGACGGGCATCTGAAGAACCCGCAGTCCGGCCGCTACCTGGATGCCCCGGGCGGCAACACCGCCAACGGGACCCGCCTGCAGATCTGGGACCGCAACACCAACCCCTGGCAAACCTGGCACCTCCCTGCCTGACCACGCCGGGATTCCCTAACCCACTCAGGGGGTCGTCCGCCGGAACCGGGCGACCCCCAGTCTGTGTGCACGCTACGCCGGCCACGGGTGCGTCATGGCTCGGGGTGTCGCTGACCGGCGGCAGCCGCAACGACGTCACCCAGTTGCTGTCCCTGCTCGACAAGGTCCTCGCCGTCGCGGGTATGGTCACCGCCGGCCGGGCCCGGCCGCGGCGGCTGATGACGGCCGGTGTCTGGTAGCCCGTCAGCAACGCCAGCGCGCCTTTGTGGCTGCTGTAGTCGAGGGCTCGCTCCAGCGCGGGGAAGACGCCGGTCACTACGTCGCGCAGGTCGGCCCGGTACCTCAGAGCCATCGGTGCCTGGTCCCCGGGGGACTCCGTACACACCGCCGGTGGCGACCAGGCTTCAGGCCGCGGCGCTGTAGTGGGAGCGCAGGGACACGGCCCAGGGAGTGATGCCACGGGCGATGCCTCCGCTGACGTACGACGGCAGCCATCAGGGTCGGCATCGGCGCTGTGGCGATGGCCGGCACATACCGTGCGGCCGTGCCGTGCCCGTGCCGCGTCCTCATGGCCGCGCCAGTAGTTCGCGCACAGGGCGCAGCGGATCGTCGGCCATGCGCACCGGGTCGTCGAGCAGGGCGGTGGCGCGACGGGCAGGCACATACGGCTCCCAGCGCGGCTGGTCTGGTGCGGTGGGTACGCCGGTGCGGGCGAAGCTGGTCCAGTAGGCGCCGAGGGCGTCGGCCAGGCCCTGGGGCGGTGCGGTGCCGACTTCCTCCCGGGCGTCCGGCAGGTCGTGGGTCTGGAAGAGGAACGGAATCTCAAGCGAGTGCGCGGCTCCGCGCCGCTCGTGGTTGTGTGGGGGGTTCCAGGTGAACAGATAGGCGTAGGTGCGGCCTTGGGCGGTGCGGCGCGCATCGAGAAGGCGTTGTGAAGGCTCGCGGTAGATCTGTTCGGCGAGGTAGGCCTCGACCAGCTCGCCGGGCCGGGCGGGGCGGCCGAGGAGCAGGTGCAGGCGCTCGCTCAGGCGGGTGGGGAGGTCGTCGACGTGTGGGAAGTCGGCCCGCGCCAGGAGGGGCAGCAGGCTCGGGTCGACCGCGTCGTCCGGGGTGTCGAGGGGGACGTAGCCGGATGCTTCATTCCGGTTGGTGCCGATGATCAGGTCCACGTCCGAGGAGGCGCCCGCGGCGATCGCATCGACGGGTACGGACGGGAGGGTGTGCGGATCCAACGTCGGCTGGAAGGTGATGTCCATGTTCGGCCGGCGGGGGTTGCGGCTGTGGACCAGGGCTTGTTGGGCCGCGATCAGCTGGTCGACCGGCAGGGTCAGCAGCTCCGCCGCCTGCTGCTCGTCCAGGTCGCACAGCGCGAGCAGGTCGGCGGTGCGCCGGCGGCCGTAGTCGCGGCTTTGCGCCCGGTCGCCGGTGCCGCTTTCGATGACGGCTCGGTGAAACAGGCCCCGGGCTGCGGGCATGGCCAGCAATGCGGCCACGTTCGCCCCGCCCGCGGACTGGCCGAAGACCGTGACCGCGCCAGAGTCGCCGCCGAGCGCCGGCGCTGCCCGCTGGGTCCACTTCAGTGCGGCGACCAGATCGAGCAGGGCAACATTGGCTGCGTCCGCGTAGTGGGGTCCCAGCAGGTGGTCGAGAACGAGGTGACCGAGCGCGCCGAGCCGGTAGTTGGGGGTCACGATGATCGCGTTGTGGCGTGCGGCTAGGCGCGCTCCTGCGGTGACCGGGCTCGCGTTGTGCCCGTACAGATGGGCGCCGCCGTGGATCCACACCATAACCGGCAGCGGTGCCTTGGCCTGCCGGTCCGCGGGGCGCCACACGTTGAGATGCAGGCACCGCTGCTCGTGTGTCTTCCACCCGATGACGCGGGATGGCTCCTGCGGGCAGGCGGGCCCGTATAGGCGGGCGTCCAGCAGGCCACTCCAGCGCGGCGGCGCGCCGGGAGCCAGGAATCGGCCGCGGTGCTCGGCGTAGGTGATGCCGAGGAACTGCTCGGCATCACCGAACGGGCTGCGAACGGTCTCGCCGCGCACGCTGCCGAAGGGGATGCTGATGGTGACCACTGCTGACTCCTGCCTGAAGAGCTGTAGAGCGCGGACAGGCTGCTGGTCGGGTGGGTTCAATGTGCCGGAAGTATGGGCGGTCCTCGCGGTCGTTCTCAAGCCGTCACCCAAGACGGCCGTCGTCGGGCCGCTGACCACGCTGGCGCGCACCATCCACGGCATGTCATCACGCTCACTGAAGTCCGGGATGCGCTCTACGTTCTTGTCGCCCTCTTTGCGGCGCAGAATGGCCGGCGACACACGAGCGCGCTGGCCGAGGCTGAAGCCCACCTGTCGCGTGTGCGACAAGTTCATGGCCGCCCGGAGTTCGACAGCGCGAACAGCGGATTGACGAGGGCCGTCAACAGGCGGAACGCGCCATGCGACCAGCTCATGCGACTGTGTGTGGGGACGCTGCTGCAGCACCAGCACGAGCTGCATGCAGCGAGTCGACATGACGGTGCACTCGGCGACTGGGGCGGGCGTTCACCTGGACGCCGTGCGCTGGCGCAGAACGTTCTTGAACCACAGGGCACTGTGCTTGGCCCTGAATATCCAGCAGCAGGTCGGTCAGGCCGTCAGGGGTGACGGGCCGCCCCGGCCGTGGCTCCCTCGATCTGGAACGCCGACGTGCAGACACCGAAGCGGGAGGCCGCCGGGAGCTGCGTGTTCTACCCCAGGAGCTTGAACCCCCACTGTCTATAAAACGTTTGAGTAGAAGTGGCCCGGGGCCCTGCCTTGCATGCCTTGCCACGTGAGTAGCCGCATGGTCGTTGTTGGCTGCTGAGGCCCTTGTCGCCCTCAGCACCCTTGGAATATGCGGAGTATCGCTTACGATGAGGCGCTTGCCCGCCCACTGGCGGTGCAGGCTAGTCTGAGCAGCAGCAGTACTGGAGCGCTACAGCAAACCGGTCTGTGGGCCACCCCCCGACGACACGAAGGCGGAAACTCTGGTGAGCCGTGCGGCAGACTCCTCAAACGCTGTACGCAAAGTCACGATCAGGGAGGTCGCCCGGCTGGCCGGAGTGTCGCCGTCCGCGGTGACCCTCGCTGTTCATGGAAAGCCGGGCGTGTCCGTTGAGACCAAGAAGCGGATTCTCAACGCGGCCCGGGAACTGGGCTGGAGCCCGAACCAGGCGGCGCAGTCGTTGAAGGGGCAGGCCCTGCACACGGTCGGCCTGGTGATCGCCCGTCCGGCGCGGATGCTGGGGCTCGAACCGTTCTACATGGAGTTCATCTCCGGCATAGAGAGCGTACTGACCCGTCATTCCTGCTCCCTGTTGCTGCGCCTGGCAGAGCCGGAGGAGGAGATCGGCGTCCATCAGGAGTGGTGGCAGGGCAACCGGGTCAGCGGGAGCATTCTGGTCGATCTGCGGGTGGACGACCCGCGCCTCCCTGCCCTGTCCGCGATCGGCTTGCCCGCTGTCGCCGTGGGGCACCCCTCGCTGGCAGGCCCCTTCACCGCGGTCTGGACCGACGACGCGGCCGCAACGGTGGAAGCCGTGCGGTATCTGGCAGCGCTGGGCCATCGCAGGGTCGCCCGGGTGAGCGGGCCGGCCGAACTGGGGCACAGCGCCATCCGCACCAAGGCGTTTACCGACACCGCCAGCGACCTTGGCCTGCAGGCGCAGACCGTGGTCGCTGACTTCTCGGCCGACCAGGGCAGTAGGGCATGCCGCACCCTGCTGCTGTCCGCCGAACGCCCCACGGCGATCGTCTTCGACAACGACCTGATGGCGGTGACCGCATTGGGGGTCGCCGCCGAGTTCGGCCTGTCGGTGCCGCACGACCTTTCATTGCTGGCCTGGGACGACTCCCAGCTGTGCCAGCTCACCCGGCCCATGCTGTCGGCGATGCAGCATGACGTCTTCTCTTTCGGGGCGGACGTGACCGAGACTCTTTTCGACGTCATGCTGCGCCGAGAGGCGACGTCGCACCCCGCGCAGGTCCCCAGTCTGGTGCCGCGGGCGTCAACCGCCCCGCCGCCCCGAAACGAGGCGTGACGATGGGCCGCCAGATGATCTGTCCCCACGGTGTTTCGCACGCACAGCGGCTTGCTGCACAGCCGTTAGGCAGTCAAGAGAGTGGCAGGAGACCCGAGTACCCGGTTCCCACGGCCCGTCGCCGCGGGCGAGGTGTCAGGCGTGCCTGATGCGCGCGGGCATGCCGGGCATCTTCGGCAGGAGGGGCTGAGAGCGGCCCGGCGCCTGGTTCTGGACGACAGTGCCGTTGGTGTGCCGTACGCATGCCACGGGCGCTGGGTCCATTCTGGTGGTGCTTCACGGCTTGTCGGCCAGAGACAGCAAGCGCCGGGCCCGTTGCAGGACGGGCCAGTCGATCATCTGCCCGTCCACCCGTATGGCGCCGCCGTTGCCGGCACTGCTTGCCTCGATTACTCCTCGCGCCCACTGGATCTCCTGGTCACTGGGCTGCCAGGCGCGGTGCACCGTGGCCACTTGCAGGGGATGCACACACAGTCGGCCGCCGAAGCCCAACGCTCTGCTTCGCCGTGACGAGGTTGCCAGGCCCTCCTCGTCGTCAAGGCGGGTGTGAACACCGTCCAGCGGGGACGGCAGCCCGGCTGCTTGTGAGGCATTCACCAAGGAGGAACGGGCCCACAGCAACTCCGGCTCCTGTGGTGGGGAGGGCGTGATGCCCGTGTCGAGGGCGTAGTCGACACTCCCGAACAGCAGTCGTCCCACTCTGGGCAGATCGGCGATCGCGCCGGCCTCCCGCAGGCCGATCGCGTTCTCTATCAGTGGGAGCAGGCTGACCCCATGGGGCAGGTGGTCGATGACGGAGGCCGCTTGCTCGGCAGTCGAGCATTTGGGCAGGACCACCCCCCGTAGCGCAGGTGCCTCGGCGAGAGCAGCAAGATCCTCAGCATGCCAGGGACTGCCTACGGCATTGATACGCACCGTACCGTGGTGTCTGACCAGCCACCGGATGGCTGATGCGCGGGCGTTGGCCTTGTTGTCGGCCGGTACTGCGTCTTCCAGATCAATCAGAACAGCATCCGCACCGCTGGAGGCGGCCTTTGCAAATCGGTCAGGCCGGTCACCCGGCACAAACAGCATGGTTCGCTCGGAGAATTCCATGTTTGTTCCTCTGTGAAGCAAGACCTTATACGGCCACGAAGATCAGCCAGGCAGCCACCGGAGCCAACCCGCACACTCCCGCTCCCCAGCGCAGCAGTCCCCGGTAGGCGTCGTCCCGTTGGTGTTCGGGTGTGTTGGCGATCACCAAGGCACCGTTGGTGGAGAAGGGACTGGCGTCGACCACGGTCGCCGACGCGGCCAGGGCGATGACCATACCGGTCGTTCCGATGGTGCCGGATGCGAGGAAGGGCACTGCCAGCGGCATCAGCGCCCCGAGGATGCCGGTCGTGGAGGCGAACGCGGAGACGACACCACCCACGTAGCAGATGATCAGTGCGGCCAGCAACGGCGCACCGATCGCTGCGATCATCCGTCCAAGGGAGTCGACGATGCCCAGGCTCTGCAGGAGCGCGATATAGGTGACGATCCCGCACACCAGCAGAACCACGGGCCAGGAGATCTCTCGCGACGCCTTCTGCGCGGTGCGCCGGAACAGCAGCGCAAGCCCTGCGGCCAGGGACAGAGCCAGGAACCCCGTGTCCAGGGAGAGGACAGTGGTGCCAAGGACCAGAGCGACCATGGCGCAGAGGGTTACTGCCTGTTCTGCTCCCAGCACGAACGTGGAATCCGCCGCACGGCTGTCGGAGGTGAAGGCTTGCTGCCGATGGGTGTGCTGACGGCCGAAGACGACCTGGGTGACCGCACCCACGGCAATGTTGAACGCGAAGGTGCCGGCGAACAGTTGCCAGCCGCTGGCCGTCAAATCGCTGCTGCGCAGGGATGAATTGACGATCCCGCCGAGGATGCCGGTGGGTGCGAAACTTCCGGCGGCTGCCCCGTTCACCGCCATCAGGCCAACATACAGGGGGCTGATACCCCGCTCCACGGCGAAGGTGATGCCGATCGGGGCGACGATCGCGACGGCTGCCGGGGATGCCGCTCCTGTGGCACACAGCAGTGCAGCAAGACCGAACAGGACCCACGGCATGGCGCCGAGTCGCTGCCCGGAGACTCGTACGGCGGCGTGCACCAGCCACTCGACGGTCCCGTTGACCCGGGCGATCCCGAAGAGGAACGTCACCGCGACGAGCACGACGAACATCTCGGCAGGAAAGCCTTCCAGCACCTGCTGGGGGGTGTGGTCCAGCCAGACGCATCCGACAAGAAAGGTCGCCACCAGGGCGAGCACGCCCATGTTCAGCCCGCGCAGGCTCGACACCGTGAAGACGGCTGCGAGCACGAGCACACCGATCAGCTCTGTGGACATGCCGCACCTCCGTCATGTGTGTCGTCCTTGGCGGCGTCGAGCCAGGCGAGAACGGCATCGGTGTGTTCACCCAATGCCGGAACGGTCCTCAGACGCTGAGGGCCGTCTGCTTGGTCGCGGAACGTGACCGGGGGTATCAGCCCCGTCAGCGGTCCGACAGGACTGTCGAAGGTCGCCCAGCGGTCCCGCTCCCGGAGCTGGGGGTGGTCGCTGAACTCCTGCACGCTGCGCTGACACGCGTAGGCGATTCGGGCCTCCTCCAAGCGGTTCACCAGTTCCCTGGCGGACAGCTTGCCCGTCACCTCACGCACCAGCTCGTCGAGAACGGCGCGATGGGCCACCCGGTCCGCGTTCCCTGCGAAACGGCTGTCGCCGACCAGATTCCTGCGCCGCAGGACGAGTTCGCAGAATGAGGCCCACTCCCGCTCGTTCTGCAGACCGAGCAGGATCGTCTGCCCGTCCCGGGTGGTGAAGGGACCGTAGGGGGCGATCGTTGCGTGGCTGGCACCGGTCCGCGCCGGTGCCGTCCCCCCGTAGCGGGTGTAGTACTCGGCGTATCCCATCCACTCGCCCAGCGCCTCCAGCATGGAGACCTCGATCTGTGATCCCCGCCCGGTACGGGCCAGCTTCAGCAGAGCGGTGAGGATGCCGGAGTAGGCGTACATGCCGGCGCATATGTCGGCGATGGACAGCCCGACCTTGGAAGGGGTGTCAGGGGTGCCGGTGATGGACAGCAGCCCGGCTTCACTCTGTACCAGGAGGTCGTAGGCCTTGCGGTCGCGGTAACTGCCGCTGCTGCCGTAGCCGGAGATGTCGCAGATGATCAGCCGGGGATGGCTGACGGCCAGAACATGATGCCCGATGCCCAGCCGGGCGGCAGCACCGGGCGCCAGGTTCTGGACCAGGACGTCGGCCCGGTCGATCAGCGCGTGCAGACGCCGGTTGCCCTCCGGCGAACGCACATCGAGCTGCACGCTTTCCTTGCCACGGTTGAGCCAGACGAAGTGACTGGACATGCCCCGCACGGTGCGGTCATAACCACGTGCCAGGTCACCGCTGCCCGGCCGCTCGATCTTGATGACTCTCGCACCCAGGTCGGCGAGTTGCCGGGTTGCGAAGGGGGCGGCGACGGCCTGCTCAAGAGACACGACGACCAGTCCACTCAGGGGCCCGGTGGCGTGGTCAGGGGCGAGATCGCCCCTCAGGGAATGCGGCTCAGACATGGGGTCCCTCCCATGGAGTCTTGATTGGATGTGGGGACACTTTCCGGCCGCGCCCGGGCTTTGTGAAATGACGAATCGCTACCCACTCCATACGCCCGGCGTATAGTCCAAGCATGGAGATTCGAGAGCTGCAGTGGTTCGCGGCACTGGCGGAGCACGAGCACGTCACACTCGTCTCGGAGCGGATGAACATCTCGCAACCGACGCTGTCCCGCGCCATCAGACGGCTGGAAGCCCGAGTCGGCGTGCCATTGTTCGACCGGCACCAAAACAGGCTGCGCCTGAACAAGTACGGCGAGGTCTTCCGGGCCCATGCCCTGCGTGCCATCGCCGAGATCGACACCGCGGAACAGCGCATCGCCGCGCTGATCGACCCGGATGCCGGCACGGTGGCCCTCGGCTTCCTGCACTCCTATGGAACGTGGCTGGTGCCCGAACTCCTCGCGGGATACCGCTCGCACGCTCCACGTACTGCGTTCGAGTTGCGCGGCGATGCTGCCGATTCGGTCGTCGACGGCGTCCGGCGCGGGCGCCTGGACCTCGGTCTGACCAGCCCGCGCCCCGTGGGGGACGACCTGGAGTGGGTGCCCCTCCGGGAGGAGTCGTTGTGTCTTCTCGTACCTGCCGGCCATCGCCTTGCCAGGCGCCGCTCGGTCAAGCTGGCCGAGCTGGCCGAGGAGGCGTTCGTCGCTCTGCAACCGGTCTTCGGGCTGCGCCAGATCACGGACCGCCTCTGCGTCGCCGCAGGCTTCACACCTCATGTCGCCATGGAAAGCACCGAACTGAGCACGCTGCGCTCATTGGTGTCAGCCGGCTTGGGCGTGGCCGTGGTACCCAGCACCGGCAGCCCGGGGGACCGGCAAGGCCCGGTCGTCGACGTTCTCCTGAGTGATCCTGGGGCCACCCGCACGGTTGGGGTCATCACACCTGCGTCGGGTGTCCGCTCGCCAGTGGTCCAGCGCTTCCTCGACTACGTCTGCTCCGCAGCTCATGCAGCAGACGCATAGTCTCGGTGAAAGTTCGCTATTTCACAGAACGATCGAGGGCTTTCGATAATGCGACCATGACCCTGAGCCGAACAGAAGATTCCTCCGCGCCGCAGCCCGTCACGGGGTGGACCGGTCGGTACTTCGAGGATTTCACCGTCGGAGACGTCTACCGGCACCCTCTGGGCCGTACAGTCCTTGAGACGGACAACTCCTGGCTGACCTTGCTCACCCAGAACACCGCTCCACTGCACTTCGACCGGCACTATTCGGCAGGCACGGAATGGGGCAGGCCGTTGGTGGACTCCACATTCACCCTGGCCCTTGTGACCGGCCAGAGCGTGACCGACATCTCCCAGCATGTGATGGCCAACCTTGGCTGGGACCGTGTTCGCCTGCCCAATCCGGTGTTCGAGGGCGACACCATCTACTCGCAGTCGGAGGTCCTCGGCGCCCGGGACTCGAAGAGCCATCCAGAGGTAGGAATCGTCACCGTCCGAACTATTGGATACAACCAGTCGGGCGTCATCGTCATCACATTCGAGCGGACTCTGATGGTCTACCGCCGTGGGCATGGCCCGACATTCGCTGCTGTCGAGCCCGTCTGGGACGAGCGGTCCCGCGGAGCCATCGGCCTGGCTGACTGAATTCATTCGTGATGTTCTGCGGAGGATGACCCTCCGTCTTGCGGTGGACGCGGTGCGGCCGGGGCCGGGCGCCCGGGCGGCCCGGATCCCCGACGGCGCCGGCACCGCGCGTGCCCCCGCCACCGCCGGACGGGTTCGTGGCAGGGCCGCACCGTGCGATGGACTGGATGATGGTTTCTCGGTCCGGCCTCATCAAGGAGTACGCCGAGATCACCGGCGCGGTCCTGGGCCGCCGGGGCGGCTGCGGTGCCTACCCCGACGCCGGCGACATCTGCGGCGGTGCGTGGCAGGGTCCCCGCTTCGTCCTGACACACCATTTCCGCTCGGAGCTACGGGCTCGGGCATGCCTCGCTCGTCTTCACGACTCGTACGGTGATCAGGGTGGTGGTGGCGTAACGCGCGGGTGGGGGCTGCTGGGAGCAGACTTTCCAGTTGTCGCCCCACAGGGGTATGCGGTGGTGGTCGAGGGCGTCCGCTCCGGCCATGTGACCGAACCCTGCGTTCCGGGCTGCCAGTTGGGCTCCGCGCAGAGTCATTCCGTGCAGGTCCGGAAGCTCGGCCCGCTGCCCTCTGGCGTGCTGGGACAGGGCGAACAGGGCGACGACGACCGCGATGGTGAGGAGGGCAGGGCCTTTGCGCATGGCTTGTCTCCCGGAGGCGGGCGCGGTGGGTCGGTTCGTGTTCTTCGTACGGCGCTGCGCCCGTACACGGGGTGCGGGCGCAGCGGGCCGGTCAGCGGGTGGGGGTGAAGTCCGCTTCCGTCGTTGTGGGTTCGTGGGGCCCGGGGGCCGTACCGGCGAGCTTCTCGCCTTCGATGTCCACATGCGGCAGCCTGCGGTCGAGCCAGCCGGGCAGTGACCAGGCGCGGTGGCCGAGCAGGGCCAGAACGGCGGGGACGAGGGCCATGCGGACCACGAACGCGTCGAAGAGGACAGCGGCGGCGAGACCCAGGCCGAGTGACTTGATCATGATGTCTTCGCCGCCGACGAAGCCGCCGAAGACGCCCGTCATGATGAGCGCGGCGGCGGTGACGACTTTGCCGCTGTGCCGGAAACCCTCGGTGATCGCGTTGCTCGGGGTGGCGCCGTGGACGTGGGCCTCGCGGATCCGGGTGACGAGGAAGACCTGGTAGTCCATGGCGAGGCCGAAGACGATGCCGACGGTGAGGATCGGCACGAGGCTGTTGAGCGGGCCGGTGGTTTGCACACCGAACACGTCGTTGAACCAGCCCCACTGGAAGATGGCCACCATGACACCGAAGGCGGCCAGGACCGACAGCAGGAAGCCGAGGGCCGCCTTGAGCGGGACCAGGAGGGACCGGAAGACGAGGATCAGGACGAGGAAGGCCAGACCGACGACGAGCGCCAGATAGGGGACGACGGCGTCCGTGAACTTCGCGGCGATGTCGATGTTCATCGCGGTGGTGCCGGTCACCAGGCCTTCGGCGCCGGTGACGGCGCGGGTGTCCTCGGCCTGGTCGCGGATGGCGTGGACCAGGTCCTTGGTCGCCTCGCTCGCGGGTGCTCGCTCGGGGACGACAGTGATCACCGCCGTGTCCCCCGCCGGGTTGTAGACCGCCGGGGCGACGGCGGCGACGTCCCGCATGTCCCGGATGGCGCTGGTGAGTTCGCCGACGGTCTGCTTCGCCGTCGCCGGTTCGCTGGCGCTGACGACGAGGGTGAGTGGACCGTTGAAACCGGGGCCGAAGGACTCGGCGAGCATGTCGTAGGCCTTGCGCTCGGTCGAGGTGGGGGCCTTGGAGCCGTCGTCGGGCAGGCCCAGCGTGAGCTTGGCCGTGGGCAGGGCGACCACGATCAGGCTCACGGCCGAGACGAGCAGGACCTGCCACGGCCGGCGCAGGACGAAGGCAGCCCAGCGGTCTGCAAGCGCCGGCTTCGTACGCGGTCGCCGGGTGCCGGTGGTCCGCCGGCGGCCGAGGGCGCGTTCGGGTGCGAAGGCGAGCAGGACCGGGACCAGGGTGACGGCGACCAGGACGGCGATGACGACGGCGCCGGCGGCGGCCATGCCCATGGCCGTCAGTACGGGCAGGTTGACCACGGCCAGGCCGACGAGGGCGATGACGACGGTCAGGCCGGCGAAGACCACGGCGGAACCGGCCGTGCCGTTCGCGCGTGCGGCGGCCTCCCGGGCGTCGTGACCTGCCTGCCGCTCGGAGCGATAGCGGGACACGATGAACAGCGCGTAGTCGATGCCCACCGCGATACCGAGCATCGACGCCAGCGCCGAGGTGCTGCTGTTGAGATTGAGGGTGCCGGCCAGCGCGGTCACGGAGCTGAGCGTGATCCCGACACCGATCACGGCGGCCAGCAGGGGCATCCCGGCCGCGGCGAAGGAGCCGAAGGTGACCACCAGGATGACCGCGGCCAGGAGGAACCCGATCGCCTCGGAGGAGTTGCTGGATTCGGCGGGCGCCAGTGCGTTGCCGGACGCCTCGACGGTCAGTCCCTTGTCACGTGCCGTGTCAAGGGCGTCGTCGAAGTGCCGGTGGTCCGCGTCGGTCAGGTCGGCCGACTCGGCCTTGTAGGTGACCTGGGCGTAGCCGGTGCTGCCGTCGGCGCTGATGGTCTGGGCTGCGTAGGGGTCGACGACCGAGGCGACGCGCGACGAGGAGTCCTTGAGGTCCTTCAACAGCGCGGTGACCTCGACGCGGGGGCCGCTGCCGGTCAGTTTCTCCCCGTGGGGTGCTCGTACGACGACGCGGGCGCTCGCCCCGTCGGCGTTGGCGGCGGGGAGTTTTTCGGCGAGCAGATCGTTCGCCTTCTGCGCTTCGATGCCGGGCAGGGTGATGTCCGCGTTACCGCTGCCGCTGCTGCCCGCCGCCGCGGCGCCTGCGACGCCCAGTACGACCGCCCAGAGCAGCAGAATCAGCCAGCGGTGCACGAAGGCGCCCCGGCCGATGCGGTGCAGGAATGTAGCCATGAGAAAGACAGACTCCGTACGTCACAGGATGAGAAGAAGGGGCAGAGCGCGAGCCCGTCAGGACAAGCGTCGGCCGGCTCGGGCGAGCCCGATGAGGGGCAGCCCGGGTTCGCCGTTCTTCGCGGTCGGACAGGTGGTGGGGCGGGGCCGCAGGCCGCTCACCTGTAGCCCCGCCGGCATGCCGGGGACCGTCCCCACCGGCCTCGGCACGCGGTGGACACCGCAGTCCCAGATCGCGTCAGGGTCCGGGCGCGGTGCCCGATCGTGCGGGCCCGTCACCGTCGTCGGACCCGAAGACACCGGCGCCGGGGGAGCGCCGGTGTCCCGCATTCAGCCTGCGCCGATCTGCATGTGCGCGGTGTCAGCCGTTCGGCCGGGCTGTGCCACGGCATGTCGGCCGTTCGGCCGACAGCACCGGACGGGCCGGGTTTCTAGGCTGATGCCGTGGACTGGAAACTTCCGTTTTCCCCAGGGGTGCGGCGTCTCATCTCTGCCGCCGTAGTGGTGAGCCTGACCCTGACGTGGGTGGGCGACATTACTGTGCTGACAGCACAGCGCAACACGCCCACCAACTGGGTCGTGGTGTTCGTCACCGGCCCGCTGGCCGTCGTGGCCCTGCCCGACACCCGCTGGATGCCCTCGCTCACGGTACGGGCGGCGGGTGTGGCCATCATGTCCATGACGCTGAGTTGCCTGTGCCTGTTCGTGTCGCAATCCGCGGGAGACTGGGGCCTCCTGGAGACTCTGGCGCTGCTGTTTCTGACCGTCAGGGTGCTCGGCGTGACGCAGCACACCCGCACCGCGGCGTGGACCGTCACCCTCCTGGTCGTCAGTGTGATGATGCTGCCGCTGCGCCTGGGGACGCTGGACGCCTTCGTGACGGGCGGCTATCTGCTGACGGTCGCGCTCGCACTGTGCGTCATCATCGGCTACTCGACCCGCGCGCTTGAGGCCCGCAGGCAGCGCGCCGTCCAGGACGTGCGGCAGGCCGAGCGGTTGGCTCTGGCCCGGGACCTGCACGACCTCATCGCCCACCACATGACGGGCATCATCGTGCAGGCCAACGCGGCCCGTACCGTCTGCGCGACAGAGCCCGAGAAGGTCGAGCCGGTCCTGGAAGCGATCGCTCGGTCAGGCACCGAGACTCTGGAGTCGATGCGGCGCCTGGTGCGTGTGCTGCGCGAGGACAACCACGCGGCTCTGCGCCCCGCGGACCTGATCTCCGAACTCGGGGAGCTTGTCGTCGACTTCTCGCGCCGACAGCCCGACGCCCCCGCGGCACGTCTCGAAGCCACGGCGGCGGTGCGGACGAACAGATTCAGCCCCGAGGTGGAGACGTCCGTGTACCGGGTGGTCCAGGAAGCACTCACCAACGTGCACCGTCACGCCCCGGGTGAGCGTGTGGTCGTACGGCTGGACGCCGACCCGGGCTGGCTCCACGTCACGGTCAGCAACAGCTGGGCGCAGCGCCGTACCGGGGGTCCGGCAGGCGGGCGGAGCGGGCTCGGGCTGATAGGGCTGCGGGAACGCGTCGAGGCGCTCGACGGGACCTTCTCGGCCGGCCCCGAGCACCCCGGCCGCTGGGAGGTCTGTGCCAGCCTGCCCCGTTCCCCCGCGGATTCCCCTCTGAACCCGCCTCGACCGGCCAAGAAGTAGGGAAACTTGATACGCGCTCTTACGCGTCTCGTCCGGACCGCGATGTGACCACACCGTGTTCCCACGCCCAGGCCGCGACCTCGACACGGTTGCGGGCCTCGATCTTGGACTGGATCCGGGCCAGGTAGGTCTTCACCGACGACAGCGACAGAAACAGCTCGTCGCCGATCTCCTGATTGGTACGGCCCACCGCCACCAGGCGCGTGATCTCCATCTCCCTGACGCTGAGCCCGACCGCCTCCCGGGGTACTTCTCCGAGCGGGCCTTTCTGTAACTGCCGCAGCAGTCGGACGGTCACCGCCGGCGAAACCAGCGCGTCCCCACGCGAGGCCGCCCGTACCGCCTCAACCAGCAGCGCGGGTGGTGCGTCCTTGAGCAGGAACCCGCACGCGCCGTACCGCAGCGCGTCCCTCACGTAGTCGTCCTGGTCGAACGTGGTGATGACGACGACGTTCGGCGCAGAGGTGCCGGTCCGCTCTCCCACCAGTGTGCGGGTCACTTCCAGACCGTCCAGACGGGGCATGCGGATGTCGACCAACACCACCTGTGGTTTCAGCCGACGGACCAGTTCGACACATGCGACCCCGTCTCCGGCCACACCCACGACACGAATGTCGGGCTGGGCACCGAGGATCATCTCGAAACCGGCACGCACCAGTTCCTGGTCGTCAGCGATCACCACATCGATCGGCTCGCCACTCACCTGCGGTTCCTTTCCGCGCCCGTCCGCCGCTCGCTGGTCATGCCGGGCAAGCACAACCTCGGGAACGCCCAGGCTTTTCCCGGCCTGTGCGATGCGCTGTCGTGGCAGGTGACCGACCGAGTGTCATCGGCGTGCCGGAAGCGGGGCTCCGGTGCCGTGCAGCATCGCCATGATCCGGTCCGCGTAGTCGGCCGGCGGTGTCTCGTCGAGGCTGTCGCGGTCGTGGTCGTACGCCATCGCGATGATCATGAGTGTGAGGTGTGCGGCTGCGGCGTTCCACAGCTGGTCCCGGCCGCTGCGCTCGGCGATCGCGTCCTCCAGCAGCACGCGCTCCCGCTGGAAGACGTCCCACAGCCGTGCCCTCGGACCCGGCGCGCGATCCAGCTGCGCGCGTAGCCTGCGGGTACGGGCCATGTGCTCCGGGCCGATGTCCAGTGCGGCGTGCACGGTGCAGCCGAGCGAGACCACCACGTCCTCGCTGTCGGGTCGGGTCCGGAACTGGGCCGCGAGCGCACCGACTTGGCGCTCGATCGGGTCGAGCAGGATCGCGTCCTTGTTCGCGAAGTACCGGTAGACCGTGGAGATCGCCACCTCCGCGCGATCGGCCACCTGCTCCAGGGTGGTTGCTTCATAACCGTCGCGTTCGGCGAGCGTGAGCATCGCCTCATAGATCGCCTCGCGGACCTTCCGCGCCTTTTTCTCCCTCAAACCCACCCAATGACCATACCAAAAAGAGAAGTCCTCTCAATTGGTGTATCTTCCTAGCCTTGATCTTTCGGGACGGTCTGCCGACGGAGCGGGTCTAGTGTTCCAGCCGCGCATCCACTCCTCCGTGACGCCGCAGTCGTCGTCGCGGCGGTCGGAGGCGACGAGTTACGACGAAGTGACAAATCAGCTCCCCGAGGGCCCGATCGAACACCGCGGTGAGGCGTCCCCCGACGGTGAGGAGCGCCCGGTGCATGCGCTGGTTGTTTGCGTCGATCCCGTTGGCGAACTGCCGCAAGCACGTGGCGACTTCGGTCCGCTCGTTGTGTCGTCTGGCCAGACGTGTGCGGGCCGCCCTGAGCGCGGCGGTCGCGGTCTGCGCCGTCACGGCGGTGCTGCCCGGAGCCGCCTCGGCCGAGCCCGCGGGCGTCGTGGGCGAGGGCGGAGCCGGCGTCGAGAGGATCAGTGTCGGGCCGGACGGCACCCAGGCCGACGACAGCTCCGCCGGTGCCTCGATCACGCCCGACGGCCGCCGCATCGTCTTCTCGTCGTCGGCGAAGAACCTCACGCCCGACGGCACGACGGGAGACGACAGGGTGTACGTCCGCGACCAGCGGACGGGGCAGACCAAGCGGATGGGGCAGCTGGGCCCGCTCCAGTCCCCGGTGATCAGCGGTGACAGAGAATACGTCGCCTATTCGGTGCAGTGGATGAACGACGTGCGGATTCGCCAGTATCAGGTGAGCACGGGAGCGACGGCTTCCCTCAACTGCTCGGCCTGCAGCTGCTACCAGCCGTCGCTGAGCGAAGACGGTGGCTACGTCGCCCATGTCATCTTTTCCCCCAGGCAACCGTCGTTCGGCCAGCGTATCGAGGTTCAGCACCGGGACACCGGCACCAACGAGACCGTCGCCGCCCTCGACCACACCCTCTCGTCCAGGCCGTCCATCAGCGGTGACGGCCGCTATGTCGCCTACCAGGACGGCAAGGCGGAGGACGTCTTCGTGTGGGACCGGGCCAGCGGCACCACCTCCGACCCGCTCGAAGGCCCGTCCGAGGGGGCGACACTCGTCCAGCTCAGCGAGGACGGCAGCAAGGTCGTCTATCTCTCGGGCACCGACACCTACGTCCACGACGTGAGTTCGGGCACCGCCCGACTGGTGCCGAAAGCGGGGTGTGGCCATTGATCCCACCGGCCGCTATCTGCTGTATGCCCCGCTTGACACGAACGGACCGTCGCTCATGCTGCTCGACCTGCGGACGGGCACCGAGGAGATCGTCTCGAACCAGCCCGCCTCGGCTGGGACCGACGCGGTCAGCGCCGGTGGGCGCGACGTGGTCTTCCAGTCCACGGCCGACGACATCGTGCCCGGCGACACCAACGGCAAGTCGGACGTCTTCGTCCGCCACTTCTACTGATCGCCCCGGCTGCCCCGACCGTGAGTGTCGCGGCCCTACCACGCGAACGCGGCGACCGCGACCTTGGATGCGTGCTGAAGTGCCCGGAGCAGCAGCACGTTTCGGATGCGCGGCCAGGGCGCCCTGCGGCTGAGGGTAGTAGCCGGCGCCGATACGGAGCGGGTCGACTGCGGCGGCCGGCACGAACACCACCAGCTCGATGGCGCACCGTGGTCAGCGGCAGGACCCGCAGCTCCTCCTCCGTGTCAGGGATGACCCGGAGGCCCGACAACTTATGGCCGCGCCCTACCTCCCCATGGATGACCTCGCGATCCCCGCTTCGCACCAGTAGCGGTTGCGCACCCGGCCGCCGTCGGCGGTGTGGATCCGCCGGAACCGCACACCGTGGTCCTCCGTGACGCTGAGGACCGCGATCGGAACACTGACCTTCTCGGAACCACGGTGTCTTCGGGCCTCGCCGGGTCACGTGGCGGGGATGCCCAGCTCGGCGAGCAGGCCACGCACACGCTGTTCGATCTCGTCCCGGATCGGTCGTACAGCATCCACGCCCCGGCCGGCAGGGTCGGCGAGCTGCCAGTCGAGGTACCGCTTGCCGGGGAAGACGGGGCAGGTGTCCCCGCAGCCCATCGTGATGACCACGTCGGACGCTTGGACCGCCTCGGTGGTGAGGACCTTGGGTGTCTCGGCCGAGATGTCGATCCCGGCCTCCTTCATGGCCTCCACGACGGCCGGGTTCACAGTGCCGGCGGGCGCCGATCCGGCCGAGCGCACCTCGACCCCATCGCCGGCGAGACGGGTGAGGAAGGCGGCGGCCATCTGGGAGCGGCCGGCGTTGTGGACGCAGACGAACAGCACGGACGGGCGCGGCGCGATGGTGCTCATGGCGGATGTCCTTGCGGGTGAGATCGGTGTTCAGGAGGAGGCGAGTTCGGGCTCGCCGTGGGGTGCGACGACGTTCGCGGTTCGAACCGGGCGTCCGTACACGAGCGTCACCGCTCCCAGCCCGAGTGCGGCGCCGAGCAGTTGGGCCGCGATGAACGGGGCGAGGGAGGTGGGGGCGACCCCGGCGAAGGTGTCGGTGAAGGCCCGGCCGACGGTCACCGCGGGGTTCGCGAAGGACGTGGAGGAGGTGAACCAGTAGGCGGCCCCGATGTAGCAGGCGACGGCGGCCGGGGCCAGGGCGGCGCGTCCGATGCGCTCCAGGCCGAAGATGAGCAGGACCAGCCCGGCGGTGGCGACGACCTCGCCAAGCCACAGGTGCCCGGCGGACCGGTCGTGGGTGGAAAACTTGACCAGGGGCTCGGCGAACATGGCGTTGGCCAGGACCGCGCCGCCGATCGCCCCGCCCAGCTGCGCGAGCACGTACGCGACGACCTCTCGCGGGCTGGGGCCGGTCCTCTCGCGGCGGCCGGTGAACCAGGCCGCGAGGGTGACGGCGGGGTTGAAGTGTGCGCCGGAGACCGGCCCGAACAGTGTGATCAGCACGGCCAGGCCGAAGACGGTGGCGAGGGAGTTGGCGAGCAACTGCACGCCGACATCGCGCGACAGCTCCGTTGCCTGGATGCCCGAGCCCACCACGACCGCCACCAGCAGACCCGTCCCCGCAGCTTCGGCGGCGACGCGGCGGCCGAGCGGACCGCTCACGCGCTCGCCCTGGTGCTCTGCGGCGTGGTGAGGAACGCGGCGAGCCGGCCCAGGGCGCCGGGCCGGACCCAGTAGTAGACCCAGGTCCCGCGCCGCTCGCAGTCGATGAGCCCGGCCTGCCGCAACAGCTTGAGGTGGTGGGAGATCGTCGGTTGGGACAGGTCGAAGGCCGGGGTCAGCTCACACACACAGACCTCACCGTCCGCCCCGCGTGACGCGATCATCGACATCAGGCGCAGCCGGACGGGGTCACCCAACGCCTTGAACACCTTCGCCGGCTCGGTGGCCTGGTCCTCGTCCAGCGGCGCGGCGGACAGGCCCGGGCAGCACGCCGCCTCCTGGCCGATCACCTCAAGCTCTTGTTTCGACATGCCTCTATGTTGACGAGTTTCGATTCAAGGCGCAAGGTTGCATCAATGAACGTCAATGCAAGCCGTTCCGGGGCGCCGCCCGTACGAACATCGCCGGGCCGCGTGATGGCGCAGCGTCCACCACAGCGCCTCGTCGACGCCCTGCGGACCCCGGCCCGTCGGCTCTCCTCCTGATACAGCCGCAGCCACGCGAACACGTCTGTCGAACACGGCAGTTGCCGATACGCCCGGGTCCCCTTGCGCACCACACCGGGCAACTGCTGACCTGGCAGCGCGCCCCAGCTGCTCAGCAGCTGAGCGTTGATCACCACGGTTCTTCGACTTCCTCGACGACCACGTCGGCCTCGCCACGCCCTGAGCGCCCACCGGGCACCGCAGTCGGGAGAGCCGCGGCGGATGCCGAGCCGGTCGCTTCCAAGGCACATTCGACGGTGGTGTGGCCGCGGCGCCCGGACCGGCCGGGGTCTGTCCGGGCACCGCGCTTCGGATCAGGTGCGGACGCCCAGCGCGGGCAGGACGGTCTCCGCCACCCGGTATGCCTCCTCCAGCAGGGGGTTGGCCGACAGGATGAAGGTGTCGACGCCCAGGTCCTCGTACTCCTTGAGGCGCTGCACCACCTGGGCGGTGGAGCCGACCACCGCGGTGCCGGGGCCCGGCCGGAACAGGCTCATACCCGGCCACAGGTTCGGGTGGACCTCCAGCTCGCGGGCCCTGGCCGGTACCCGGCCGCCGTGCTGGCGGAACTGCCGCTGCCAGCCGACGCCGTCCTCCCCGGCGCGGTCGCCGAGCTGCCGGGCGTACGTCGCCTCGCTGGTGACGTCGAGCAGCCGGTCGGCCGCCGCCCACGCCTCGTCCTCGGTGTCGCGGACGATCAGGTGCAGGCGCAGGCCGATGCGCAGGGTGCGGCCGTGGGCCGCCGCGCGTTCGCGTACCCGCTCCAGCTTCTCCTTCAGCAGGTGCGGCGGCTCGCCCCAGGTGAGGTAGACGTCGACATGCTCGGCAGCCATCTCGATGCCCTGCGCGGAGGAGCCGCCGAACCAGAGCGGGACGTGCGGGCGTTGCACGGGTCCGAGGTCGCCGAAGGAGCCGCCGGCGTTCTTCAGATCGTAGAAGCGGCCCTTGTGGTCGAAGACCTCGCCGGCCGTGAGCCGTTTGACGATCGACCAGTACTCGGCGCTCAGTTCGTAGCGTGCGTCGTGCTCCACGTCCAGGCCGTACTCGCGCAGCGTCTTCGTCGAGCCGTTGACGACGTTGAAGCGCAGGCGGGGGCCGAAGAGGGTGTCGAAGGTGAGCGCCATCTTGGCGAGCAGGGTCGGGGCGATCAGACCGGGGTGGACGGCAAGCAGCGGCTGGAAGCGGGTGCTGGTGGCGGCGGCGAGGGCGCTGCCCAGCGGCCACACGTCGTACAGGTCGGTCGCGAGCAGCGCCCCGGTGAAGCCGAGCCGTTCCACGGTGCCGGCGAGCTGTTGCAGATAGCCGAGGTCGACCGGGCGCCGCCCCTCGGGCTCCCAGGGGTAGGCGCCCTCGCGCGGGATGATGTACCAGAGGACTTCCGAGGCCATGTGCGGTCTCCTCTCAATGCCGTCGGGCGACGGCGTCGGCGACCGTGACCGGCTCCTCGATGAACCCGGTGCGGACGAAGACGTCGGCGGCCTGCTGCTGTTCGGCGAGGAACGCGTCGCTTATGTCCTCGATGCTCCAGGGCAGGGCGCGCAGGGCGGTCTCCCAGTCGTCGACCGTGCCGCCCTGGTGGTCGGCGGCGATCGCGGCGGCCTCGCGCGGGTGGGCCTTCGCCCAGGCGTCGGCCCGGCCGAGGGCACGGACCAGCGCCTCGACCACCTCGGGTCGCTTCTCGGCCAGGTCCCGCCGGGTGAAGAACACCGAGCGGTCGGTGATGACGTCGCCGGTCCGGACCAGGCTCCGGACGCCCCCGTTGCGCAGGGCGGCCGCCAGCTGCGGGCCCTGGGCGACCCAGGCGGCGATGGCGCCCTCGCGCAGCAGCCTCTCGCTGTCCTCGCCGCCGCGTACGGGGGTGATGTCCTCGGCGTACGACAGTGCGGCGTCGTCGAGGGCCTTGGCGACGAGATGGGTCTGCCAGGAGCCGATGGCCAGGTGCACGGTGCCGCCCCTGAGATCGGCGACCGTCCGCGCGGGGCTGTCCTCGGTGACGAGGAGGGCACCGTGGTCGGGGCGCGGGGCGGAGACGGCGACGTAGACGATGTCGTGGCCGGCGGCCTGGGCGGTGACCGGCGGGGTGGAGCCGGTGCCGCCGAAGTCGATCACGCCCTCGGAGAGCAGCCGCCCGGTGCGCACGCCGTCCGTGTAGGGATGGAAGGCGACGGTTTCCCCCACCCTGGCGAGTTCCTCGGCGGCGTGGTCGAGGCGGGAGAGGTAGTAGAGGGTGGGGTTGCTGTTGTGGACGCCGATGGTGACGGTCATGCGGAACGCTCCGGTGGTGTGGTGGTGGCGGGCGGCACGCCCAGGTCGGTCAGCAGGCGGCGGCGCAGGGCGGTGAAGGCCGGATCGCCGGGGTCACGCGGACGCGGGACGTCGACGGTCTCGTCCGTGACGAGCCGGCCCTCCCGCAGGACGCAGACGCGGTCGGCGAGCCGTACGGCCTCGTCCACGTCGTGGGTGACGAGCAGCACGGCGGGCCGGTGGACCCGGCACAGCTCGCCGACCAGATCCTGCATGCGCAGCCGGGTCAGGGCGTCCAAGGCGGCGAACGGCTCGTCCAGGAGAAGGAGTTCGGGCTCGCGGACCAGGGCTCGGGCGAGCGCCACGCGCTGGGCCTCGCCGCCGGACAGGGTGGCGGGCCAGACGCGGGCGTGGCTCTCCAGGCCGACCTCGGCGAGGGCGCGGAGCCCTCGGTCCTGGGTGGCCCTCGGCAGCGCGACGATGACGTTGGCCAGCACCCGCTTGGACGGGATCAGTCGCGGTTCCTGGAAGACGATGGTGCGGGTCTCGGGGACCAGCGCTTCACCCGCGTCGGCGCCGTCGAGGGCGCCGAGGATCCTCAGCAGGGTGGTCTTGCCGCTGCCGCTCGCGCCGAGCAGGGCGACGAACTCGCCGCGCCCGATGGTGAGATCGAGGCCGTCGAGGACGGTCCGGTCGGCGAACGCCTTGACGAGGGAGCGGACTTGGACGGCGGTGGTGGCCGTCGGGCCGGCCGAGGTGGTCATTTCTCCGCCCTCCGCCACGGCATCAGCACCCGGTCCAGCAGGCGCACGAACGCGTCGGCGAGCAGGCCGAGCAGGCCGTAGACGAGGATGCACACCGCGAGGATGTCCGTACGGGCGTAGCTCTGCGCCTGGGCCATCAGGTAGCCGATGCCGGCGGTGGCGTTGATCTCCTCGGCGGCGATCAGCGCGATCACGCTGAGCGTCATCGACAGCCGCAGCCCGGCGAGCAGCGACGGCAGCGCTCCGGGCAGGACGACCTCGCGGACGATCGCGAACCGGCTCATGCCGAAGCTGCGCATGGCCTCCACCAGCCGGGCGTCGGTGCTGCGGACGCCGCTGGAGGTGGAGACGTACATCGGGAAGGTGGTGGCGACGGCGATCAGCAGGACCTTGGCGATCTCGTTGATGCCGAACCACACCATGAACAGCGGAACCAGGGACAGGAAGGGAATGGTCCGCAGGGTCTGCATGGTGGAGTCGAGCAGTTCGTCGCCGAGGCGGGTGAAACCGGTGACGACGCCGGCCGTGAGGCCGACGGCGAGACCGAGCAGCAGGCCGAGGCCGGAGCGGGTCAGGGAGGTGGCGAGCGCGTCGGGCAACTGGCCGTTGCCCCACAGCTCGCCGACCGCGCGGACCACCTCGGCGGGCGAGGCGAGCACGTCCGGGGTGAGGGCACCGGCCGCCGAGGCGGCCCACCAGAGCACGAGCAGGGCGAGCGGCCCGAGGGCGCGCACGGCCGCCCTGAACCGGCGCGGCCGTGGGCGTCGGGCGACGGGCCGGGGCGTCACCAGCTCCCGCTGCCCGGCCGACGCGGCCGGGATGTCGTGGACGGCGGTCATGACAGCTCGGTGACGTCGACGAGATGGGCGGCGACGTCGACCTCGGCGCGGGTGACCTTGTGCTCGGCGTAGAAGCGGGCGACGGCCTTGAACCGCGTGATGTCGGCGTCTGTGATCGGCCCGACGGTCCCGCCCTTCGAGGTGAACTCGGTCTGCACGCGCTTCGCCTCGCCGGTGAGCGCCTGGGGGCCGGCGTCGGTGTTGACGTTCAGGAAAGCGGCGGGGTCCTGCTTCTGCTTGACGCTGCCCTCGTGCAGATAGGTGTACAGAGCCTTGACCACCTCGGGGTGCTTGTCCGCGAAGGCGGTGCGCACGGCGTTCAGACTGTAGTTGTCGGAGCCGATGGCCGTGCCGTCGATGAGGAAGTGCGCCTTGCCGGTGCCGAGTTCGGCCACGGAGTACGTCGCCCACACCGCCCAGGCGTCGACCTTGCCACTGTTGAAGACGGCCGCCGTCTGGTCGGGCCGCAGATAGACCCGTTCCACCTTGTCCTCGGGGACGCCCGCCTTCTCCAGGGCCTTCAGCAGCAGGTACTCACCGGTCCCGCCCTGGTTGACGGCGACCTTCTTGCCGATCAGGTCCTTGACGGACGCGATCGAGGAGCCGTTCTTGACCAGGATGCCCTCGCCGGCCCCGTCGGGTGCGGTGGCGGTGAAGAACTTGAAGCCGGGATTCTGCGCCAGTGAGGTGATGCCGGAGGTGATGGAGCCGGTGGCGATGTCGAGCTGGTCGGCGTTGAGGGCCTGCGCGGCCGGTGCGAAGGGGCCCGCGCTGCCGGTCCAGGCGACCTTGGCGTGCACCTTGGCCAGGGCCTTGGCCAGCGAGCCGTCCTTCTTGCCGACCGCGAGCACACCGGAGTTGCCGGGGTCGGGGATGCGGACGGTGACCGTGGCGGCGGAGTTCGGGCCGGTGTCGGCCTGCGAGGTGCCGCAGGCGGTCAGCGCGGCGAGCGCGGTGACGGTGGCGAGGGCGGCGGGGAGCGATCTGGAGGTGCGCATGGCAGTCCTACGGGTGGAGTGAGCGGGGTCGGGACGTGGGCTCGGCGAGCCGGCGGCGGGCTCGGCGCAGTGGTTCCGGGTCGGCCCAGGCGTGCACGTCGACGGGTCCGGCCAGGAAGCCGTGCCCGCGCAACGCCGTCTCCTGGAGGGCCAGCAGGGAGAGGCGTTCGGCCGAGAGGTCGGGGTGCAGGGCGCGGTGGGTGCCGGGGCGGTAGGCGCCGCGCACGCCCTCGGCGCCGGCGCCGGTCTCGGCGCCCAGGATGCGGGCGACCTCGTCCGGCTGCTCGGCGGCCCAGTCGGCGGCGCGCAGCAGCACCGCGAGGAACCGGTCGACCAGGTCGGGGTGTTCGTCGAGCAGCCGCTGGTGGACGGTGATGGGGCGTGGCGTGCCGTTGTTCACGCGGTGGCGGTGGTCGGGCAGTCCGTCGAGTTCGACGGCGACCTCGGCACCGGCCCGACGCGCCGCCTCGACGGCGAGGGCGCCCTTGACGTACACGGCGTCGACGTCACCGCGGGCCAGCGCGGCCAGTTCGGCCTGCCACTGCCCGCTGTGGCCGGCGGCGGGCACGTCGACCGGCCGGGTGTCGGCGAGTCCGAGTCCGGCGGAGGCGAGCGCGCCTTCGAAGCCGCGCAGCGCCATGGCCCGCCAGAAGTCGATGGGGACGGAGTGCCGGGGCAGGGCCGGCCGCAGCCCGCGCAGGGCGGCGGCGCCCCGGATCCCGGATCCGGGCCGGACCAGGACCACTTGGCGTTCCTCGATCCAGGTCAGGCCGATCAGCCGGGTCTCGGCACCGCGTGAACGGGCCCACAGAGCGGGCACGTTGCCACCTTCCCGGAACAGCGCGGGCAGTTCGTGGGTGTAGTGGGTGCCGCGGATGTCCGGGCCGACGTCGGCCTCGGTGTCCTGAAGGGACCGCACGGCGATCCCCTCCGGCATGAACTCCTCGGCCAGCCACCGCCGGTCGGCGGCGATACCGGTCGCGGTGGGCACAGGACAACGGGTGAACCACAGGGTCTCGGGCAGGGGCGGGTGCGTCATGGGTTCCTTCCCCGGAGGTCTGCTCACCGCTGCGGCGGCGAGACGGAGGCGGGTGCGGGCGGGGCGCTTTGCCCGCCGCCGGAGCGCGTGCCGGGCGGCGCGTCGGGTGGCGGGCCGGCAGGGGGCACAGGGGCCGGCGCGGCGAGCGGAGCCCCACCGGGAGGTGAGGTACGAAGGTGTCGTCCGGCTTGCTGCGGGGCGTGCCGCCGTCCGGCGTGGCGGCTGTCACGAGCGGCCAGGTACGGCGGGACGGGCGGCGGGCTGGGCCGTGACCACGCCGACAGGTCGATGTCACAGGGTGGCGGTGCGGCGGTGCGGGGCAGCGGGGCTGCGAAGGACAACCGCGGAGAGCCGCGGAAACCTCGCGGTGCCGGTCAGCGACAGACGGCGCTGGCGACGCGGCCGAGGTCGACGTGGCGGCGCACGGTCAGCGCAGGCGTAGCCATGACGTGCATCGCTTCGCCCCTTCCGACGACTCGCGCCGGATCCGTTCCGGCGGCGTGACCGCAGCCTGACATGCGCCGCGAGCGGGCGGCAAGCGGCTTCCCATGATGTGGGAACGAGCGTGAACAGACTGTTTCAGCAGGGAGCGAGGGGCCTTCCGGCTTGCCGCGATGTGGGAATCTCGAAGCGACATGAGGGGCCCGGAACCGGGCTCGGAACCGCCTCGCCCGATGCTCGGGCGGGCGAGGGGAAGCCGTTGAGCGGGAGGTGTACGGGGCCGTGGCGCAGACTCGGGTCGCCGGTGCCCAGGCGGTGCGGCGGGCGCTGGACGTGCTGCACTGCTTCCACGACAACGCCCCCGACCTCAGCGCCTCGGAGATCTCCCGCAGGCTCGGTCTGTCCACGTCCACGGCGCACCGGCTGGCCCGCACCCTGCTCGGCGCCGGGTTCCTGGAGCAGGACCCGCGTACCGCCCGCTACCGGCTCGGTCCCGCCGTGACCGAACTCGGGCGGCTCTCCTACCACCAGCGCGGGCTGCACCTGGCGTCGCCCGAACTCGCCGATCTGGCCCGGCGCACCGGTGCGACCGCCGACCTGGCGCTGCGCAGCGGCCCGCACGCCGTGATCGTGGCGGGCGGCTCGGTCACCCCGAAGGTGGGTCTGCGCCGCCCGCTGCACTCCACCGCGCTGGGCAAGGTCCTGCTGGCGTGGCCACGCCCGGGAGAGGCGGGGACGCAGTCGCTCCCGCCGTTGCGGGCGTTCACCGACCGCACGATCGTCGACCGGGAGCGGCTGGCCGAGGAGTTGGAGCGGGTGCGCGCCCAGCGATACGCCCTCAACGACGGCGAGTCAGCCCTGGGCGTCCGCACCGTCGCCGTGCCCGTCCTCGACCACCTGGGGTCGGCACGGTTCGCGCTCGCCGTGCGGGGCACGCCCGACCTCATCGCCGGTGACCGTGTCGAGTGGTTCCTCGAACAGGCGCGGGCGTGCGCGGGGGCGCTGGAGGTCCTCCTGCTGCCGCCGTCGCAGCGCAACACGGCCGCCGCCCCGTGACCACGCGGCCTGCGGCGGCCCCCTCGGACACCGCAGGCACGGGGGCCGGCGGCCGTACCGGCATCCGTTTCCCGCGCCGGTGAACTTCACCTTCTCGGCCACCAACGTGTGCGGATGGCACCGCTCGGCCAGCCGGACCGTGGGAACCAGCCCGGCATGCATTTCCAGTAGGGACTGCCGCTGATGGCGCGCCCGGACGGCCCCTGATCCGCAGTCGGCAGCACAAGAACGTCACCGATGACGACGGCAACCACGGCTTGAGCACGTCCTCGCGCAGCCGGCGGCGCACCGTGGACGCGGAGACGGTGTCGGTGATCCCGCGTGCGGTCAGCTCGGCGGCCGGCTTCGGGCACCGTAGCCGGTGCTCGGTTTTCTGGCCGTAGGCCGGCTTCTTCAGAACTCAGCCGTCCGTGACCACCGACTCGATGAGGGACAGCGTCTGGTTGTCCGCGTCCACGTGTGCGCGGACGCCGAGAGGCAGCGGCAGGTTCGGCGAGGTGTGACCGAAGTCGACCTGAGCGAGAACCGGGATGTCACGTCGAGCCAGGACATCGAGTCCGAAGGACCGCAGGCATGGGGCCTCCTCCTTGTTGATCAACAATGGCGAGCAACAAGGCCTGTGCCGCCGATATTCCGCCTCATGATCGGGCCCCGATGCCAACCCTCGAAGGATTTCCGAGCCGACCGCTTAGCGCGCCACGCGGTAGCGGAGCAAGACGAATCTCGAACTGAAGGTGCGGGTCTCGACGAGGTCGAGATCCACCCGGCGCTCGTGCCGGGGAAAGAACGGAATGCCACCGCCGACCAGCACCGGGTAGACCCTGGCCCGGTACTCGTCGATCAGACCCGACGCGGCCGCCTCGGCGGCGAGAGTCGCGCCGCCGATCGCGATGTCGCCCTCTCCCGGCTCTGCTCGCAACCGCTCGATCTCCTCCGCCAGGCCGCCGGAGGCCAGGCGGGCATTGCCCTGCACCGCCGACAGCGTGGTGGAGAACACCACCTTGGGGAGCGGCTTCCAAAGCGCGGTCCACTCACGCTGGGAGTCATCGAGCGAGGGATCCTGGTCGGCGGTCTCCCAGTACAGCATCGTCTCGTACAGCCGTCGTCCCAACAGGTGGACGTCGACCTCTCGGATCTCGTCGATCCAGGAACGAAAGATCTCCTCGTCGGGCGCCGTCCAGTCGAAGCCGCCGTCCGGCCCGACGATGTAGCCGTCAAGTGAGACGTTCATCGAATAGGTCACGCTGCGCATCAGAAGTCCTCCTTGGTAACGGGTTCGACACTACGACCGCCGGACGCCGCAGGACTCATCGCGACTCGCGGAATTCCCCTGCGCCAATTGAGACGGTTCCTTCCAGGCCTGGCCGTCGTCACCGCGACCGGCAGAAGGCGGCTCCCGTACGTGCGTGCTGCGGACGCCGTGGTGGCCGCTCACCGCCTCTGCTCCGGTCTGGTTCCTGGGACACCAACCGGTGAAGAAAGTTCCAGGACGAAGTCCGATGGATGATTCATCATTCGTTCATCGATCGCAGTGAACTTTGTTCCATCGGGAGCTCTACGGTCGCCACCATGAATCAGATGCGTGTGATGACCGTGGGCGACGTCGTCGGTCCCGAAGCGGCCGCGTGGCTCGGCGCCCGCCTCCCAGAACTCCGTGCCGAGCACGAGCTCGACTGGATCGTGGTGAACGCCGAAAACGCGGCCGTCACCGGCCCGTTGCCGTACAACGGATTCGGTACCACCCGGAAGGAACTGGACGTCCTGATCGCCGGTGGCGCCGACGTCATCACCGGCGGGAACCACTCGTGGGACGGTCCCGAGGTTGCGGAGTCGTTCGCGTACCCGCAGGTCGTCCGCCCTCTGAACGTGCCGGAGACGCGCGGGAAGGGTGTCCTGACGATCGGTGAGGGCGACAAGAAGCTGACGGTGGTGAACCTGCTGAGCCCCGGCGCGGTGGGCAAGGGATGCCTGGCCCCGAAGCCGACCGACCTGTGGGACGCGTGGACGGAACTGGTCGAGGGCGGTGTGCTCCAGGGGGCGGTCGTCGTTGACCTGCACAGCGGGTCGCCGGGGGAGAAGGCGTGGTTCTCCGGCGCCGTCGACGGGCAGGCCGCCGCGGTCGTCGGGACACATACCCACGACGGGACGCAGCTCGCGCACCTGCTGCCCGGCGGCACCGGCTTCGTCGCGGAACTCGGTATGGCCGGCCGGTTGGGCTTTAGCGGGTACGGGTTCGACCCGATCCACTTCGTCAAGGAGTTCCGCGGCGAGGACACCTCCGCACTGCCGCCTTTCCAGCTCGCTACCGGTGATTTCACCCTGGGCGCGGCGATCTTCGACATCGTCGACGGGCTCACCACGTCGGTGATCCGCGTCGATGCCGGCTGATCACCATTCCTCTCCTCCTCGAACCCCTCGTCAGAGAGCAGTCATGATGTCCATCTCCCCCGTGCGCCGACGGCGGCGGCTTCCGGCAGTCGCCGCGACCGCGGCAGCCGCCGCGCTGGCCCTGAGCGCGTGCTCGTCGGCGTCGAACGCGTCGAGCGCGTCGAACGCCTTGAGCGATGAGATCACGATCGCGGACCACGCGATTCCGCAGTCGCTGGACCCGATGAACTCGGCGTCCTACGAGGTGACGCAGCTGACCTTCCTGTGGGGCGGCTACCTCACGAACTACTCCGACGGGAAGGACAGTGGCACCCCGCAGCTTGCCAAGTCGGTGACCGCCTCCTCCGACGGGCTGACCTGGACGATCAAGCTTCGTTCCGGGCTGAAGTTCTCCGACGGATCCGCCCTGACCTCCAAGGACGTCGCCGCGACGCTCGACCGGATCCTGTCGACTCCGAACGTCGCCGGTGACAACTTCATCGGCCCCGCGATGAGCAGCATCAAGAAGGTCACCGCGCCCGACGACGACACCGTGTCGCTCGCGATGAGCCGTCCCTATCCGGGCCTGCCGGCCGCTCTGTCGGTGCCGGAGATGGTCATCCTGCCGGCGTCGGGCATCGCGAAGGGCGACAGCTTCTGGAAGCACCCGGTCTCGGCCGGCCGGTTCAAGTTCGACACCCTCGACACGACCAACGGCAAGTTCACCCTCTCGGCGAACAACGACTACTACGACACCACGCCGCGCAAGGTAAAGAAGATCAACTTTGTCTCCGTCACCGACGCGGCAACACGTCTCGCGCAGCTCAGGAGCGGGCAGGTCGACTACGCCGACAACATCCCGGGGAACCTGCTGTCGCAGGTGAAGAGCCCGCTCACGCTCGATACGGCGAAATGGAACGGCGGCCAGATGGCGCTGTCGGTCAACTTCAACAACCCCATCGCCGGTGACAAACGCGTCCGCCAGGCGATCTCGCTCGCCGTCAACCGTCAGCAGATCGCCGACTCGGCGCTCGGCGGCGAGCGCGTCGGGCTGCCGCTCTACGGCATCCCGTGGAACCAGGACAACAAGTCGCCGAACGCCAAGGCCACCAAGCAGGACATCACCGCGGCGAAGGCGAAGCTCAAGGGCACCAAGTGTGAGAACGGGTGCACCATCCCGCTCGTCACCGTCACCGACTCCGCATGGCAGGTGCCGCTCGTCGCGCAGGTCGTGCAGCAGCAGCTCAAGGCCATCGGCATCCGGCTGGAGATCGAGAACACGCCCTTCAACCAGGTCGGCGACCGTCTCAAGCAGGGCGACTGGGGGCTGTTCACCCGGTGGATCGGCTACTACGAGAACACCCAGAGCTACCTCGGCGGCTACATCTACGGCGACCCGACATCGGCCAGCAACGCCAACTTCTGGGGAACGCTGCCGACGAAACCGGACATGCCGGAGCTGAAGAAACTGTCGGACCAGCTGAAGACCGCCTCCTCCAGTGAGGCGCCCGGCCTGGTCGAGAAGATCAACGAGGAGTACGCGAAGGAGCTTCCGTCGATCCCGCTGACGACCCTCTGCTACGTGGGTGTGTCCCGGTTCCCGAGCGACGTCATCCACAGCGTGGGCGCTTCGTACCTGGTCCTGCCGTAACCCGCGGGAGGGGCCCGCACAGCGGGCCCCTCCCGCCCCCTTCCCACGGCTCCTGCCGTTCCCGAGAGAAAGCACCGCAGATGTCCTCAGCAGTCTGGCCCGGTCCGGCGGCCCGCCGGACCGGTAGCCGCGCAGGCAAGCGCCTGGCCGCCACGGTGAGTCCGATCGTCCAGGCGATCGTCGTGACCCTGCTCGTCATGATCATCACGTTCTTCCTCATCCGGACGCTGCTCGGTGACCCGGCCGTCGTCATGATCGGAGGGAACACCGGCGCGAGCCCGGAGCGGATGGCGGCCCTGCGCACCGAAATCGGACTCGACAAGCCGCTCCTGGCCCAGTTCCTCGACTATGCGACCGGTCTCCTCCACGGCGACCTCGGCAACTCCTTCCAGCACCCGACCACCACCGTCGCGAGCGTCGTCATGAACGGTGCCGGGGTCACGTTCGCTCTCGTCGGCGTGACACTCCTGATCTCGTCCGTCGTCGGCATCGGCGTCGGGCTGCTCGCCGCGGGCGGCAACTGGCCGGTGTTCGACAACATCATCCGCGTGCTCTCGCTGCTCGGTCTCGCGGCACCGGGCGCGCTGGTCGGGCTCGTACTCATCCTCACGGTCGCGCTCCGCGGAGGGCTGTTCCCCACCGGCGGGTGGGGCAGCGGCTACCCCGACAACGTCCAGTACCTCATCCTGCCCGCGGTGACCGTGTCGTTCTGGTTGACCCCGATCATCCTCCGTGCGGTGCGCGAACGTGCCGGCGAGGTGCTGCACGAACCCTTCGCCGAAGCCGCCGCGGCGCGCGGCATGTCGCGGGCACGGCTCATGCTCCGCCACGTCGCCCCGAACTGCGCCGGTCCGGTGCTGGCCGTCATCGGCGTCAGCCTGAGCTATCTGATCAGCGGTGCGGTCATCGTCGAGATCGTCTATGGTCTCCCGGGCATCGGACGGGCGATGACGACCGCAGTCGGAGCGCTGGACTTTCCCGTCATCCAGGGCATCGTCCTCCTCACCGGCGCAGTCGTCGTGATGCTCAACCTGATCACCGAGATCGCCTCGCGCGTGATCGACCCGAGGACCGCCCGGTGACCGCCGTCGTCGAGCCGCCCGACGTGACGGCGAAGCCCCAGCCCGCTTCCTCCCGTCGCCGTCGCACGGTGAACATCCGCGCGGAGCGGCTGGTCGGGCTGACGCTCGTGCTGATCCTCGCCCTGGCGTTCGTCATCGTTCCGATGCTCAGCCCGGTGTCGTCCTCCGACATCGCCTCGATGCCGCTCGCCGCACCCAGCGCCGACCATCCGTTCGGAACCGACCAACTCGGCCGGGACCTCTTCGTCCGCACCTTCGAAGCCGGCCGGATCGACCTCGGGCTCATCGTCGTCAGCATCACCGCCGCGGCGGTCGGCGGGGCACTCCTCGGCCTGATCGCCGCTTACCTTCCGGCCATGGGCCGCGCCGTGATCAGCAGGATCACCGACGCGACGATGGCGTTCCCGTACATCGTGCTCGTGATCGGGCTCGCCGCAACGCTCGGCAACCGTGAGCTGATACCCGGCCTGCCGCGCGGCGCCGCCGCGATCAGCATCGCGATCGTGATCGCCTGCTGGCCCCCCTACACCCGGCTGACCATGTCCCGCGCCATCCTGCTGCGCGAGCGGGACTCCGTCGTCGCCGCCCGCGTCCTCGGATACGGACCGATGCGCATCCTGTTCCGGCATATCGCTCCGGCGCTGGTGTCGATGAACCTGTCCTACGCCGCGACGCAGGCGGTCGCGACGACCGCGCTGGTCGGTTCGCTCGCGTTCCTCGGCGTCGGCATCGCCCCGCCGACACCCGAACTCGGTCAGATGATGGCCGACAACATCGCCCTGCTGCCGATCGCCTGGTGGGCGCCGATCATTCCCGGCCTTGTCGTGCTCGTGCTCGGCGTCGGCTTCGCCCTCATGGCCGACTCCGCCGGTGGAAGGAACTCCCGATGACCGCTCTGCTCGACGTACGCGACATCAACGTCACCATCGCACGGACGAAGGTGCTCACCGACGTGTCCCTCGCGCTGGACAGCGGCGAAGCGCTCGGCATCATCGGTGAGACCGGCTCGGGAAAGACCATGACCCTGCGCGCCATCACGGGGCTGCTGTCCTCGGTCGGCGGCCGGATCGAGTCCGGCGCGATCCACGTCGACGGCCGCGACGTGACCCGTGAGTCCCTGCGGAGCCGGCAGCGCACCCTCCGCGGGATCGTGGCGATGGTGCCGCAGGCGAGCATGTCGAGCCTCGACCCGCTGCAGCGCATCGGCAGTCAGGTGCGCGAAGCCCTGCAGCTGACCCGGCGCACCCGGGCGACCGACGACGATGTCCGCCAAGCGCTTGAGGCGGTGCGGCTCACCCCGACCGAAGTGCTGTTGCGCTCGCGACCCCACGAACTCTCCGGTGGGATGCGGCAGCGGGTGATGATCGCGCTCGCGCTCGCGTCCGAACCGCGCCTGCTGCTCGCCGACGAGCCGACCACCGCTCTGGACGCATCCGTCCGCTCCAGTGTGCTGAACCTCTTCACCGAGCTGCGGTTCGAGCGTCAGCTCGGGCTTGTGGTCATCTCGCACGACATCAACGCGATCGCGTCCGCGACCGACCGCGTTGTGGTCATGAACGAGGGGCGGGTGGTCGAGACCGGCCGCACCGCCGAGGTGCTTGAGAACCCGCGGCATCCGTACACGCAGACGCTCGTCAGTGCGCTTCCGGAACGCACGCCTCGCGGGTACTACCTGCTGGCGCGCCGCTCGGGCGAGGTCTCGGAGGCCGTCACCGACGGCGGGTACGTACCGGTTCCGGCCCGAGCGGTGCCGACCGGGAAGGTGTCGACGGTCGAGGCTCGTCGGCTGGACTTCTCCTACAGCGACCGGCAGATCCTGCACGACATCTCCGTACGCGTCCGGGCCGGCGAGCGGCTCGGGATCGTGGGCGAGTCCGGCAGCGGAAAGTCCACGCTCGCCCGGCTGCTCACCGGCGTCCTCCCCTCGGACCAGGTGACCGTTGACGGCAAGCCGTGGCGTCGCTTCGGCAGCCGGCAGCCGGAGCGGCACGAGGTGCAGCTGATCCTGCAGGACCCGTTCGCATCCCTCACCGAGACACAGACCGCGCTCGCGTCCGTCGAGGAGGCATGCCGGACGGTGCAGAAGACATCGCGTCGGGCAGCGCACGAGCGCGCCCTCGAACTGCTCAAGGCGGTCGGCATCACCGGTGATCTCCTGCACCGGCGACCGGGCCGTCTCAGCGGCGGGCAGTGCCAGCGCGTCTCGATCGCACGCGCCCTGGCGGCGAATCCGTCCGTCCTCGTCGCCGACGAACCGACGTCGGCGCTGGACCTGTCCGTGCAGGCGGAGATCGTGAACCTGCTGCTCACGCTGACCACGCAGCGTCCACTCGGCCTTGTCGTCGTATCGCACGATCTGGCGGTGATCTCCCATCTCTCCGACACCATCGTGGTGATGGAACGGGGGCGCATCGTCGAGGCCGGTCCGACCGACCAGGTTCTCTTCCAGCCGCACCATCCCTACACCCGGCAGTTGGTGTCCGCGAACCCCTGGCTCGCACCGAACGTCGCCCCCGGTCCGGACGCGGACCCGCGAACCCGGGCCCGCACGGTGGAACCGACCGACGTGTAGCCGTGAACCGAACTGCACCGAGCGCGGCGTTCGCGCGCCCAGTGGCGACAATGCTTGGATATGACCATGTCCGCTGACCTGACACCGGCGCCGCACTCAAGCCTCGATCGCGGCACGCTCATCGCACGGATACGGGCGCTCCTGCCGTCGATGTCACCCACCCAGACAGCCGTCGCGAACGTCGTTCTGACGAACCCTTCAGGTGTCGTCCGCATGACGGTCAGCGACCTCGCCACGGTGTCCCGCAGTTCTGTGGGCAGCGTGGTGCGGTTCTGCAAGGACCTCGGCCTCAAGGGGTTCCACGAGTTCAAGCTGCAACTCGCGTCGGAGGCATCGGCCGACGCCGATCATCACGACGAGGCACAGGACGGAACACCGAGTTCGATCATCGCGTCGGTGTTCCAGTCCACGTCCCGTTCGATCGCGGCGGCCCAATCCAGCATCGATGCAAAGGAGTTCGAGCGCGCGGTCCACGCGCTCGACGCCGCCCAGCGGATCGTGCTCGTCTCGACCGGCCCGTCCGCGCCGTTGGCGATGGACACCGCCCTGCGGTTCCGCAGCGTCGGTCTGCCGATCGAGAATCCCACGGACCCGATCTCGCAGCACATTGCCGCGTCGATGCTCACCAGGGGGGACGTGTGCCTGGCGATCAGCCACACCGGCAGAACGCGCGAGACGGTGGCCGCAGCGGAAGCGGCCCGTGATGCCGGCGCAACGGTCGTCGCGGTGACGAGCTTCTTCCGGTCACCGCTGGTCGCGGCCTCATCGGTGACCCTCGTCGCCGGTTCGGGCGAGACCCGGTTCCAGATCGAGGCCATGATGAGCCGGTTCATCCATCTCGCGGTCCTGGACGCGCTCTACTCCGCGGTGACCGCAGAGAACGCCGAACGCACCCTGCGCGGCGCGGCTCTGACCGCGCGCGCCGAAGAGACGCACCGCATCTGACCGCTCGCTCCCGCTGCCCGGCCGGTGCCGGGAGCGGGAGCGTTTTCGTCGGCGCCATGCGTCGTGAGTCGGGCGCCGTCCGTCGGGCGCCGAGACGCAGCGAAACGGCGCGGCCCATGGACAAGGGGACCGCGCCGTCGGTCGAGGCTGACGTCTACGCCCACGCAGTGGGCTTGTCGAGTGCGTTGAACTCGAACTCGGCGAGCACGCCGTAGTGGTCGCTGGCGGTCGGGTACTCGTTGAACACGACCCTGCTGTCGTTGATCACGCTCTCCACCTCAAGGTGGTTCTCCGTCGAACCGGCGAACACGTAGTCGATGCGGCGGTGGTGCGGCTCCTGTACCCAGTAGTTCGGGACGATGCCCTGCGCATCGACGACGCTGCGTGCCACCCACGGGCTGTCGGTCGTCCAGGTGTACCCGGGGGTGCCGTCCCCGGCGATCGCCCAACTGTCGCGGAACGCCACACTGCGGCCGTTGACCGCGGACTTGCCGGTGTAGAAGCGGATGCAGTCCTGATCGGGGGCTGCGTCGAAGTCGCCGGCGAGGATCGTCGGCGCCGCCTGTCGCCGCCTCTCCTCCAACTCGGTGATGAACAGCGCCTGCTCGACGCGGGCTGCCTCGCGGGTGAACTTGAAGCTCGGCCGGGCGCCGAGGAAGAGCATGTCCACGCCGATCGGGAGAGGCACGACCGCCTCCCACACGTACGGGCCGTCCTCAGCCGGGAGCCGGTGCACGTCGATGCTCTTCGGTGCCCAGCGGGTACCGACGGCGGTGCCCCAGGCGGGCCAGCCCGCCTGGGTGTAGTCGGAGGCGTGGTGCCAGTGCAGCGGCGAGTTGTCGGACACGAGCTTGAACGCGTCACGTTCCGGGGTGCGCACCACCTCCTGGAGGAACACGATGTCGGCGTCGTAGCTGCGCAGGCCCTCCAGCAGGAGGGAGTCCCGCTTCTCACGGTCCCGCGGGTCCAGCCAGATGTTGAGGGTGAGTACGCGGAGGTTCATTTTCTTGGCCATGTCGCCACCCTAGGAGCCTGGGATGAACAATCTTCCACCCGCAAATAAACGATGGAAGCAGGTTCAGCGGCCTTGTTCGTGCCCGCTCGGGTTGTCGAGCTCGTCGAAGTAGATGTCCAGCTCGACGCGGTCGGCGCGGAAGCGCGTGCTCGTGTACTGCAGCGGCGTGCGGTCGACCAGCGTGTTGACAGACCGTACGACCAGGACGATCGATCCCGCCGGAAGGTTCATGTCCTCGGTTTCCGTTCCGTTCGCGATGCGGGAGCTGACCGCGCTCCAGGTTCGGACGTAGTCGTCGATGCCGACTGCGCGAAGCGCCTTGGTGATGGACCGGGTCTGCCGCAGATGGATGTCGAGGTCCGGCGTCAGTGCGACGTCGAACCAGGAGGTCGACCGCGCGACCGTAGTCCCGTTCACGTCGGCGACTGTCTCGACCTGGAGCGCGGGCCGTCCGTCGAGTCGCAGACGGGTGGCTGCTTCGTGTGGTGGGTCTGCCACGATCTCCGCGGCTATCGGCCGGTGTGACGCCGTGCCCGCCTGGCCGATGCTGTCACTGAGGCGCGTGCGCAGACTGATCCGGTGCACCAGGAGCGTGTGCGGGACGACGAACGTGCCGCTGCCCTGGCGCGTTGCCACGAGACCTTCGGCGGCGAGAGCAGCGACGGACTGGCGCACGGTGTTGCGGTGTACGCCGAATCGGTCGGCGAGCTCGCCCTCGGTGGGCAGTTTCGCTTCGGGTGGGAACGAGCCGTCCACGATTTCGCTGCGGAGCTGGTCGGCAATGAGGCGCCACGTCGAGTAACCCGTGGCAGAACGTGTGACGCGAGGCATAGTGCACCGAACACTACCGCCTGCCTGTCACCTCGCAGCCAACCCGGCCGCGAGTTCACCTCGCGTCCATCCGATAGTCGTCTAGCTAGGTGGACAAATCTCGGGTGGCTCGTTACGTTCGATTCATCCAAAGAGCCAGACAAATTTGGAGGTTGGAGTGACGAGTCCGACTGAGGCCTGGGCGGCGCGAAGGCGGTGGATGCGAACCCTCGCGCAGGCGTCGCCCCGTCAGCTCGCGGGCGCCTGGGGTGCTTGGGAAGCGAAGCCCGAGATCGAGGCGATCCGCGGCCCCGAGGCAGGGCTGGTCATGGTCCGTGGTCGTGTGGGTGCCGGCGGGGACCGGTTCAACCTCGGTGAGGCGACGGTGACCCGCGCCACACTCCGACTGCACGGCGCCCCGCTCGCGGCGGACACCGTCGGAAGCGCGTACGTGCTCGGGACCGACCTCAAGCACGCCTGGTTCGCGGCGGCGTTCGACGGTCTGCTGGCGGACGAGCAACTGCGCGCACGGGTGCTCGCCGATGTCGTCGCGCCGCTGGAGCGTAGCCAGGCGGCCCACGACGAGGCCCGGCACGCCGAAGCACGCAGCACCAAGGTCGACTTCTTCACGGTCGCGAGGGAACACGAATGAACACCACGTCCACCACTGCGCCGGCGCCCGGGTTCGCCGATCCGACGGGGGAAGGACAGCGGGTGTTCCGCGCCGTCCTCGACGCGCTCGCCCACCCCGGCCGCTCGTATCGGATCGCCGGTCCGGCTCAGGCGCCGAAGGCGCTCGGCACGGGGCTCGCGGCCGTCGCACTGACTCTGTTCGACGAGGAGGTGTCGGTGTGGCTGCACCGGGCGCTGGCGGAAGACCCCGACGTGACCACGTACCTGGCGTTCCACACCGGCGCGCGGGTGACGAACGACCATGGGTCGGCGAACTTCGTCGTCGCCACCCCGGACACCCTCCCGGCGCTCGATGCGCTCGCGCTCGGCACCGATGAGGTGCCTCACCAGTCGGCGACCATCGTCCTCGACGCGCGGACCCCGGGCGTCGGGGCGCGCTTCACCGCGACGGGCCCCGGCATCGACGGCCGGGTCGAGATCGAGGCCCCGTGGGCACCTGAGGGGTTCTCGGCCGCGTGGAGCCGCAATGGCGCGCTGTTCCCTCGCGGCGTCGACCTGCTCGTCATGAGCGACGACTCGGTCGTCGCGCTCCCTCGCACCACGCGTCTGCGCGCGGTGTCCGATCAGGATCAGGAGGCCTGATGTACGTCGCAGTCAAGGGCGGAGAGAAGGCGATCGCGAACGCGCACGCGTTGCTCGCCAAGGAAGGCCGCGGTGATCCAGACATCCCGGCGATCCGCCAGGACGCTGTCGCCGGCCAGCTCCCGGTCCTGGTGTCCCGGGTGATGACCGAAGGGTCGCTCTACGACCCGAATCTCGCGGCGCGAGCGATCCTGCAGTGCCAGGGCGACGTGCTCGAAGCGATCACGCTGGTGCGTTCCTACCGGACCACTCTGCCGCGGTTCGGCTACTCCGAACCGATCGATACGGCCGGGCTCGCCCCGCAGCGCCGCGTGTCCGCGACGTTCAAGGACATCCCCGGCGGGCAGCAACTCGGTGCCACGTTCGACTACACGCACCGGCTGTTCGCCGACCCCACCGGCGACGGCCCGACGGACGCCGACACCGACGCCACGCCGATGCCGCGCGTGTCCGACCTGCTCGGCTCGGACGCTCTCCTTGAGCCGGACCGCGCCGCGGACTGGACGGACCCCGAACCGGCCGACCTGACGCGCGAACCCACCGTGTTCCCGATGACCCGGGCGGAGCGCCTCCAGGGACTGGCTCGCGGCGACGAAGGGTTTCTGCTCGCCCTCGGGTACTCCACCCAGCGCGGGTACGGGAGCACACATCCGTTCGCCGGTGAGATCCGCGTCGGGCAGGCCGAGGTCGAGTTCGACGCACCGGAGCTGGGTTTCCCGGTGCCGCTCGGGCGGATCGAGGTCACCGAATGCCAGATGATCAACCAGTTCACCGGTAACGCGGACACCCCCGCTCAGTTCACCCGCGGCTACGGGCTCGTGTTCGGGCGCGGAGAACGGAAGGCGATGTCCATGTCGCTGGTCGACCGTGCCCTGCGGGCGGACGAGTTCCAGGAGCGGGTCGTCGCCCCCGCGCAGGACGAGGAGTTCGTGCTCAGCCATGCCGACAATGTGCAGGCCGCGGGCTTCGTGGAGCACCTGAAGCTCCCGCACTACGTCGACTTCCAGGCCGAGCTGCACCTCATCCGGCGGCTGCAACGCGACTTCCACGACCACGCCGGAAGCAAGCAGGAGACGAACGCGTGAGCGCCCAGCAGATCGAGTACAACACCGGCTACCTCGACGAGCAGACGAAGCGGATGATCCGCCGGGTGCTGCTCAAGGCAGTCGCGATCCCCGGGTTCCAAGTCCCGTTCGCCTCCCGCGAGGTGCCGCTTCCCCGCGGCTGGGGCACCGGCGGCGTGCAGCTCACCGCGGCGATCATCGGCTCCGGTGACGTGCTCAAGGTGATCGACCAGGGCGCCGACGACACCACGAACGCAGTGTCGATCCGTGCCTTCTTCAACTTGGTGGCGGGCGTGCCGACCACGACCCGCACCGAGGACGCGACGATCATCCAGACCCGGCACCGCATCCCCGAGACGCCCCTCGGCGAAGGGCAGATCATGGTCTACCAGGTGCCGATCCCGGAGCCGCTGCGATTCCTTGAGGCCCGCGAGACCGAGACCCGGCGCATGCACGCACTCAACGAATACGGGCTGATGTACGTCAAGCTGTACGAGGACATCGCCAAGTACGGGCACATCGCCAAGACGTACGACTACCCGGTGCTGGTGAACCACCGGTACCTGATGGCGCCGTCGCCGACGCCGAGCTTCGACAACCCGAAGCTGCACCAGAGCCAGGCACTGCACATCTTCGGAGCCGGCCGTGAGAAGCGCATCTATGCCATCCCTCCGCACACCGACGTCGAAAGCCTCGGGTTCGAGGACTATCCGTTCGAACCACAGAACTTCGACGAGCCGTGCGCGATCTGCGGGTCCACCGGCGTGTATCTGGACCAGATCATCACCGACAACGCCGGCGGCGCCATGTACGCCTGCTCGGACAGCGATCATTGTGAGCGGGCGGCCGCTCGCGCCGACAACGAAGAGGCGACCGCATGAGCAACGAGTGTCCGCTCCTGGAAGTGCGCAACGTCAGCCATCGATACGGCGACCGATTCGGCTGCCGCGGCGTCGACTTCGACCTGTGGCCGGGCGAGGTGCTCGCGGTCGTCGGCGAATCCGGGTCCGGGAAGTCCACCTTGCTCGGCACACTCTCGCAGCGCCTGGAAACCAGCGAGGGCACCATCCGGTACCGGCTCGGCGATGGCGAAGTCGCGAACCTCGCGGAACTCAGCGAAAGTGCGGTGCGCCGGCTGTGGCGCAGCGAGTGGGGCTTCGTGCACCAGAACGCGGCGGACGGGCTCCGCATGCACGTCAGTGCCGGCGGCAACGTCGGTGAGCCGCTGATGGCCAACGGGTGGCGTCACTACGGGCGCATCCGCGCGGAAGCGACTGACTGGCTCGAACGCGTCGAGATCCCCCGGGACCGGGTCGACGACACCCCCGCCGCGTTCTCCGGTGGTATGCGGCAGCGGCTGCAGATCGCCAGAAACCTCGTCGTCTCGCCACGGCTGGTGTTCATGGACGAGCCGACCAGCGGCTTGGACGTGTCCGTGCAGGCACGCCTGCTCGACCTCATCCGTTCGATCGTCAGCGACCTGGGACTGGCCGTCATCATCGTCACGCACGACCTCGCCGTCGCCCGCCTGATCTCCCATCGAACTCTTGTGATGAAGGACGGCCGGGTCGTCGAGTCCGGTCTGACCGACCGAGTACTGGACGATCCACAGGCCCCGTACACGCAGCTGCTCGTCTCCTCAATCCTGCAAGGGTGACCATGACCACCGACCAGCCGACCCTCGCCGTCTCCGGCCTGGACAAGACCTTCACCATGCATCTGCAGGGCGGGCAGCGACTCGCCGTGCTCCGCGGGCTCGACTTCGACGTGCACGCCGGGGAGTGCGTCGTCCTCGGTGGCGCGTCAGGCGCCGGCAAAAGCTCGATCTTGAAGATGGTGTACGGCAACTACGCCGTAGATCGCGGCAGTGTCCGCCTTCGCGCCGGGAACATCGACATCGACATCGCGACCGCGAACCCCAGAGAGATCCTCGCCGCCCGTCGCCACGCGATGGGGTACGTCAGCCAGTTCCTGCGCTGTGTGCCCCGTGTGCCCGCCCTCGAAGTCGTCGCCGAACCACTCGTCGCGCGTGGCGTCGACGCCACGGAGGCGGGTGAGCGTGCCGCCGAGCTGCTGTCCCGCCTCGGCATTCCGGATCGCCTGTGGGGGCTTCCGCCGGCGACGTTCTCCGGTGGCGAACAGCAGCGGGTGAACATCGCGCACGGCTTCATCGCCGATCTGCCGATGCTGCTCCTGGACGAGCCCACCGCCTCCCTCGACGCCCACAACCGCCGCGTGGTCGTGGAGCTGATCGCCGAGAAGATCGAAGCGGGCACGGCAATGCTCGGCATCTTCCACGACGCGGAGGTTCGCGAAACCGTCGCGGACCGCGTCGTGCCGGTCGAGGACTTCACCCCGATGAGCAAGGTGGCGGCGTGAGTCACCGGTACGCGATCTACGCCGCACCGGGTGTGGGAAGCACCGACGCCACAGAAGTGCTTCTCCGTGAGCGCGCGGAATCCTGGCTCGGGCGAAGCGTCACCGGCCGCGCCACCCCTCGGGGCGTGCCAGAAGGATGGACGCGTACGGCCGTCGACCGGATCACTGAGGACGCGCGCCGGTACGGCTTCCACGGCACCCTCAAACCACCTTTCCGTCTCGCCCCCGGACACACCGTCGACGACGTCGCCACGGCCACCGCACGACTGGCCGCATCGACCGCGCGAGTCACGATTCCACGGCTCACGATCAGCCGGATCGGCCGGTTCTACGCGCTCACCCCCGGCGAGGACGCGCCGGCCCTGCACGCGCTTGCCGCGTCCGTCGTGACGGAGCTGGACCAGTTCCGGGCGCCGGTGACACCCGAGGAGATCGCCCGGCGAAATCCACACACGCTCACCGAGCGCCAGCGGGCCCTGCTCACCGGATTCGGATACCCCTACGTGCTCGACGAGTTCCGCTTCCACCTCACCCTCACCGATCGCGTGCCGGACGACCGGCAGGACCAGGTCGAACAGACGCTGCGGCATTGGTTCCGCGACTGCGTCGACCGGAACGTCACCCTCCGTGCGCTCGCCCTCTTCGTGGAAACGGAACCCGGCGCACCTTTCCGCATCCACTCACTCCATCCGCTGGAAGGCACCCGATGACCAAGGAACTCGTCCTGACCAATGCCCGCCTGGTGCTCGGCGACCAGGTCATACTCGGCTCGGTGGTCGTCCGCGACGGCCGGATCGCCGACATCAGCACGGGCACCGTGCCGACAGGCAACGACCTGGACGGCGACTACCTGCTGCCCGGCATCGTCGAAGTGCACACCGACCACGCCGAGTACCATCTCCGTCCCCGGCCCGGCGTGCACTGGGAGGCGATGCCCGCCGTGCTCGCGCACGACGCTCAGATGACGACCGCCGGTGCCACCACCGTGCTCGACGCGGTCAGGCTCGGATCCGAGCCGAGCAACCGCGAGACGGTGACCCGGTCGGCCCGGCGACTGACAGACGCCATCATGGCCGCGGCAACAGCCGGAGCGTTCCGCGCCGACCACGCGATCCACCTGCGATGCGAGGTGTCCGGCGAGGACTGCCTGGACCGGTTCGAGGAGTTCGCGGACAACCCGCTCGTGCGACTGGCGTCGCTGATGGACCACACCCCCGGCCAGCGTCAGTTCGCGGACCTGGCCACGTTCAAGAGGTACTACATCGGCAAGGGGCTGGTGTCCGAGAGCGACGTCGACGCCTACGCCGACGAACTCCTGCGCGAGGCGCGCCTCCACGCCCACCGGAACCGCCACGCCGTCGCCGCGGCGGCGCGCCGGCGTGGCATTGCCCTCGCAGCGCACGACGACGCGACGACCGAGCACGTGGAGGAGTCCGCCGGACTCGGAGTGCGCATCGCCGAGTTCCCCACCACGATCGTGGCCGCCGAGTCCGCCGTCGCCCACGGCCTGTCAGTCGTCATGGGCGCGCCGAACATCGTGCGCGGCGGCAGCCAGTCCGGAAATGTCGCCGCGTCGGCGCTCCTCGAACGCGGACTGCTCCACGTCCTGTCGTCCGACTACGTGCCCGCCAGCCCGTTGCAGGCCGCGTTCCAGCTCGTCACCGACGGGACGATCCGTCTGGAGGATGCCGTCAAGCTGATCAGCACCAATCCCGCCAAGGCCGTCGGTCTGGACGACCGGGGTGACATCACGGTCGGCAAGCGCGGTGACCTGGTCCGCGTCCGCACACACATGCTGCCCGGCACCCCGGAGCACCCGGCGGGGCTGAGCGTGCCGGTCGTCCGCACCGTGTACCGGCAGGGTGTGCGCGTCGCATGACACCCCAGAAGATCGGTCCGGGCAGGTTCGTCGCGGTCGTCGGGGCGAGCGGCGTCGGCAAGGACGCGCTGATCGCGGAGGTCCGGCGCCATGCGGGTCCGGACGTATCCCTGCCACAGCGTCACATCACGCGTGCACCCGGGCCGGGCGAAGACCACCTCCCGGTGTCCGCGCACACGTTCCGCATCGCCTCCGAGGCGGGCCGTTTCGCGATCGAGTGGAACGCCCATGGCCTGCGGTACGGAATTCCGATCGAGATCGACGACGACATCAAAGACGGACGCTCCGTCGTCGCGAATGTGTCCCGATCCGTGCTCGCCGAGCTGGCGGCACGCTACGAGCACGTTGTCGTCGTCCGCGTCACGGTCTCCGACGCCGTCCGGGCGAGCCGCCTGCGGACCAGGGGCCGGGAGGACGCGGATGACATCTCCCGACGGCTCCACCGTCCCGACCCCGCCCCCGACTACGCGGTGGACGCGGAGATCCGCAACGACGGAACCATCGAGGCCGGGGCCGCCGCTCTGCTGCGCGTCATCCGGACGACTGCGCGCCGCACCTCCGCGTCGGCCGCCGTCTCCGCATCGGTCATCGGACCGGGCGCGCTGCCGGCGGCAGGGATCGTGCACGAGGGCTCGACCGTCGTCGCCGGCGCGCTCGGCCGGTACACGGAGGTCGGTCAGGGCTCTCGGCTCGCCGACGTCGAACTGGGTGACTACAGCTACTGCGACCGGTACTGCGACCTTGCGAACACGACCGTCGGGAAGTTCTCGAACATAGCGAGCTTCGTGCGGATCGGCGCGACCGACCACCCGCTCGACCGGGCGAGTCTGCACCACTTCATGTACCGCTCCGCGAAGTACTGGCCCGACGCCGAGGACGACGCGGAGTGGTTCGCGCAGCGTCGCTCCCGCCGTACGACGATCGGGCACGACACGTGGATCGGGCACGGGGCGCAGGTGAAACCGGACGTCGTCGTCGGGAACGGGGCGGTGATCGCGTCGGGCGCGATCGTCACGAAGGACGTCCCCCCGTACGCGATCGTCGCAGGTGTGCCGGCGCGGGTCATCCGGTTCCGGCAGCCGCCCGAGATCGCGGAGCGGCTGCAGCGGCTCGCCTGGTGGAACTGGGACCACGCCACGCTCCGCGAGCGGCTCGGCGACTTCCGCACACTGAACGCGGTCGATCTCCTTGACCGCTACGAGTTCTGATGCTTGGCGCGGTCGGCTCAGCGACTACGGACCGAAGCCGCACGATGGCCGGAGCGCGTACTGGTGGGCACCGGCACGGGAACGGCTGCGGCCACCTGGCCGACGACACCAGCACACCGGAACTGCCGAGCGGACCGAGAACGCCCAGGTCGCCGTCTGCCTCACCTACACCCCTAGTGGGGTTGAGTGCACCACGGGCACGGGGGCGTTCCGGATGTCGATGCGGACAGTGCGTCCGTAACGTCTGCGGCATGAGCGATGAGACGCGCAAGTTCCATGTGAAACAGATCAGTTGGTGGACGAAGAAGGGGCTCTCCGCAGCGGCGGCCCTGCTCCTCGGCGGAGTCGCCGTCGCGCCGGTCGCCGCTGCGGGGGAGCGGCACACCGAACACCGCGGCACCCTCGTCTCCGCCACCCCGGTCGCCGACCATGACGCCGGGCAGGTCAGGGAGTTCCTGGCCGGGCGGGACATCGCGACCGACCCGGTGCGGTACGGCGTACGGGCGTACCGGCTGACGTACCGGACCGTGGACCCCTACGGGAAACCCACGACCGCAACCGGTCTCCTCACCCTTCCCAAGGGCGGAGCCCAGCGGCTCGACCTCGTCTCCGACACGCACGGCACCATGGTCAACCGTGCCTACGCGCCCTCCGCGAGCGAGGACTTCGGCCGTGTGCCGTCGTATCTGAACGCCTCGGCGGGGCGTGCGGTCGCCGCGCCCGACTATCTGGGGCTCGGCGAGGGGCCGGGCCTGCACCCGTACATGGACACCCGTTCCGCCGTTGCCGTCTCCGTCGACATGTTGCGCGCCGCCCGCTCAGCCACGGACCGGCTCGGCCGGGCGCTCACCGGTGACGGTTACGCGACCGGTTTCTCGCAGGGCGGCCAGGTCGCGATGGCGCTCGGCCGGGCGCTGGAAGGCGGCGCGGAGCGATCCTTCCGGCTGAAGGCGCTGGCCCCGGTGAGCGGGCCGTACGACCTGGCGGGCCAGGAGATGCCGGCCCTGTTCGACGGCCGGGTCAACGACACCAGCGGCGTCTTCTACATCTCGTACTGGCTGGTCGCCCAGAACCGTTTGCATCACTTCTACAAGGACCCGGGCGAGGTCTTCCGCGCGCCGTACGCGAGCCGTGTGGAGTCACTTTTCGACGGACGGCACGACGAGGAGGAGGTGGTCAAGGGCCTCGCCCCTTCGGTGAAGCAGTTGCTCACGCCCGCCTTCTACGACCTCCTGCAGCACCCGACCGGCCCCCTGGTGGAGGCCCTGCGCTCGCCCGGCACTACCGTGACCGCTGCCGTCTGCCGTCAGAGTCAGCTCATATGAATGGGTGATGTAACCTCATGAATCTGAGTTCGCATCATCGAGGTCGGGGGCAGATTTTTGAAGCCAGGACGATCCCACGCGGCGCGGTGGGGAAGCGGCGCATGCGCGGTCCTGTCGGTCGTCGTCGCGAGCGGCTGCGGTACGAGCGGCGCGGCGAAGGGCGACGATGACGGCAAGAGACCGCGAACCGCGCTGATCACCGCGCTGAGCCGAGTACAGGACACCCATCTGACGCGAGACTGGATCGAGTTCGGCGACGTGGCCGGGGTCCGCTCCCGGAGCGACGGCGGGTCCGGCTCGAAGCCGGACCCACTGCTCGGATACGGCGAGCCGAAGCTGGCCGATGCCGCGGCGCTGCTGCCCGATCTGACCGGCATCGATCCGTTCGCGGCCCGGACCGCCCTGTCGGTCGGCTATCCGCTCGACCCGGTGGGTTTCCTGTACGGATCCTTCAATACGACGACGATCGGCTCGAAGCTGCGGAAGCTCGGCTACACGAAGCACGACCTCGCCGGCGGAGAAACGACCTGGATCATCCGCGACCACCACAAGATCGACGAGAAGGACCCGCTCGCGCAGTTGGGCATCGTCACCGCGCTGAACGTCGTGCGGGTCTCACCGCAACGCATCGTCTACGGAGGAGCGAGCGCGGACATCGACCAGGCGCTCGCCGGCACCAAGCCACTGGCCGACAACGAGGCTGTCGGCGGGATCGCGGACTGCCTCGGCCAGGTCAAGGCCGCACGGATCGGCCTCGACCTGAAGATCGCGGCCACGCCGCTGGGCATCGGCGTCGCGGGGGCGTCCGGGACCGATGCCACGGAGGTCGTCTGTATGACGACGGCGAGCCAAGAGGAGGCAGAAAGGCTCGCGTCGGCCTGGCCGGGCCGGGTGAAGTCGACGACCTCCGCCCTGTCCGCCGAGCCCTGGTCGAACCTCCTCGCCCAGCCGCGGGCCAAGGTCATCGGCGGCCCCTCCCACGTCGTACGACTGACCGCGCGGCTCACCGGTTCGACGCGAGCGCTGTTCGACGCCTGGACGAGCGGGGACCTCGGACCACTGCTGACCGGCGCGAAACCCGACCCCGAGGTCTCGGTTCGATAGGCCCCCTGGGAACGCGCCGGCCGCTGACCACCCGACCCGGCCATCCGATATCAGCTCATGTGGATGGTCTATATTCCATTATCCATATGGGCTAATATCCTGTCTGTGCTCGTCGCCCCTCCAGAGGAAGAGAAGGTCCGTTGCACATCCGAACAAGGACCATGTCCACGGCGGCGTTGCTTGCCGTGGCCGCCCTGGCCGCTGTCACCGCGTGTTCGTCCAGCGGCGGTCCCGCTGTCACCGGCGGCGACAAAAGCACCCCGACCGCCATTCCCCCGTCGGTCACTGCCGCCACCGGCGCTCCGACGGCAACCGTCGGTGAGGACGCGTCGGGCTCGGCTGATGTGACGATCGACTCCTGCGCGGTCGACGCCGCCACGAAGATCCCCAAGGCCGAACTCACGGTGACCAACCACGGCAGCGACACGGCGACTTACACCGTTCAGCTTGAGTTCGTCGACGGCGGCGGGACGAGGATGGCGGAGGGCGCAGCAATCGTGAACAGTCTGGCGGCGAATCAACAGGCCAAGGCAACGGCCGACGGGACGGCCCAGGTCACCTCGGACGTCACCTGCAAACTCGCCAAGGTCCAGCGCCTCGCCGGCATGTGACCGGCGCGGTTCAGTCCACCGCGACCTGTGCGCGCACCCGGTCGCGGATGTCGCGCACTACGCGGGTGAACGCCCGCGCGATACGCACCGGTCAGGCCGCCTCGTCCTCGATGGTCTCCAGACGCGCCGAGGGCATCGGCCCGGCCTGGTCGGGTGTGCCGCCGTACAGCCGTCCGGCCTGTTCTTCTCCGGTGCCATGGGCGGGGACCTTGCAGCCGTCAGGGCTGTGGGCCGGCGAACCGACCGGGGACGAGTGCGATTCCGGGGGCCGATGCGGGGGTGCGGGCACGAGTGTGTCGGCACCCTGGCAGCGAGACGGGTGGGGTGAGACGGGCGGCGGGGGTGGCGGCGGTGTGGCCGGCCTTGACGGCCAGGGCGTAGTCGAAGCCGAGCGCACGGGCGGTGCGTCGCAGTTCCAGGCCGCCGTAGACCTCATCACCGGCCAACCAGCGTGCCGTGACGCCAGGGCTACCTCGTCGGGCGTCGTCGTACCGTGCGCCGGATCGCCGCCGGTGTCAGGCCCACGCCAATGCTCAGGATGAGCGTTGCCGCGGCCAGCAGGGTGGACCGCCAGGGCCACGATGCGCCTGTAAGCTCCAGGTGGGCCGAGGGGTACTCCGAGAATTTCGCGGTGGTCAGCTCCGTACGGCGGTCGCTGTGCTCGGCGAGGTCCCGCAGTACCGGATCGAAGCCGAACTCCCCGGGCCGCCGTCCCCCGTCGGGCAGTTCGGCGGTGAGCCCATTGCGGCGAGCCCAGCCGCGCAGCGCGGTGCCGATGCCGGAGGCGTCCTTGACGCCGGGTACCACGAAGCGGTCCGCACCATGGGCATCCCCCTTCGCCGGCCTGGTGACGAGAACCAGGCCGTGGCGGGTGGTGACGGTGTCGCGGGCTCCGATCACCATGGTCCGGGTGGCGAAGGAGACACCGCCGTATCCTTCGAACGCGGCGGCCGCGTCGATCTCCTCGACGCCGTCGACCAGGCCGATGGCCGTGGTGGGGCGCAGCCATGGGAACGCCGCGTTAAGGGCGTACGGCATATCGCCGAGGGCGAGATGGTTGGCCGGTATCGCGGTCGGTCCGTCCGGAGTCCAGCCGGGGTAGGACAGACCGGTGCCGATACGGGTTGCCTCCGCCTCCCCGGCCAGTTCCTCGACCACTCGCAGGGCGCCCGCAGTGCCGGAGGTGACGCCCGCGGTGGTGGTCACCCGCCCGTCCTCGACGTAGCGCTGCCCGCGCCTCCAGTCGACCTTTGGGTAACTACGTTTCAGGGAACCGAGGTTGGACCAGAACGACGTGGCGCTGCGGCCGTCGAGCAGGCCGGAGGCCGCCAGCAGTTCGGAGCCCGCGCACACCCCGAGGATCCGGGCGCCCTTGCGGTGGCGTTCGACGATCCACCGGCGCAGGGGTTCCTCGCTCGCGCCGGCGGGGTCGGTCACCGCGGGGACGACCACCACGTCGGGTTCCGGCATGGTGCCGTCCGTCACCTCGGCCAGTGTGTGGTCGGGCAGCAGATGGGCGCCGCCGGACAGTGGGGCGACACGGCGCTCGGCGGCCACCGTGTAGACGAACATGTTCCGCGACTCGGCGAACACCTGGTAGGGCGCGAGTACGTCGGTGGCGACGGAGCCCGCGTTGCTGATGGCGACCGCCACCGTGATCCGGCCTTCGGGCACCGATCGCGCGGTCGGCCATGCCCTGGCATCGGATCCGCGGGGCGCGGCGGCGAAGCTGTCGGCCATCGACGTGCTCACCCCGGCGAAGGTGATCCCCGCAAAGGACGTAGCCGACAGAGTTGTACCCAGCAGTATCCAGCCGACGCGGCGCAGCACCCGGTGCCTCTTGCGCGTATCGGGACTCACCTTGGACAAGACATACCTCTACAATCCGGACACGAGTCGGCAGTGCGGCGGTGCCGTCGGCCCTCGTGGGAACGGGAAACAGGGAAGAAGTGGGGGAGGAACAGGTGCCGGGTCCGTCAGGCGGTCGGCCGCGGTGACGCGCGCAGCAGCGAGGGCGAAGATCCGAAAGCGTCGGCCACCACTCGACGCAGTTGCCGAGCGTCACTGAAGCCGCAACGGAGCGCCACCGCATCGACCGTCAGATCGGTGCCGGACAGCAGGGTGCGGGCCCGCTCCAGTCGCAGTTGCCGTTGGTAGGCGAACGGGGTGATGCCGGTGGCCGCGGTGAAGGCCCGCGTCAGTCCGCGCGGGGACAGCCCCGCGACGTCGGCGAGTTCACGCAAGGTGAAGGCGGCGTCCAGGTGCTGTGCCAGATGGTCCTGCACTCGATGCACGGCGGGGTGGATATGGTCGCGGTGCCGCAGGAACGGACTGATCTGTGCCGCGTTTCCGTCCCGCCGCAAGTACAGCACCAGTTCGCGCGCGACTGCCGCGGTCAGTTCCGGGCCGTGCTCCTGCTCGATCAGAGACAGCGCGAGATCGATCCCCGATGAGATGCCCGCACTGGTGCTGATCCGTCCGTCGTGCACGTAGAGGGCGGCCTCGCGCACCCGGGCGCGGGGGTACCGGTCACGCATCGCCGAGGTGAGCGACCAGTGCGTCGTGCACGCCCTGCCGTCCAGCAGGCCCGCCTCCCCCAGGACTGCGGCACCGCTGCACACCGACGCCACCCGGGCGCCTGCGTCGTAGGCATCGCGTACCAAGCGCACCACGCCAGGCGCCACCAACTGGTCTGATCTGGTCAGTCGAGGTCCCGGTATGAGCACTAGATCACCGGCGCCCACCCGGCTTGTCGGCAGCGGTGCCAGTTCTGCCAGCCGCAGTCCTTGGGCGGACCGCAGATCGTCCGTCTCGGCAACGTACTCCAGCCGGTAGCCACCGCCGAGATGCGCTGCGGCGTCGAACACCTGCACAGGACCGGCGAGATCCAGCAGATTCACCTCGGGTAGCACCAGCACCCACACCCGGCCGGTGCACCCGTTCGTCTGATCGCTCACCCCTCAACGGTAGGCCGCAACGAACCGCACGTACGAGGTCCCCCAACGACATACAGCGGACAGATCTGGCACTCAAAGGCGCCGACCCACGGGCCGGCGGAAGGGGCGGGAGGGAGGCCGACACGGCCGCGGGCGGCCTGCCGGAATCCGGATCCGACCCTTGTGGGAACATGCGGATGGCACCAAGGCGTTGGTCGTCGAATTCGATGCCGGCTCATGCTTCGAAGGAGTCGACGTACACAGTGAGGGTCCCGAACTCCTCTACGTGTTGGACGGGGTTTTCTGCGACGGGACCACCCGACACCCGGCGGGGACCTTCATCTACGGCGCCAAGGGCTCCTCGCATGTGCCGCAGAGCGATGTCGGCTGCACGGTGCTCGCCGTCTACCCGTAGGGATGGACCCCATCGAGTGAGCCAGCAGCCCGGTGCGCTCATCCGCCGGATGAGCGCACCGGGCGCGGGCCCTTGGTGGAGTGAAATTGGCCGGCGATATCAAGCACGCGGCACGGCCGACGAACGACTCCTCATGCATGACAGCGAAGGGCAGAGGAAATGTACGAATACCTTGTGGATCAGCTGACCACCGCGTTCAAGGTCGACCAGAACATGACCCCCGACCAATCGTTCAAGGAACTTGGACTGGACTCTCTGACCATCGCCGAGATAGGCGCTGCTCTGCAGGAGGCACTCGGCGTAGAAGTGGCCGACGAGGAACTGACGGCGGCCACGAAGCTGGGCGCGCTGGCAGGGTTGCTGGAATCGAAAGGTGCGGTCGTTCCCGGTGTCCAGGCTCAGGACTGAGCTCGTCATCTCGGGCATCGGGATGATCACACCCGCCGGGTGTGGCAGTACGGCGAACTGGCGCACCGTCTGCGCTGGTCTGCCCACAGCCGCGCGCACTGCCCAACTCGCCGGGCAGAGGGTGGACTTCGCCTGCACCGTCCCGGCCGACTTCGACGGGCATGAGGTTATCGGCGACCACGCGCGCCGGATGGCCAGGTTCACCCAGTTTGCGGTCGCGGCTGCGCGTCAGGCCGTTCGTGATGCCGGGCTGGGCCCTGGCAGGTGGGATGCGGCCCGCGTCGGTGTGGTGCTGGGCACCGCATTCGGCGGTATCGATGTCTGGCAGGACCAGGCGTATCGGCTTCGGGACCGGGGCAGCCGGTGGATGTCCCCGCTCACTGTGCCCCTTGGCCTTGCCAATATGGCCGCGGGGGCTGTTGCGATGGATCTGGGCCTCCATGGACCCGGTCTCGTCGTGTCGACCGCCTGTGCTTCCGTCCGGGGAACGTCCTTCACGCCTTCGAGGGCGCGTTCGTCGTCGTCGGCCACGACGAGCCGTTCCTGCACGCGGCTGACGGGGGCGCCGCCCCATGCGCGGGCTGCTCAGCCGGGGCGGCGCAGACGGCCGTCCGTCAGTTCGAGTACGTTGTCCGCGTAGCGTTCGCGCAGGGCGCGGTCATGGGTGACCAGGACGATCGGCCCGGTGAACTCCTCGATCGCCTCCTGTAGTTGCTCCACCAAAGGCAGGCTGAGGTGATTGGTGGGCTCGTCGAGCAGCAGGAGGTCCGGGCGGGCGGCGAACAGCTCCGCGATGCCCAGGCGGCGGCGCTGGCCCGTCGACAGCCGGTCCACCGGCACCGCCAGGTCGCCGCGCCGGAAGAGCCCGAAGCGGCCGAGTTCGGCGTGCGCGCTCTCGTGGTCGAGAGCCCGGCGTTGTGCGTAGACCTCCAGGAGAGTGCGGTGGCCGTCCTCGTACACCGTCTCCTGCGGCAGGTATCCCACCCACGCTCCGTCCCGCAGGGTGACGGTGCCGCGGTGGGCGGGCAGGACACCCGCGAGCACCCGCAGCAGGGTGGACTTGCCCGAGCCGTTGGGGCCGACGACGACGGCGCGGTCGCCCTCGCGGAGGTCGAGGTCCACGCCGCGGAGCACGTCGGCCAAGCCGATGCCCCTGGCACTCAGCAGCGGCGGCCGGGTGCGCCCCGGCTGCTCCGCGGGGGCCGCGGCGTCGTCCGGCGCGGCCGCGGTGGCGGGGGGCCGGAAGCGCAGTGGCTCGGGCGGGCGCGGGACGGGGTGCTCCAGGAGCCGTTGCAGGTGGAGGCGGGCGGCCCGGGTCCGGCGGGCGATGGCGGCCTGGGCGCCGCCGCCCGCGTGGTCGTAGCCCATCTTGTCGCGGTCCCGCATCAGGCCACCGCGGTCACCGGCGGCGCCCGCCCGGTGGAGTCGCTCCCGCACGCGGTCGGTCTCCTCGCGCCAGCGCGTGTACTCGCGTTCCCAGCGGGCACGGGCGGCGCGCCGTTCGGCGAGGTAGTCGTGGTAGCCGCCGCCGTGGCGCACGGCCGAGCCGCGGGGGCCGTCCAGATCGACGATGGCGGTGACCGCGCCGCCGAGCAGGCAGCGGTCGTGGGAGGCGATGACGCAGGGGCCGCGGTAGCCGCTGAGCCAGTCCGTGAGCCAGTCGGTGGCGCGGTCGTCGAGATGGTTGGTGGGCTCGTCGAGGAGCAGCGCGGACGGCTGCGCGAGGACGAGTTCGGCGAGCGCGAGCCGGGCCCGCTGACCGCTGGAGAGCCGCCCCACCGGGTGCGCGGGCGCGACGCCGCCGAGGCCGAAGACGGCGAGGACCTCCCCGGTGCGTGCCTCGCGCTCCCATCCGCCCCGGTCGGCGAAGGCGTCCTGGGCGCGGCCGTACTCGGCGAGGAGGGCGTCGAGGCCGGCCGGGTCGGTTTCCTCGGTGTGTGCCATGCGCTGTTCGAGGTCCTGTAACCGTGCGGTGATCGCGTCGAGTTCGGCGTGCGCGCGGTCCAGTACGTCGGTGACGGCCCGTCGGCCGGGAAGTCCGGCTCCTGCGGCAGGAACCCGACGCGGCCGGTGACGGCCCGCAGCACGGTGCCCCGGTCGGGGGCCAGGCCCCGGGCGAGGATCCGCAGCAGGGTGGACTTGCCGAGGCCGTTCTCACCGATCAGGCCGATGCGCTCGCCCGCCGCGACGGTCAGCGAGATGTCGCGCAGCACGGGCCGGTCGCCCAGGGTGCGGGAGACGCCTTCGGCCGCCAGGTGGGCCGCGCCGCGGCTGCCCGCCAGGACATCGGCGCCGTCGGGGAGGTGAACGGTGTGCTCCATGGCTCCAGTATCGGGTCGACATCGGGGCGGGAATCATCCGTGGCCACCGGGTCGGCGCCGAGTCCGGGGCCGCGGCTGTGCTCGCGGGGCGTACCGGGCGGGGCCGCGGGCGGGACCAGTGGTGGCGGGCCAGGACCACGAGCGAGGCGGGGAAGCACAGCACCGTCAGGGACGGCGGCCGGCTCCTCCCCGGCGCGCCCGGCGGCAGCGGCCCGGGTTCACCAGTCATGGACGTCCCTCGGTGCCGAGGAGTGGCGCAGCTCGCTGCGCGCCCGTTCCAGGTCGGCCTCGACCATCATCCGGATCAGCTGCTCGAAGCCGACCCGGGGCTCCCAGCCGAGCTGGGTGCGGGCCTTCTTCGGGTCGGCGCACAGCAGGTCCACCTCGGCGGGGCGGACCAGGCGGGGGTCGCTGACGACGTACTCCCGCCAGTCCAGGTCCACCGTCTGGAACGCGATGCGCACCGCGTCGCGTACGGAGTGCATGTGCCCGGTGCCCACGACGTACTCGCCGGGTTCCGGCTGGGCGAGCATCAGCCGCATGGCGCGTACGTAGTCCCCGGCGAAGCCCCAGTCGCGTACGGCGTCGAGGTTGCCGAGGCGCAGTTCGTCCTGCAGGCCGAGGCTGATCCTGGCGGCCGCCCGGGAGATCTTGCGGGTGACGAACTCCCGTCCGCGCCGCGGGGACTCGTGGTTGAAGAGGATCCCGGCGGTGGTGAACATGTCGAAGGACTCACGGTAGTTGCGGGTGATGAGGTGCCCGTACGTCTTGGCGACGCCGTAGGGGCTGCGGGGCCGCGGCGGGGTGTCCTCGTCCTGGGGCACCGCGGTGACCTTGCCGAACATCTCGGAGGACGACGCCTGGTAGAAGCGTATGGTGCCGGCCGGGGCGGCGCCGGACTTGCCGATGCCGCTGACGATGCGGATGGCCTCCAGGATGCGCAGCACGCCCATGCCGGTGACCTCGCCGGTGAGTTCGGCCTGCTGCCAGGACAGCGGGACGTAGGAGATGGCCGCGAGGTTGTAGACCTCGTCGGGCTGGACCTGGTCGACGGCGGCGACCAGGCTGCTCTGGTCGAGCAGATCGCCCTCCACGAACCGCAGTTCGGCGGCGATCCGCTGGATGCGGGGGCGGTGCGGGTTGGCCTGGCCGCGGACCAGGCCCCACACCTCGTACCCGAGTTCCAGGAGGTGTTCGGCGAGGTAGGAGCCGTCCTGGCCCGTGATGCCGGTGATCAGTGCGCGTTTCACGGTCTGGCTCCTTCCTTCGGCCGGGCGGCGGGCGGATGCTCGTCCCCGGGATGGGGCAGCGGTGGCCGCCAGTCGGCCGTGGCGAGTGTCGCGATCAGTTCGGCCGCCTCGGCGAGCGTGGGGACGCTGCCCAGGCAGCCGGGGTGCCGGGCGGGTGGTCCGCCGCGTCCGCTGCGGACGTGGACCGAGCAGCAGCCCGCCGCACCGGCGGCCATCAGGTCGGTGTCGTGGTCGCCCACGAGCAGCGCCCGGGACGGGTCAACTCCCAGGTGGGCCAGGGCGCCCGTGAGGAGCCCCGGGCGGGGTTTGCGGCAGGGGCAGCGGACGTCGGCCTTGTGCGGGCAGTGGCGGATCACCGGGCGGGGCACGCCGACGGCCGCCAAGTCCTCGGCCATGCGGTCGTGGATGCGGCCGAGTTCGTGCTCGGTGAGCAGGCCGCTGCCGATGGCCGACTGGTTCGTCACCACGGCCAGGCGCAGGCCGAGTTCCGTGAGACGCGCGCAGGCGTCGAGCGCGTCGGGCAGCCACCGCCACTGGTCGGCGCGGGTCACGTGGTCGGGGCGGTTGACGTTGAGGACGCCGTCGCGGTCGAGGAGCACCGCCTGGAGCGGCGCCGCGCGTGCCGGGCGCCGTGGTCGGCGGTCAGCCATGGCCCGGCCTCAGCAGGGCGGACGTCCCGGGGCGGCCGGATTCCGGGTCGGCGGTGGGCGCGGGGGTGCTCTCGGCGATGAGTTCCCGGACCGCGGTGCGGACGGCGGCGGCCGAGGTCAGCCGGGGCCGCCAGCCGAGGCCGAGCAGCCGCCCGGGGCTGACCCGTACGGTGGGAATGTCGCCACGCCAGCCGCGCTCCCCGGTGCCGTAGGCGATCTCGCTGTCGGCGCCCGGGAATTCGGCGACGGCGATGCGGGCGACGTCGGCGGCCGAAGTGGCGTCGGTGTTGCACACGTCGTACGCCTCGAACGCCTGCGGGACGGCGCAGCGCGCCTCGCCCGGCGCCTCGGCGAGCGTCGTCAGGGCCGTCACGCAGTCGGAGACGTGGAGGTAGCTGCGGGTCTGGCTGCCGTCGCCGAGGACGGTGAGCCGGCCGGAGTCCTGTCGCAGCCGGCCGACGAAGTCGTGCACGATGCCGCGTCGCATGCCCGCGCCCACGATGTTGGAGAGCCGCGCGGCCACCGCGCGGAATCCCGTCTCGTGGGCGGCGGCGCACAGGAACGCCTCGGCCGCGGCCTTGCCCGCGCCGAACCGGGTCGTCGGGCGCGGCGGGCGTGCCGGCGACAAAGCCCCGTCCGGTGGTGTGCCGTGGCCGTCCTGGTCGCCGTAGACGAGTTGGCTGGAGGCCATCACCACGCACCGCGGCGGGTGTTCGGCGAGCGCTTCGAGGAGGGCCACCGTGCCGGCCACGGTGGTGTCCAGATCGGCGCGGCCGGACTGGGCCCAGGAGCGGTTCTCGGTGTTGGCACCCAGGTGGAAGACCCAGCGGGCGCCGTCCGTGAGCCCGCGCAGCGTCCGGGTGTCCCGCAGGTCGGCCTCGTGGTAGCGCAGACGCGGGTCGGGGCCGGCGCCGCGCAGCCGGTGCGCCGCCGACCACGGGACGACGTCCACGGCGGTCACGTGGCAGGGTCCGGTCAGCAGCTTCGTCACGAGGTGCGATCCGATGAATCCGGCGGCTCCGGTGACCACGGCGTGCGGTACGTCGCCGGGGATGTCCTCTGGTACGTCCATGTCCTGGCCTTCCGTGGCTGGTCGGGTGAGGGTGCGGTGGTGGTCCGGGCGGGGTGGCGCCGGTCCTTGGTGTCTCAGCGGACGGCGTCGAGGAGTTTGGACAGGCTGCGGATGCGGGTGTAGCGCACGGTGTCGTCCGGGTAGATGCCCAGCGGGTCGTAGAGGATCGTGGGGGGCAGGTGCGGTGGGGCTCCGTCGAGGGTGTCGCCGACATAGCGGCACTGGTCCAGGGGCCGGCCCAGGGCGACGGCCGCCATCCGGAAGATCCTGGGGTCGGGTTTGGCGATGCCGACGGCGTACGAGTCGAGGACGCCGTCGAGGCGGTCGAGCAGTCCGGCCCGCGCCAGTTCGGCGTGGGCGTGGCCGTCGGCGTTGCTGACGACGTAGCGCTGGACGTGCCGGGGCAGGGCGTCCAGGAACGGCACGGCCTCGGGGTTGACGACGCTCCACAGCACCGTGTCGTCCACCTCGTGCCGGACTGCCCGCCACAGCGATTCGGCGGCGTCGGGTGGGCATCCGGCGTGGGTGGACCACCGGTGGGCGAAGGAGAGCGGGCCGGTGTCCGGCTCGCTCTCCAGGTCGCGGTCGCGGGCCGCGAGAGCGACGGCGCGGCGTGCGGTGCCGGGATCGATGCGCAGCCCGAACCGCTTGCCGTGGTGGGCGATGACCTCGCCGTCGAGCAGGATCAGGACGCCCCCTGAGTCCAGGAGCAGCGCCGGGGGGTGCGCTGTCGCGCTCCTCGGGGGGCGGGGCCGGGCGGGGTCGGGAGGTGTGGCGGAGGCGCGGGGCTGTGCGGTGCTCATGGTGGCTCCTCTCCACCTTCGGTCCCGGGCCGGGGCCGAAGGGCACCGGACGTGACCGCTACGGGCCGCGGTGGTCAGTTGCGGCGCGTGGGGGTCACCGGGGTCCCGGGGTCAGGAACAGGTTCACGAACTCTCGTTCCGTGCTCTGCGCGGCCTCGACGAACTCCTCGTCCGGCAGGCCCGGGTCGATGTCCAGGTCGTCGACGATGTCGCGGGTGAAGCCGAGCGAGGAGTAGACCCGCAGCACCTCCACGGGGTCCGCGCCGCGCTCGCGGATGCCCGGCGGCCAGAACTCGACCAGCATCCGGGGGCGGCAGCGGTGCAGCGTGCGCCGCATGCCGAGGATCGCGAGATGGTCGCCGCCCTGGAGGTCCACCTTGACGAAGTCGATCCCTGGCACGTCGTCGAGGATGTCGTCCAGGGCAATCACCGGTACGGGGTGGCCGAGTTCGCTCGGCTGGTCGAGGACCCGGTGGTCGCCGGTGTTGCCCTCCTTGTCCCGGCGCAGGTGGGCGATGCCGGGCCGGTCGCCGGCCGCTGCGAACACCGGGGTGACGTTGGAGGCGCCGTTGCGCAGCAGGTTCTGCACGAGCAGCTGGTGGTTCCAGGCGTCGGCCTCGACGGAGATCACCCGGCCGTGGGACTGCACGAGCTGGGACATCAGGAGGCTGAAGTAGCCGATGTGCGCGCCGATGTCCAGGACAGTGGTGCCGGCGGTGACGGTCTTGCGGATCGCGGCGTCCTCGTCGGCCTCCCAGCGGCGGGTCTCGGCGATCTCGGGCCGGATGATGGTGTCGTCGCCGTCGATCTGGAGGGCGCCGACGTCCGAGTCGAGGTGGGCGGGAAGCCGCCAGCGCGGTGCCGCGGCGCCGGGTTCGGCGAAGGCGCCGCCCACGATCGGCCGCCACAGCCGCGCGGTGGTCGCCCCCGCCGCCCGTGCGTCCTGAGGGGAGGCTCCGTTGGTGGTGGCGATCGCCGCGGCGGCGGCGCGCTGCACGGTGAGTGCGTAGTCGGCGGGCGAGGGGCCGCCGTAGGGGGCACGGTTTCCGGTTTCGGTCATGCGGATCCGGGTCCTTTCTCGGATGTACGGGGCTGGGTGGGGTCAGACGGGTACGCCCTCGACGACGCTGTGGTAGTGGGCTTCGAGGTAGCCGTGGTCGGCCAGCTTCCGCGTCATCGTGTGCCGGAACCCGGCAGACGCGAACAGCTGGGCGAACTCGGCCTCGGTGCGTACGCGTCCGCGCGTGGTCACCAGCAGATCCATGTCAGTGGTGACGATGCCGTGGGCGGGCCCGAGGTCGTCGGTCCCCAGCGGCATCAGCGGCTCCATCACGAGGATCCGGCCGTCGTCGGGGATGACATCACGGCAGTTGCGCAGGAGTGTGCTGACCCGTTCGTCGTCCCAGTCGTGCAGGACGCTCTTCATCAGGTACAGATCGCCGCCGCGCACCACCTCATCGAAGGCGTCCCCGGCGACGGCCGTGCAGCGGTCGGCGACACCGGCCTCGGCGAGCAGCCGTCCCGCCTGTGCCACGCCTTCCGGCCGGTCGAACACGATGCCCTGGAGGCCGGGGTGGGCGGCGAGCACGCAGCTGAGCAGGGCTCCGTTGCCTCCGCCGACGTCCACGACGGTCTTGCACCAGGAGAAGTCGTAGCCCTGGGCGAGGGCGGGGCCCACGGCCTTGGTGTCCTCACCCATCGCCGAGTTGAACACCGCGTAGTCCTCGGGACGTTGGGCGTAGTACGTGAAGTAGGGCACCCCGTGGATGCGTTCGAAGCCGTTGCGGCCCGTGCGGACGGTCTCGGCGAGGTCGCCCCAGCTTCGCCACATGGCCTCACCGGCGAAGAGCAGCACCATGGCGCACAGCGAGTCCGGTACGTCCGAGCGGAGCGGACGGCCCATCGGCGTGAGGGCGTAGCGGTCGGGGCCCGCCGGGGCGACGATGCCGGCGCCGTCCATGCCGCGCAGCAGGCGACGCAGCGACATCTCGTCGGCGCCGCTGCTGCGGGCGAGTTCGGCGCAGGTGCGGGGACCGTCGGCCAGGGCGTCGGGCAGGCCGAGACGGACTGCGGCGTGGATGATCTGGGCGGGCATGGAGCCGAAGGCCAGTTGCCACAGACGGGCCGTCTGCTCGTCGTCCTGCGGCGTCTTTGCCTGCGGGGCGGGGTCGTGGGTGGTCATGGTGGGTCCCTCTCCTTCAGTGCGCCGGTGCCGCGGGGGCGTGCGGCGGGTCGGACGGGGTGGGGGGTGCGGACTGGACGAGGCCGAGGACATCGGCGCGCAGGGACTGAGTCCGGCCATGCCGCCGCCCGCCTCGACCACGGCGGTGATCCGCCGCGCGGGCGCCGTGGCCGGTGCAGCGAGGGCGAGCAGGTGGTCCCGATAGCCGGCGAGCACCGAATGGTCCCGGACGGTTCCGGTACCCGTCGTGCGCGCGGGCGCTGGGGCGCGCGCCATGTCCAGCAAGGTGCGCAGTCCGGTGTTCCAGCCGACGGGTTCGGCGTGCGCGCGGCACAGCTTGATGCCGTTGTAGTGGGGCGGGTTGTGACTCGCGGTGATCATTGCGCCGGGACGGCCCAGGGCCGCCGAGGCGTAGGAGAGCATGTCGGTGCTGGCCAGGCCGATGCGTACGACGTCGCTGCCCTGGCCGAGCACGCCCCGGACGAAGGCCCGGGTGAGCCGTGGCGAAGAACGGCGCATGTCGTGCCCGACGATCACTTCGCCCTCCGGCACCAGGCGCGCGAAGCGCGCCCCGAACGTCTCGACGAGGTCCTCGTCGAGTTCGTCGTCCACGACTCCTCGTATGTCGTACGCCTTCACCACGGCGGCTGCGTCGCCCATGTTCGGCTCCTCGCTGTCCGGCCGCGCTCACCAGCGGCGGATACGGGTCGGCTGCACGGGGGGACGGCGGGTGCCGTCCGGCAGGATGTAGGGGTCCTCCGGGCCGAACGGCTCCTCCCACCACTCCTCGCGAGCGGGCTGCCATGTCTCGTCCGGGTAGATGCAGTCGGCGGGGCAGACCGGGGGCAGGCATTTGCCGCAGCCGGAGCAGAGTTCGGGCAGGATGGCCATGCCGTGGCCGAGGTTGAAGACCGCGCCGAACTGGGACGGGCATGCCTCGACACAGGCGTCGCAGCTGATGCACTCGCTCTCTTCGATACGCAGGGGTGGCCGCCGCCACTGCGCAGGGCGCGTGCGGTCGGTGACGCGCTGGGCGCGGGGAGTCTCCTGGGCCGGCGTCGGCTCGGTCCTTGAGCGCCGTTCGCGCCGCCCCGCGGGGCGGTCCGGCTCGCCGCCGGGCCGGTCTGCGGGCGCGCGTCCGTTGCTCTGCCGGGCGGGCCGGCCGGGGCGTTCATCGGTCATGGGCGGGATCCTCCGAGACGGGTGAGGCCATGAGGGGTGCTGGCATGGGTGGGGTGATGCAGGGTTGCCGGCCGTCGGTGGGGCCGAGGGTGGCGGTCGTCCACGTGATCGTGGCCCGTACGGCGGCGGCCAGGCCGTTCGCCGAGAAACCGTGGCTGCCGTCGACGACGTGCAGCGTCCAGTCGGGGCGCCGGTCGGTCTCGTCGAGGAGGAGGCGGGTGGTGGTGTCGGGGTGCTCCAGTTCCTCGGTCCCGTAGACGACGAACACCGGTACTCCGTTCTCCCGCAGCAGTCCGGGGTAGTCACGGCCGCGGTCGTCGCGGGTGTAGGCGACACCGAGCCACAGGCCGCACCAGGCGGCGGCGAGGGTGCCGTCGACGCGCTGCAGGCGGGGCGCGGGCCCGTCGCCTTCCTCGCTGAGGATCGGTCCCCACAGGACCGCTCCGGTGACGGCCGGCAGGTGGTGGGCGGCCATCGCGGCGAGCCGGGCGCCCGCGCTGTTGCCCACCACGACGAAACGTTCGGCCACTCCCTGTGCGCGCAGCCGGTCGACGGCCGCGCCCAGGTCCGTCAGGCGGCGGCTCCAGGTGGTGTGCGTGAAGCAGCCGTCGCTCACTCCTGTGCCCCGGCTGTCGTACCGGAAGACGGGCACGCCGTGCTCGGCCCCGGCGTGGGCCAGAAGAGTGCCGCACTCGTGGATGTCCACGCGCTGCCCTGGGTTGCCCGGCTCGTAGACAAGGCACACGGGCCAGGGGCCGGGACCGGCGTCGGGCGTGTGCAGGATGCCGAGCAGTTCGTCGCCTTCGGAGGTGAGGCGCGCGGAGCTGATGACGGATGTCCCGGGGCCGGGAACCGAGTCCGCCGTCCGGCCGGTGTACGGGCCCGGGGCCGAGGTACCGAAGGGAGGGGGGTGGTCCTCGGCGGCCGGAACAGGGTGGTCCGTGTGTACGCCCGGGGTACGGCCCGCACCGACGGGCGGGGGATCCGCGGGCGCGTCCCGGGCGCCGTCCGCACCACCCGTCGGCGTAGGGGCCCTGCCCGTCAGGAAGTGCTCCGCGGCTGTCATGACGGTCTCGCGCGGCTCGTGTTCCCAGTGCCAGCTCGGAGCCCACTTGGTCGGCCGGTGGCTGATCTCGCGCACGGGCAGTCCGGTGTCGCGGGCCCACGACCCGTCCTCCTCCGCGGCCGCGACGACCAGCGTGCGGGTGCCGCGCAGCCCGGCGAACGCCGGGCCGGCGGCTGCGGAGGCGTCCGCGAGCAGCCCGGCGTCGACCGGCCCCGCGGGCTGCGGCGGCTGATAGGGCTCGCCGACGGCCGCGTCGAGCAGGGCCGCCGCGACCGTGCTGTCCTGGAGTTCGTCGGGGGCCGCCCGGCCGCGCGTGCGGAGAGCGGCGAGTTCCCGCGGGGCCCGTGGGCCGGACCGCCACAGCGCCAGATCGGGGCAGACGAGCACGCCGGCGGCGCTCTCACCGGCCGTCAGCATCTCGGCCGCGAGCACGTTGCCGAGGCCGTAGCCGATCACGGACACCGGGCCGGCACCGGTCTGCCGGGCATGGGCGACCACGGCTCGCGCGGCGGCCCGTGCCCCGGACCAGGTCGCCGGGCGGCCGGTGGCGGCGCTGTCGGCGTGACCGGGATGGTCGTACTGCAGGACGTTCACGCCGCGGCGACGCAGCCGGCGGGCGAGGATCGACCACAGGTAGCGCGGCTCGCTCATCCCGATGGCGAGTCCGGTCAGCAGGACGACGGTGGGGGCGGCGCCGTCGTGCTGGTGGCGCACCACGCAGACCGGGTCGGCGGGTCCACGCGCCGTCAGGAAGTACTGGCTCAGCCGCGGTCGCATGCCGACCGCTCCCTCCGTCGGGTCGGCCGGGCGGATGCCCGCAGGGACTCCTCGAACTCCGTGACGGACATCCCGTCCAGCGTCAGGCCGAGCAGCAGCTCCGCCGGAACCCCGGGATGCTTGCGCTCGAAGTGCGCGGCCGAGCGCTCCAGTGCCTCGCGGTAGAAACCGGCCGGTCTGCCGTGCGCGAAGTGGTCGTTACGGGCGGCGGCGCAGTGCCGGAACTCGGCTCCGAGCGTGACGAGTCGGTGCCCGAGCTCCAGGTGTTCCAGGCCCCACCGGGTGAAGTCCTCGTCGAATCCGCCCGCTCGGTCGAAGAGTTCCCGGCGCAGTGAGACGTTGCCGGACAGGAAGCTGAGCCAGCGCACCGGTGAGGTGGTGCGCCCCGTCTCGTCGTAGACGGCGCAGACCTTCTTGACGAACGCGGGGGTGCGCGACCGTCGGCGCAGCGCCTCCCCGTCGGTGGCGAGTTGCTGCTTGACCTCGAAGAGGCGTTCCTCGAAGGAGCTGACGTACATCTCCTTGACGTCCCCGACCACGACGCGGTCTCGCCCGCCGTCGTGGGCGCGGGCGTGGGCGCGTACGAAGCCGGGCACCGGTGCGCGGTCCCCGTCGCAGAAGACGACCACCGCTCCCCGGCTGATCCGCGTTCCGGTGTTCCTGGCGGCGGCGCGGCCGCGCGCGGGGGTGTGCTCCGCGCGCAACGGCAGCCGTTCCCCGGCGGCCCGCAGTACGTCGGCGGTGGTGTCGGTCGACCCGTCGTCGACGACGACGAGTTCCCAGGAGCCCGGCGGGGCGTCCTGGCGGGCGAAGGCGTGCAGCGTCGCGTCCAGGCGTGCCGCCTGGTCGCGGGTCGGCACGACCACGCTGATGTCCGGCGGGATGGTCACCGCGCACTCCGTTCCACGGCTGTCATCGGGCTCTTTCGTTCAGACGACGACCAGGTCCTTGCCCAGCCAGTAGGTGCGGCCGGTCAGGTCCGCCTCGGCGAAGCGCCGCTCGACGTCGAGATAACCCTCGACGAGCTGATCCGCCGTCAGCAGCTTGGGGGTGAAGGTCACGGCCAGGGGGTCGTCGATGCCCTGGGGCCGCTTCTCCAGCAGCCGTCCCTCCCGGCCCAGGTGCTCGTACAGGGGCGTGCCGGGGATGGGGTAGAGGATGCTCAGGAACAGGCGGGAGACCTTGGTGCGCATGGCGAACTCGTAGGTCTCGTCGAAGACGTCCGGGTCGTCCCAGTCGAACCCGAAGATGACGTTGACCTGGGTCTCCACTCCCGCTTCGTGCAGGCGAAGGAGCAGTTCCTCGGCCTCCGGGATCGTGAAGAAGGTCTTCTCGGTGAAGACGCGGTTCTTCTCCCGCACGCTCTCCACCCCGAAGGAGACCACGCGCATGCCCCCGTCGAGCGCCGCCTGGACGACGTCGGGATGGCGGGCGAGGTTGAAGTCGGTCTGGCAGCCCCATTCGATGCCCTCGCCCGCGAGGCGGCCCAGGAGTTCCTTGGAGCGCTTGGGGAAGACGAGGAAGTCGTCGTCGCGAAAGACCACGCGGGGGATGTGGAACCGGTCGCGGTAGGCGAGGAGTTCCGCGTGCACGTCGTCGACGGGGCGGTAGCGCCACTTGCTGTAGAGGAACTCGCTGCAGAAGGTGCACCTGCGCGGGCAGCCCCGCGCGGTGAACGAGGGCAGTACGTGCGGCTGCTCGATCTTGCTGAAGTCGACCAGGTCGAACCGGGGCAGCGGATGGCCCGTCATGGGCACCATCTCGTCGCTCTGGTACGTCTCCTTGAGTTCGCCGTGGGCCAGGTCGGCGAGGAGGCGCTGCCACAGGACGTCGGCCTCGCCCACGACGACCGAGTCGGCGAAACGGCGGATCACCGGCACCAGGCTGTGGTTGTCCTCGATGGTGGCGGGGCCGCCGACGACGACGCGGGGACCGAGCCTGCGGATGGTGCGGGCGAGTTCCAGGGTGCGTTTGAGCTGGATGGTCTGGGTGGTGATGCCGACGATGTCGTAGGAGGGGAGGTCGTAGTCCCGCTCCAGGTCCTCGCACACCTCGTAGACCAGGTCGACGTCCCAGTCGGGCGGGACCATCGCGGCCAGGTAGGGCAGGGTGAGGGAGATCAGCTGTGTGGGCCGCATCTCCTGTTTGTCCAGGCCGTCGGGGGTGTAGACGGCGGGTTCGACCAGCAGTATGCGCACGGCGACTCCTCGGGTCGCGGGGATCGGCGGACAGTACATCGGGGCCCGGCCGGGGCTCCGGGCGGGCGGGAGCGGTTCAGGTCAGGGAACGGGGTGTTCGTGTCGGCCTCGGAAGCGGGCATAGCGTTCGGGTGTGCCGATGTCGGTGAAGGGCTCGGCGACCAGGTGGGCGGCGAGCGCACGGCGCCTGACGAGGGCGCGGAACAGCGCCCCGAGGTCCACCGGGTCCCGGTGCGGTTCCAGGTGCCGCAGGGCGTCGCGGCGCAGCACGCACACGCCGGTGTCGGTCCAGAGGGTGTCGGGGTCTTGGGCGGCGTCCTTGTCGTAGCGGGTCACCCTGCCGTCGTGGACACGGGTGTTGGGGCGTACACCGGTCGCCGCGGAGGTGAGGACCATGGCGGCCTCGTCCCGGGGGCCGAGCCAGCGGGCGGCGTCGGCGTAGGGGATGTCGAGCAGGGTGTCGCCCAGGACGAGCAGGAACACGTCGTCCAGGTGCGGCACGGCGGCCCGCAGTGCTCCCGCAGTGCCGCGCGGGGACGTGTCGACGTGGGCGGTCACCTCGATGGGCGCGGGCAACCGGTCCAGCCGGTCGAGCACCGGCTGGGCGAGGTGGCCGAGGCAGAAGTGGAAGCGGCGCAGCCCGGCGTCCAGCAGCGGGGCGAGGAGCAGATCGAGGAACGGGCGGCCGGCGACGGGCATCAGGATCTTCGGCCTGCGGACGGTCAGTTCGCCGAGCCGGGTGGCCTTTCCGCCTGCCAGGACGGCGACTTGGAGCCCGGTGCGGTGCCGGCCGGACGCGGGGGCGCGCACGTCGTGCCGTGTCATCGCGGCTCCCCGGCCCTCGACGGGCTGTCGGCGGACAGGAGTCCGCGGTGGTGGGCGCGCAGGAGGGCCAGTGCGGTCGGGCCGTCCTGGAGCTCTCCCGTGGTGGCGAGGGCCAGGGCCTCGGTCACCGGGAGAGGGCAGGGGCGGATGGCTTCGCCGTCGTCGAGGCGTGGTTGTCCGGGGCTGACGTCGGGGGCCAGGAAGAGGTGGACCTGTTCGTTGGAGGAGCCGCTGGAGGGCCAGACGGTGCCCAGGGGGTGCAGGAAGCCGGCGCGGGCGCCGGTCTCCTCGGCCAGTTCGCGGCGGGCCGTCTCCTCGGGGCTCTCGTCCGGCTCGCACCGTCCGGCCGGCGCCTCCAGGCACCACTGGCGCACCGCGATCCGCCAGGACCGGATCAGCAGCAGGGTTCCGCCGGCGGTGACGGGCAGCACCAGGGCACAGCCCGGGTGGTCCAGGTAGTACCAACTGCGTTCGCTCCCGCCGACCTCGGGCACCCGCGCCTCCCGGACGACGAGCCACGGCCTACGGAACGCGGCGCGCAGGGGGACCGCGGCACCGTCGCACTCACCGGGAGGAGCTACGGGCCCCGCGGCGACGGGGGTGCCTGGGCTTCCGTTGGCGGGGGCGAGGGCGGGGCCCGGCATCCGGGCGGCGGGAACGACGCCCGGCCTACCATCGGCCGAGCCAGGGCCCGACCTCCCGTCGGCCAGGACGACGCCCGGCCCCCCGTCCACGGAGGCGACGCCAAGCCCCCGTTCAGAAGGGACGACATCCGGCAACCCGGCAGCCGGGACGCTCCCGTGTCGGCAAGCGGCCGTCATGTCGTCCCCACCTCCGCCAGGGACTCCGACAGGGCCCGCACCACGTGCGTCAGCCGCTTCTCGCCCAGGCCGGGGTAGATCGGCAGGCACAGCTGGCCGGCGCAGCCGCGCTCGGTTCCGGGGAGGCTGAGGTCGCGGTGGCGCTCGGTGAGCCACGGCTGATGGTGCAGGGGGGTGGCGTACACCTCGCCCGCCGCCTGTACGCCGCGCACGCGCAGGGCGGCTTTGAGGGCGTCGCGGTCGGTGCCGGACGGGAGCAGCAGCATCGCCTTGTAGCCGCTGCAGGGGTGGTCGGCCACAAGGAAGTCACCGACGGGGAGTCCGCGCAGGGCGTCCGCGTAGCCGGCGACGACTTCGCGGCGGGCGGCGAGGGCCCGGGGCAGTCGGGCGAGCTGGGCACGGCCGAGAACGGCCGCGAATTCCGGGAGCCGGGCGTTCCAGCCGGGGCGGGTGTGCCGGCTCACCCACGCCTCGGGCTTGCCGAGGTTGCGTAACAGGCGTATCTCCTCGGCGAGTCGGGGGTCGCCGGTGATCACCATGCCGCCCTCGCCGGTGGTCATGACCTTGGTGGCGAAGAACGAGAAGGCCCCGGCCACCCCGAAGGTGCCCGCGTGCCGGCCGTCGCGTTCGCTGCCGTGGGCGTGTGCGCAGTCCTCGACCAGGGCGATGCCGCGCCGCTCGCACCAGGCGGCGACGGCCTCGGTCTCGGCGCTGATCAGGCCACCGGTGTGTACGACCGTCACCGCCGCCGTACGCGGGGTGCAGGCCGCGCGCACCTGCTCGACCGTGGGTGCCATGGTGGCCGGGTCGACGTCGGCCAGTCGTACGGTCGCTCCCGCGCGTTCGGCCGCGATGTACGTCGCGAAGTTGGTGCCCGCCGGAACGACGACCTCGCGGCCGCGTACGTCCAGGGCGCAAAGGATCAGCTCCAGGGCGGTGGTGCCGTTGGCGACGGCGACGGCGTGCGGGGCCCGGGTGAACGCCGCGAACTCCTCCTCGAACGCCTCGACGTTGGCGCCCTGGGAGAACTTCCCGGCGCGCAGCAGTCGGTCGACCTCGGCGAGGACCTGGCGGCGCTCGTCGTCGGGCACCTCGATCTCGACGGCCGGAACGAATGGCATGCCCACCCCTCTCGAAATCTTTGGGTTCATCATGCGACGGCCTGCGTGGGCGCACTGCGGCGAAAAAATTTCCGAGGCGCATGCGGGGCGACCTGTTCCACAATGCATCAGACCCTTCCGGACGCGCAACACCTGCTCTGAGTTATTTCGCATCCGGCCCACTTGACGGCGCCTCCCGCACTGCCTTATCAATTTTTCATGACGCTCCAGCATATTGCCCGGCAGGCCACCTCGTTCCTGGCCAGGGGCTACGATTCGCTTTCCCGCCCGCTGCATCCTTCGGTCGCCGAGCTGATCGGCCGTAACGTACCTCGGCTCGACGGCCCCTGGCTCGAACCGTTCAACGGCCAGCATGCGCGGCAGCACATGTTCCGGTCCCTGGTCAGCGCCGTGCGACCGGCCGCGCTCTTCGAGTCGGGCAGCTACCGGGGTGCCTCGACGCGCTTTCTGTGGCATGTCTCGGGAAAGCCCGTCTACACCGCCGAAAAGAACCCGAACTTCGCTCGGTACGTGGCCCGAGAATTTCGCCATGTACCCGAAGTCAAAGTACTCAACCGAGATTCTCGCGAGGCCCTGAAGATCTTGCACAAGGGCTCATACGTGCCGTCCTCGGAAGTATTCCTCTGCTATTTGGACGCGCACTGGAACGCCGATCTTCCCTTGCGCGACGAGGTGGCCTTCATTCTTCAGAAATGGCCCCTCTCGGTCATTGTCGTGGACGATTTCAAAGTGCCCGACGACAGCGGCTACGGATTCGATGTGTACGGCGACACCGAACTGTCAATCGACTATCTCGGTCGGTCCGCTCTGGGGGAGAGCCACGTTCTGTGGCCGAGCTGCCCCGCGCATGAGGAGACCGGATACCGGCGCGGCTGTGTCGTCCTGGCCTCGCCCGGGACGGTGTCCGCCGTCGGCACGCTTCCCGAGCTGCGCCGGATCCCCGGGCCGGCGATCGGCGGCTGACCGCAGCCGCCGGTACACCTCCAGGTATCCGTCGACCATCCCGTCGGCGCCGAACTCCCGTCGCGCCGCCTCCTGGGCGCGGCGGCCGGCCGCAGCGGCCCGCTCCGGGGCGTCGAGCAGTGCGCAGACCGCGCGGGCCAGCGCCTCGGGGTCGCGTGGCGGCACCGGAACCGTACCGGGGCAGCACTCCATGACCTCCGACAGACCCGATACCGCGGTCGCCACCAGTGGGCGGCCCGCGGCCACGGCCTCGATGGCGGAGAGACCGAGACCTTCGGCGTGGCTGGGCTGGACGACCACGTCCGCGGCCCCGTAGAGCGCGCGCATGGAGCCGAACGGCCGGTCGGAGGTGCGCAGCAGCACATGCCCGCGCAGCCCCAGCTCGTCGATGTCGCGCTCCAGCTGCTCCTTGTAGGCGGCCGACGCCGAGTTGAGGGAGCCCACCAGGGCGGCCCGGGCCTGAGGGTGGCGTTCGACGATCCGGGCCATGGCCCACACGAGTTCGCGCTGGCCCTTGCGTTCCTTGTACCTCCCCACCAGCAGCACCAGCGGCTCCCCGGGCGCCACGCCCAGCCAGGCACGGGCGTCCGCGATCTCCCGCACGTCGGCACCGCCGTACAGGCCGGTCTCGATGCCGTACCGCGCGATGTGCACCCGGGCGGGGGGCGCGCCGTGGGCGATGGCCTGCTCGCGGTAGGCACGGCTGCCGGCCACCACCGCGTCGTACGGCAGATGCCCGAAGACGAACCGGGAACGGGAGGCGCCGAACGGGTCGGTCTCGGGGGTCGTCTCGTTCATCGTCACCACGAGAGGACAGCCGACGGCTGCCCGCATCATGGCACCGAGGACGGCACCCACCTGGCAGAACGTCTGCAGGATGTCGACGGGACCGGAGCCGATGAGGCGTTCGGCGTCACCGAGCAGGCCGAAGACCCGCTCCTCCCAGGGCACCCGGTCCGGCCGGTCCCAGAGCGTGGAGTCGGTGCGCACGCGGTGCACGCGCACGCCGAGCAGGTCCTCCCGCTCCGCCGTGCCCGGATAGCGCTCGGTGAGTACGTCGACCTGGTGTCCGCGTCGGGTCAGGCCCGCCGCCAGTGTGTAGATCTGTGTCTCCGACCCGCCGTGGACGGGTGGGAAGGTCGGGGTGAGGAACCAGATGTGCACGGCGCTCCCTTCCGCCGGCGGGCCGTCAGGTCCGCCAGAGCTGGGCGAGGTAACGGTCGCCTGCGTACGTCACCTCCTCCACGGCCGTACGCTCGGCGACGGCCGCCAGGCCCCGGTAGGCGGTCAGGGGCCGGATCACGGTCGAGGTGGTGGTGCTGGAGACGTCACGGGCCATGGCGGCGGGATTGTGGCCGTCCACGACGAGGAGTCGTCCGCCCCGCTCCACCACCACCCGGGTCATCTCGCGTACGGCGGCCAGGAACACCTCCTCGTCCGTGAGGTGCTGGAGCGTGAAGACCGCGAGGACGGTGTCGAAGGAGCCGCCTTCGAAGGGGAGCCGGTCGATTCCGGCGCGCACCGCCTGGGCCGGCTTCCCGTCGAGTGCGCGCGTCGCCCGGCGCACCATCTCCGCGGACCGGTCGACCCCCACCGTCCAGCGGGCCCGGTCGCCCAGCCAGGCAGTCAGCCGTCCGACTCCGCAGCCGAGGTCGAGCACCCGGTCGGCGCCCAGGTCCGGCAGCAGCCGGTCGATCAGCGCCTTCTGCTCGCGGTCGACCCGGTCGCACTGCTGGGGGGACCAGCGGCGGGAGAGCACCGCGTGCAGCCCGGGCCGTCCGGCCCGCTCGTCCCAGACATCCGTCGCCCCCGTCACGTCGGACGCCCCACGACCGGCGGGAGGCTCGCGCGCACCGCGCGCGGCCCGCCGACGGTGCAGGAGCCGAGACGGGCGCCGAGCTGTTCGGTGATCATGTGGTTGACGGCGAGATGCATGTCCTCGACGACCCCGTAGTGGTCGGCGGGCACCGTGATCACGACGTCCGCCAGGGAACGGGCCGTACCGCCGTCGAAGCCGACGAGCGCGACCGTCTCCACGCGGTGGGCGCGCGCGGTGGTCAGTGCCTGGACGATGTTGGGTGAGTTACCGCTCGCGCTGATCGCGACGAGCAGGTCGCCGGCCCTGGCCTGCGTGGCGAGCTGCGCGGCGAAGACGGCTTCGTAGGAGACGTCGTTGGCCCAGGCGGTCAGCACCGAGGTGTCGAGCAGCGGCACGACCCGTAACCCCGCCGACAGGCCCGGTGTGGCCGTCTTCGCCAGGTCGCACGCCATGTGGGATGCGGTGGCCGCACTGCCACCGTTGCCCGCCACGAAGACGGTGGCGCCCCGGGCCCGGGCCGCCGCGATCCGGTCGACGGCCGCGGTCACGTCGTCCACGTCGAGCCCGCGCGCCGCGTCGACCAGGGCCGTGAGATAAGTATCCGGTTCCACTGAGTGCTCCGCTCTGCCGGGGGCTGCCCGGCCGGTCGTCAACGGGCGCGACTGGCGCGCAGATAGTCGATGAGGTCCTGCACTCTGGCGTACGAGGAGAGCAGCAGCCGTTCCTCGTCGAGCCGTACTCCGAAATCCTCCTCGAAGGACACCAGGGCCTCGATGAAGGCCAGGGAGTCGACTCCGAGGTCGTCGGTGAGGGACTGCTGGGCCGCGATCTCCTCTGCGGCCCGCGGGGGGATGCTCATGTCGGCGAGCTTCCGCACGATCCAGGCGTCCACTTCGTCCACGGTCGTCAACCGCCCACCTCCTCGGCTTCGGGCATGTCCGGGCCGGGTCCGTCGGTCCGCGGTGGTGCGGCGCGGCTGCGGGCGAGCACCGCGGACCGGTCGATCTTTCCGGTGCGGGTACGGGGGAAGTCCGCCACCGCCACGATGCGGCGCGGAAGTTTGTGGGCGCTGAGCCGCGCCCGGCAGAAGCCGGTCAACTCGTCGAGCACCGTGGCCTGTTCGGCGACGGTGAGACGTACCCACGCCACCAGCGTCTCGCCCGCGCGGGCATCGGCCCGTACCCCGCAGACGGCCTCGGTCACCGCGGGATGGGCCGTCAGACAGGCCTCCACCTCTTCAAGGGAAACGTTCATGCCGCTGACGATGGCGATGTTGCGCAGCCTGCCGCTCAGATACAGGAAGCCGTCCTTGTCGAGGCGGCCGAGGTCGCCGGTGAGCAGCCGGCCGCCGCGCAGCACCCGCGCGGTCTCCTCGGGCCGGGCGTGGTACCCCGTCATCGTGCCGGGGCCCCGGACCACGATCTCTCCGGTCGCGCCCGGAGGCAGCGGACGGAAGTCCCGGTCGCGGATCGTGACTTCGACTCCGGGCAGCGGACGTCCGACGGATCCGGGGTGGGCCGCTCGGTCCCGTGGCCTCATGGTGGTGATCCGCGGTCCGGCCTCGGTCTGGCCGTACGTCTCCACCAACTCCACCCCGGGAAGGCGCCGTTCGAGGTCGCGCAGGATCTCGGGCGGGGTGGGGGCACCACCGTAGACGATGTGCCGCAGTGAGGACAGGTCGTACGTCCGGTGCCAGTCGCCCAAGGTGAGCAGCCGGAGCATGGAGGGCACGAGCAGGGTCGACGTGACGCGGTGTTCCTCGACGAGCCGGCCGAACCGGCTGGGCAGGAAGTCGCCGCCGAGCAGGACCACATGCCCCGCGCTGTCGAACTGACCCACCAACTGAACGGTGTTGCAGTAGCCGAAGTTCAGCGGTACGGCAGCGAGCGCGGTCTCGCGGTGCGCCGTGGCGTCGAGTGAGGCACGATGCGCCCGCGCGTTGGCGAGCAGCGCGCGGTGGGTCAGCACGACGCGCTTGGGCAGGCCGAAGGACCCCGAGGTGGCGAGCAGGACGGCGGGCGACTCCGGGTCCGCGCCACCGCCCGGTGCGGCGTGCGTCCCCGTCACCCCGGCGCGGGGAGCGCGCCCCACCGCCGACCTCAGACGCGTCAGGTCTCCGTCGGTGTGGGCGCACACGGCTATGTCCATGACCGCCGGAGCCGGCGCCGTGCCATCGTCGCCGGCGGCGGGGAAGGGGCGGCGAGCGGCGCGGACGTCCGGGTCGCGCAGCAGCAACACCGGTGCGCAGGTGGCGAGTTCGGTGACGGTCTCCGCCTCGCTCAGCTCGTGGGAGAGGGGTAGGACGGCCGCGCCGATCGAGAGGACGGCGAGATAGAGCACCACGTACTCGGCGCTGCGCGGCAGTTGCAGGGCCACACGGTCACCGGTCTTCACCCGCTGGGCCAGAACACGGCCGATGCCGAGGACCTCCTCTTGGAGTTGACGGTACGTCAGACGGGTGCGGCCGTCGGTGAGTGCGGGGGACAGGGGGCACGTGAGAGCGGAACGTGCGAGCGCCGAGGGGATCGTCAGCGGCGGCGTGTCAGCGACGGACGAGGCTAACTCACCGGTGACCATCAGCAGATCACCTTCTCATCAATCGATCTCGTCGTACATTAAAGCGGACAAGCACAACACGGATCCTACGCTGAAGCTGGCACGGCCTGTCAATGGCGGCGGACGCAGAGCGTCGCGCGGCACTAGACTGCATCCGCTGCAGCGGACGGGGGCGTCTTCCCGTTTGCGGGGTGACGCGTTCAGCCACGGAGGTGCCATGACGGACAGCCAGCGCCAGCAACCATCGAACCGCCAACTGGCGGGCAAGATATCCGAACGTCTCACGCACCTCATCGCCGCGCTCTATCCCGACGAGCGCACCAGGCCCGGCTATGCCCGACTGGCCAAGGAGATCCGGGAGACGACCGGAGGAAAGCTCTCCGGCACGTATCTGTGGGAGCTGGCCACGGGCAAGAAGCACAACGTCACCGTCGAGCAACTCGGCGTCCTGGCCGAGTACTTCGGTGTACCTCCCGAGTACTTCTTCAACGAAGAGGTCGCCGACCGTGTCAACGCCCAGCTCCGGCTGGCCACGGCGCTGCGGGACGCCAAGGTCCGCTCGCTCGCGCTGCGCGCCGAAGGGCTCTCCAGCGAGACGCTGGACGCTCTGCTGGCCATGGTGGACGAAGCGCGCAAACTGCACCGGCTCCCGAGCGTCGACGAACCGGCGCAGGACAACGGAGCGGCTGACGCGGTGACCGACCGTCGTGACGAGATGGCGGGCCCGTCCAGGCCGACATGATCCCCCACACACAAAGGACGCATGACCTTGCTGTTCCCCTACCGAGCGCTGCGACAGCCCTGTGAATCCGTCCTCAAGGAACTCGCACTGCCACGACCCGTCTCAGCGCACCAGCTGTGCCGGAACGTCGCCCGGCGGCGTGGCCGCCCCATCCATCTGCACCCCCTGCCACCCGAGGGCCGCAGTGACGGCGCCTGCGGCGCATGGATCGCCACCGACACCGACGACCACGTCTTCTTCGAACCGGGCACCACCCGCCCCCACCAGGACCACATCATCCTGCACGAGATCAGCCACATCCTCCTCGACCACCACCATCCGCTCACCGAGGGCCCGGGGCCGGTGACGGCACTCCTGTCCGACCTCGATCCACGCCTGGTCCGGCGCCTGTTGCGACGCGCCTCGCACAGCACGCGGCAGGAGCAGGAAGCCGAGATGCTTGCAAGCCTGATCCTCAGCAGGGCCCTGCGCCCGGCCGGCAGGCCCTCCGAAAGCACCGCGCGGACCCTGGAAAGGGCGCTGGGGCTCGATGCCTCCGTTAGCGGCTGACCTCGGCACGTTGGGCAACGGCGCTCAGGCCGTGGGCAACGTGTGCATGTGGGCCGCCGTCCTGCTGCGTCTGCCGCACATCCTGGAGTCGCGTCGGCAGCGCGAACTGTGGCTCGCGGGCTTCGCGGCGGCGGCCGCCACGACCCTCGATCTGGACGGCGTCCGCGACGTCGTCGACCGTACCTTCGGCGGCCTGCACAGCGTGGACCTGGTGCGCAACGTGTGCGGACTCGTCTCGTCGTTCGCGCTGCTCGAAGTGGTCCACTCGCTCACCGCGGACGCCCGTCGCCGGGCCCGGCTGCGCTGGTTGCGGGGCACCGCGTGCTGTGTGGTGGCGGGTGTCGTGGTCCTGGACATGATGCACCGCCCGCACGGAGGCCAACTGATCCTGGAGGACTCCTCACCCACGCCGTCCACCGCGTACTGGCTGCTCATCATCGCCACACACATGACCGCCAACGTCCTGTGCGTCATGGTGTGTCTGAGCCGCGGACGGCAGTGCACCAACGGCTTCCTCAAGACCGCCCTGTTCCTGCTGGGTTCCGGCGCCGCCATGGCCGGCCTGTACTGGCTCGGCGCGCTGTCCCAACTCCTCGGCCACGCCTGGTCGGTGCCCGTGCAACCCTTCGCCCTCGCCCTGCACGGCCTGCTGGTCGCCGCCGCCCTGTCCGTCCCCAGCATCCACACCGCCCGGCGCGCGCTCACCGACCTCAGGGACTGGTGGCTGATCTGGCCCCTGTGGCGCGATCTGGTGGAGGTGTGCCCCCAGGTGCTGCTCTCCCCGCGGCGCAGCCGCCTGCAGGAGATCCTTTGCCCGCAGGGCCCGGGCCGGCTCCTGCTTTACCGCAAACTCATGGAGATCCGTGACGCCATTTTGCTGCTCGACAAGTACGTCACCCCCGAACTGCACGCGTCCGCGCAGGCGTTCGCCGACCGCTCCGGCCGGCGCACGCGCGGGTCCGCCGCGGTGTCGTCCTCGGCAAAGGACCATTCGGCCGCCGTGCTCGCCGTCGTACTGAAGGGAGCCCGCGCAGCCTGTCTGGCCGCCGCCTGTCCGCGCCGGAGCACGATACCCATCGCGCGGATCGGCGCTGACACCCTGCCCGACGAGACGGCGTTCCTGGTCGAGGTGTCCCGGATCTACCGCACGGCTCCCACTCCCGTCCACCCGCACACCCCTGTAACAGAGGAAACAGCGCAATGACCACCGAAACCCCGCCCCCGGCCGGCCGACGGGAGTGGATCGGGCTCGCCGTCCTGGCTCTGCCGACGCTGCTGATCTCCATGGACATGACCGTCCTGTATCTGGCCGTACCGCATCTGAGCAGCGAGTTGGAGCCCAGCTCCACCGAACTGCTGTGGATCATGGACATCTACGGGTTCCTGATCGCCGGAGCGCTGGTTCCCGCCGGGGCGCTCGGTGACCGAATCGGGCGCAGGCGCATCCTGCTGACCGGCGCGGGGCTCTTCGGAGTCGCCTCGGTGATCGCCGCATACGCCGGCAGCCCGCTGATGCTCGTCGCCTCCCGCGCGCTGCTCGGCCTGGCCGGTGCCACCCTGATGCCCTCCGCCCTGTCACTGATCCGCGTGATGTTCCACCGGGCGGGCGAGCGGAGCTTCGCGGTGGCCTTCATCATGACGAGCTTCTCGGTCGGCACGACCGCCGGGCCGCTGCTCGGCGGCGCGCTCCTGGAACACTTCTGGTGGGGGTCGGTCTTCCTGGTGGGCGTGCCGGTGATGCTGTTGCTGCTCGCCGTCGGCCCCGTGCTCCTTCCCGAGTACCGTGACCCGCAGGGCGGGCGCCTCGACCTGCCCAGTGCAGCGCTGGCCCTCGCCGCCGTCCTCGGCGTCGTCTACGCGGTCAAGCACGTCAGCTCCTCCGAGCCGGACGTCGCCTTCGCGCTCACCCTCGCCGGCGGACTGGCCCTCGGTGTGCTCTTCGTCCGCCGTCAGGGCCGGCTGGACGACCCGCTGCTCGACCTGTCCTTGCTGCGCGACCGCGTCATCAACACGTCTTTGGGAACCTACCTCCTGGGCCTGCTGGCCATGGGCGGCACCCAGCTCTTCATCGCCCTCTATCTGCAGGAAGTCCTCGATCTGACGCCGTTCGTGGCCGGCGCCTGGATGGTGCCCGCCTCGGTGGGCACCATCGTCGGCTCCCTGCTCGCCCCCCTGCTGGCCCGGCGGCTGCGCCCGGCGACGGTCATCACGGGCAGCCTGCTGCTGGCGGCGCTGGGCTTCGCCACGCTCTCCCAAGTCGGCGCAGACGACCTGGTATTGCTCATCGTCGGCTACGAGTTCGTGGCCCTGGGGCTGAGCCCCATGATCGCGCTCTGCACGGACCTGGTCATCGGCAAGGCCCCGCCCGAGCGGGCCGGAGCGGCCTCCGCCCTGTCGGAGAGCAGCGGTGAACTGGGCGTGGCCCTGGGCGTGGCGCTGCTCGGCAGCTTCGGCACCGCCGTCTACCGGGCGGAGCTCACGGACAGGCTGCCCGAGGGCCTGCCGCAGGCGACAGCGGACGCCGCGCGAGGCACCCTCGGCGGTGCCAAGGAGGCGGCCGCCGGCCTGCCGGAGAGCCTGGCCGCGCCGCTGATCGCCGCGGCCCGCGAGGCGTTCGGGCGCGGGCTCGGCCTGGCCGCGGCTGCGGCCGCCGCGATCGTCCTGGCCGCTGCCCTGCTGGCCGCGACCCGGCTGCGCCATCTGCCGTCCGGCGCGCAGGCCGAGGCCGAACAGGCCGCGGTGACCGAACGCGCCACGCAGACCATGGACAAGGGCTGACCGAACGCCGCCACGGACGCCGGGGCAGCCGACCGTAAAGCGGGGCCCGCCGTCGGTGTTCGGCGGTGAGGTGGTGGGCTGCTCCTACGGCAACGGCGTTGCCGTCAAGGTCGCGCCGGGCACAGCGGCCGTCCCAGCGCAGCGCGCCGGGCGCCGACCCGAGTTCGGCGAGTACAGCCGCCCGCCCGCCGCGCACACCTCGGGCGGCGGGCGGCCTCGGCAAGAGGCTCGTTCACCCGGCTCGGCACCTCGCACCCAGGCAAGACGTTCCGGATTGTGTCCACCGACGGCGAACTCCCCTTCGAGGTCGTAGGGTTCCTGCGGCCGATTCTCGAAGTCCTGAACAATGCTGGCATCAAGGCCGGACCCATCTGCGCGACCGACCATGACCACCTCTTCATCTACGAAAAGGACATCGAACAAGCGGAAGCAAACATCGACGAGTTCATCGCAACATCGCGGCAGGAATCGTCCTCTCTCCAGGACGACGCCACAGACAGCTGACCCCGGGCCGGTGCCGGCGGCGCAGAGAAGCGGGTGGCCTCGGCCGAGAGGTCCTGGCCGAGGCCGACCAGCACGGTCGGCTCGGTCGGATCTCGTCGCGCGCTATGCGCTGACGATCAGCCCGTCGGCCGCTTACTTCTTCTCGATCGGCAGGCCGGGCGGGTTGAGCCGCGAGGTGCTCACCCCGTCGCTGGTGAGACCCCAGCGCGCCAGGATCTTCCCGTAGACGCCCTTCTCGATCAGGTGGTTGATCGCGTCGTTGAGCGGCTTGCCGAGGCCGTTGTCCTTCTTGGTGGTCGCGGCGATCAGGCCCTCCAGGTGCTCCCCGGCTCCGATGATGGCGCCGACGACCTGGGTCTGGCCGGAGGTCTTGGCGTGGTATTCGGCCTCGGGGTTGGGATGGAGATAGGCGTCGATCTGGCCGGACTGGAGGGCCAGGTAGACGGCCGATTCGTCCTGGTAGTACTTCACGTTGATGGGCTTGCGGCCCGCCTTGACGTTCTGGGCGTTCCAGTCCAGCAGGGCCTTCTCCTCACTGGTCCCGGTGGGTACGGCGATGGTCCTGCCCGCCACGTCCTTGGGGCCGGTGACATGCCACGTCGCGCCCTTCTTGGCCTCGAACGCCTGCGCGTCCTTGCGGTAGGTGGCCATGTCGTACTTCTGCTTGCGCAGTTCGGTGACGGTGATGTTGGAGACGCCGACGTCGTACTTGCCGCTGTCCAGACCGACGAAGATCTGCTCGAAGGAGACCGGGTTGTAGTGCACCTTGAGGCCGAACACCGAGGCGATCGCGTACGCCATGTCCGTCTCCACGCCGATGAGGGTCTTGTTGTCCGTGGCGAAGAAGGTGAGCGGCGCGGTGCTCCCCTTGGAGTTGCCGATTTCGAGGGTGCCCCGGGACCGGATGGCCGCGGGCACTTCAGCGGCGATGGAGTCGACCTTGGGTGCCGCGTAGCGGTTCTGGTCGGGGCTGGTGTTGAAGGGCACCTTGGATGCCGATGCGGATGCGTCCTTGGCGGGGCCGCCGCAGGCGCTCAGGGTGAGCGCGGCGGCGATGGCCAGGGTGGTGAACGCGGTGAGCTTGGGGCGGATGAGCACGGACATGATGGTGCTGCCTTTCAGGAGAATCAGGAGATTCGGGAGAAGCGGGTCAGAGGACCTTCGAGAGGAAGGTGCGGGTGCGCTCGTGCCGGGGGGAGTCGAGCACGTCGGCCGGTGCCCCCTGCTCGACGATCCGGCCGCCGTCCATGAAGACCACGGTGTCGGCGACCTCACGGGCGAAGCCGATCTCATGGGTGACGACGATCATGGTGGTGCCGGCGCGTGCCAGATCCTTGATCACATCCAGCACCTCGCCGACCAGCTCCGGGTCGAGGGCAGAGGTGGGCTCGTCGAAGAGCAGCACCTTGGGCTCCAGAGCGAGCGCGCGAGCGATGGCGATGCGCTGCTGCTGGCCGCCGGACAGCTGCCCGGGGTAGGCGGTCGCCTTGTCGCGCAGGCCGACGCGCTCCAGCAGCCGCTCGGCGCGTTCCTGGGCCTTGGCCCGCGGCACGCCCAGGGCGGAGACGGGTGCCTCGACCAGGTTGTCCAGCACCGTGAGGTGCGGGAAGAGATTGAAGTTCTGGAATACGAAGCCGATGTGGGTGCGCTGGCGCAGCACCTCGCGCTCGCGCAGCTCGTGCAGCCTGTCGCCGACCCGCCGGTAGCCGATCAGTTCGCCGTCGATGGTGACGGTGCCGCGCTTGACCTTCTCCAGGTGGTTGATGCAACGCAGCAGGGTGGACTTGCCGGATCCGGACGGGCCCAGCACGACGGTCACCTCGCCGGCCCGGACCCGGAGATCGACTCCCTTGAGCACCTCGACCATGCCGTAGTTCTTGTGGACGTCGCGTATGTCGACGACAACCCGGGCGGGGTCGGCCGCGGTCTTGTGGGCACGGCCGGCGGAAGGCGATTTCGCGGTCACCGTAGGGTCCCTTCTTCCGCGGCAGCCGCGCGGAGATTGGCGATGGCGAGGCGCACCCGTTCGACCGGGGTCGGCGGCAGCGTCCGCGTCGTGCCCTTGGCGTAGCGCCGCTCGACGTAGTACTGGAAGATCGACAGGAGGGTGGTCAGCAGGACGTACCAGGCGGTCGCGACGAGCAGCATGGGTACGACGCGGGAAGTGCGCCCGTAGATGACCTGGACGGTGTAGAAGAGTTCCATGATCGCCATCACGGAGACGATCGAGGTGTTCTTGAACAGCGAGATCAGCTGGTTGGCTGCGTTGGGCGCGATGGTCCGCATGGCTTGTGGCAGCACGATGCGCACGAGCTGACGACGCCTGGGGATCCCCAGCGCGGCGGCGGCTTCCAGCTGACCCTGGCTGACGGACAGCACCCCTGCACGGACGATCTCCGAGGCGAAGGCGGCCTCGTTGACCGAGAGCGCGATGACGGCCGCACTCACCGAACTGACCAGATTGGTGGTGCTGAAGGTGAAGAACTCCGGCCCGAACGGTACTCCGATGCTCAGACGCGAGTACAGGTAGGAGATGTTGAACCAGAAGAGCACCTGCACCAGCAGCGGCACGGAGCGCACGACCCAGACATAGCCGTAGGCGGTGACCCGCAGCAGGGGATTGGGGGAAAGCCGCATGAAGGCCAGCGCTATTCCGCCCGCGAAACCCGCCAACGCGGCGTAGAAGGTGAGCTCGATGGTCAGCCATACGCCGTGCAGAACGCTGGGGTCGAAGAAGTACTCCCGGAAAGTCACCCACTCCAGGCCGGGGTTGGTGGCCAGGGCGTGCAGCAACTGCGCCACCAGGACGAGGGCGACGGCCACGGCCACCCATCGGCCGGGGTACCGGACGGGGACGATCTTGGGGGGCTTGGACTGCTCGGCATCGCTGCCCGGTGGTGCGAGCGCGGCTTTGCCGTCAGTGACAGAGGTCATGATGACGTCTCCGATTCGGCGGTGAGTTCGGGTAGCCGGGGCAGACAGAGCATGCGGAGCACGGTGCGGGAGACCATCGGGTGGTCGGGTGAGCGCATCAGCCGGCCCGGCCGTCGAGGAGCTTGGCCATGGTCGACAGTCCGCAGCGCAGGTGTTCCTCTGCGATGGCGAAACTCAGCCGCAGATGCCCCGGAGCCCCGAAGGAAGCACCGGGCACCGTGATGACGCCGGAGTCCAGGAGGCGGTCGGCCACGGTGACGTCGTCGGGGGCGAAACCGCGGATGTCGGGGAAGACGTAGAACGCGCCGTCAGGAGGCGTCCGGAACAGCCCGAGAGGTTCCAGCACGTCCTGACATATCTTCAGCCGGTCGCGGAGGATCGCCCGGAATTCGGCCGTCACGTCCGGTCCGGTGAGGGCGGCGAAAGCAGCCGCCTGCGCGATGCGGCTGACGTTCGAGGTGGTGTGGGACTGTACGGCGGCAGCCGCGTCGATGACCTTGGTCGGGCCCGACATCCAGCCCACCCGCCAGCCCGTCATGGCGTAGGACTTGGACACACTGCCGACGGTGATGAGTTGGTCGCTCACCCCGGGCTCGACCTGGCCCGGCGCGGGGACGGGCCGGAAGCCGAGGTCGACGTAGGTCTCGTCCGAGACGATCCAGATGCCGTGCTTCGCCGCCCACGCCAGGAGCGCGCGCAGCTCCGACGCGTCGTAGACCAGTCCTGTCGGGTTGTTCGGTGAGCACAGCACCATCGCCCTGGTGGACGGGGTCCGAGCTGCCTCCAGGTTGTCCGGGGTGACCTTCAGCTCGCCGGCGGACGGCTGGACGATCACCGGGCTACCACCCGCCAGCCGGACCGAGGAGGGGAAGGTCACCCAGTACGGCGCCGGTATCAGGACCTCGTCCCCGGGCTCCAGCAGCGCCATGAACGTGTTGAACAAGGCCTGCTTGGCACCATTGGTGACCAGTACGTTCGAGTCATCGAGGGGTCTCGTGGCCCGCGGGATGAGCCGGTCGGCGATCGCCTGACGCAGGCGGGTGTCGCCACCGGTCGGCCCGTAGTGGTGGTTCTCCGGCCTGCCGGCGGCGTCGATGGCCGCGGCGACGATGTGGGCGGGGGTCGGCAGGTCGAGTTCGCCTGCCGAGAAGTCGAAGACTTGGACGCCCGCACGGCGCAGTCTCGCGGCGCGTTGGCGCAAGGCGGCGGTCGGCGACATGGTGACCACGGGGGTGTTCCTCGTTTCCGGAGTTGATCGGCCGCCTGGACGCGGCGGACGCAAGGCTTGATGCACGGGACCTGGTACGGGATCGGCGCCGGGCGCCCGACCGGCCCTGTGAAGGTGTAGTGACTCTCCACCTCTTGGGGCCGCTTCGGGGTCGGTGTTGCCATCCCGTGCGGCCGCCCACGTAGGAGCGTTCGAACACCTGTCGACCCGTGCCGACGGTGTCAGGTTCGAAGTCGGGGATGGCGGGGGAGCCAAGCCGGGGTTACCGAAGGATGAACTATCCAGATATTGCTGGAACGTGGGATGGATAATCCATCCCGTGCTAGTGTCCCGCTCACATCGACAGTCGATCCGTGCTGTGTGAACGAAGGAATGGAGGCCCCGTGGCCGCAGGCAAGTCAGCCCTGGTGAGCGGCGAATTCGTCACCCGTGCTCAAGCCGCGCTGCCCAGCCTGGGTGCCACGGACAAGCGGGTCATCGAGCTGATCCTCAATGAGCCCGAAGCGGTCGTGCACGGCTCGGTGACCGAGGTCGCGCAGAAGGCGGGCGTCGCGCAGTCCTCCGCGGTCCGTGCCTGCCAGCGCATCGGGTACCGGGGCTACCAAGACGTCAAGCTCGCCATCACCCGCGATCTCGCCCAGCAGGAAGAACAGGAACAAGAACTCGCCCACGAAGAGGGAATCGACAGCCGGACACCTGCCGGTGACATCCTGGACCGCATCCTGCGCCGCAGCGGCCGGGCCCTGATCGACGCGGCGCAGACCGTCGATCCCGAGGTGCTGTCCCTCGCCATCGACCGTATGGCGGTGGCCGGCCGCGTCCTCGTCGTCGGGAACGGGACCTCCGCCGCGCCGGCCCACGACGCCGCCTACCGGCTGTCGGCGCTCGGCCTCGTGACGGCGTATCCCGCCGACGTGATGGCCCAGCATCTGGCGGCACGGCATCTCGACGACTCGTGTGTGTGCCTGGTCATCAGCCACACCGGTGCCAGCCGCGAGTCGCTGCTGGTCGCCGAGGCGGCCCGGGCGGCGGGCGCCTTCGTCGTCGCCGTCACCAGCTTCATCAACTCGCCCCTGACCCGCGTCGCGGACGCCGCGCTGATCGCGGGAGGGCCCGAGTACGGCTTCCGGCTCGAAGCCATGGCAAGCCGCCTCGCCCACCTGGGCATCGTCGACGCGCTCTTCGTCGGCATCGCGGTCCGCCGCCCCAAAGCATCGGCCAAGGCGCTCGACGTGATGGCCGACATCACGATCGAACACTCCCTGTAGAGGGCACACGCCAGTGCCCCACCGCGACCACTCCCGAGTCATCGACCTGGCGTCCCCGGCATGGCCGACACACCCATCGCCGACAACGGCACCGTCGAACGGGTTGCGGACGAAGCCCTGTCCCGGATCCGCGCCGACCTGGACACCCAGCTGACCGCGTTCCGCACCCGGCCCCCGGACCACGTCCGTTTCCCCTACATATGTCACGTAGGCGCGGGCGCGCTGTCGGGCATCAAGCGGTGCGCTGGTGGGCAAGCCCCTCGACCGGCGCCTCCTAGGCTGAGGGGAGGACTCAGGACGGAGGCCACCTGGGTGCCCCGCCGCACACCCCGCTGCCGTCGAAGACCTGACACCGCCCAGGAGCGCCAGATGACCGCACCCGACGTGAACCGCACCCCGTTCCCCGACGACGGCGGCGGCGCAGTCGGCCGTTCGGCCACCGGAGGCGACGGCCCCGCCGACGACAAGCGCCCGTCGCACCGCCCGTACCACCATCCCGCGGCGGGCTGGGGGGCCGCCAAGAGCGTCTCCCGGGTGCTGGTGCGCGAACGCGCGCTCCTCGACGGCCCCCGTGCGATCCTCAAAATGAACCACGAGAACGGTGGGTTCGACTGCCCTGGCTGCGCCTGGCCGGACGACACCAAGGGCCTCAAGCTCGACATCTGCGAGAACGGCATCAAGCACGTCACCTGGGAGATGACGGGCAAGCGGGTAGGGGCCGACTTCTTCGCCGAGCACACCGTCACCGAGTTGGATACCTGGTCCGACTTCGCCCTGGAGGACCAGGGGCGGCTGACCGAACCCCTCGTCTACGACGCCGCCACCGACCGGTACACGCCCATCAGCTGGCAGGACGCCTTCGACCTCGTCGGCCGCGAACTGCGCGCGCTCGACAGCCCCGACGAGGCCGCCTTCTACACCTCGGGCCGGCTGAGCAACGAGGCGACCTTCTTGTACCAGCTCATGGCCCGCGAGTTCGGCACCAACAACCTGCCGGACTGCTCCAACATGTGCCATGAGGCGTCCGGCCGGGCCCTGCAAGCGGCCCTGGGCACCGGCAAGGGCACCGCCGACCTCAAGGACTGGGAGACCGCCGACGCCCTGTTCATCATGGGCGTCAACGCCGCGTCCAACGCACCCCGCATGCTCACCGCGCTGGCCGAGGCCTACCGGCGGGGCGCGCAGATCGTCCATGTGAACCCGCTCGTGGAGGCGGCGGCAACCAGTACGATCGTGCCGCACGAGTTCACCGACATGGCGCTGTTCAAGGCCACCCGCACCAGCACCCTCAACCTCCAGGTGCGCGTGGGCGGCGACATGGCCCTGCTGCGCGGCATGGCCAAGGCGGTCCTGGAGGAGAGCCGCACCGATCCCAAGGCCCTCGACAAGGAGTTCATCGAACGCCACACCCACGGCTTCGAGGAATACCGTGCCCTGTGCGAAGCCACCCCCTGGGAGGAACTGGAGGAGCAGTCCGGGCTGTCGCGTCCCGACATCCTCAAGGCCGCGGAGATCTACTCCCGCTCCGACCGCACCCTGATCAGCTGGTGCCTCGGCCTCACCCAGCACGAGCACGGCGTGGACACCGTCCGCGAGATCGTCAACGTCCTGCTGCTGCGCGGCAACATCGGTCGTGAGGGCGCCGGTCCCTCCCCGGTGCGCGGGCACAGCAATGTGCAGGGCAACCGCACCTGCGGCATCGACCACCGGCCCGGACCGGAGTTCCTGGACCGGCTCGCCGACGCCTGCCGCATCGACCCGCCCCGCGAGCACGGCATGGACACGGTCGACACCATCGAGGCCATGAACCAGGGCCGGGTGAAGGTCTTCGTCGGCATGGGCGGGAACTTCGTGCTCGCCGCGCCCGACACCGAATACACCTCCAAGGGCCTGCGGAACTGCGAGCTGACCGTGCAGGTGAGCACCAAGCTCAACCGCAGCCACCTGGTGCACGGCAAGAAGGCACTGATCCTGCCGTGCCTCGGCCGCACAGAGAAGGACCACCAGCGGCGCGGACTGCAGTCCGTGTCCGTGGAGGACTCCATGAGCATGGTGCACCTGTCGGTCGGCATGAAGAAGCCGGCCTCCCCACACCTGCTCTCCGAGCCGGCCATCATCGCGGGCATGGCACGGGCCACCCTCCCGGGCAGCGAGACCCCGTGGGAGTCGTACATCGAGGACTACGACCGCATCCGCGACACCATGGCCCAAGTCCTCAACGGATTCGAGGACTTCAACCGTCGGGTACGGCGGCCGCTCGGATTCCGTATCAAGCAGCCGGCGCGCGAACTGGTCTTCCTCACCCCGTCCGGACGCGCGGAGTTCTCTGCCGCGCCGCTGCCCAAGGTGCCGCCCCGCGACGACGTGCTGGTCCTCCAGACCATGCGCAGCCACGACCAGTGGAACACCACGATCTACTCCGACAATGATCGCTACCGCGGCATCAGCAACCTGCGCACTCTCGTCCTGATGAACGGCGACGACATGCGTGCTCGCGGTATCGCGCCCGACAGTCTCGTCGACATCACCGCCACCGCCCGCGACGGCAGCCAGCGTCATCTGAGGGGCTACACGGCGATCGAGTACAGCACGCCCCGTGGCTGCGCCGCGGGCTACATGCCGGAGATGAACGTGCTGATCGCGGCAAGCGACTACAGCCGGCAGAGCAACCAGCCTCTGATGAAGAACATCAAGGTGCGTATCGCCCCGAGCCCCGAAAGCCCGTCTTGATCCCAGCCGTTCCGCTCCCGCCGCCCACCGCGCCGGCGGAGGCGGATTCCGCGCAGTTGTTCCCGGCCCGCGAGCAGATGGCGTTCACGCTGGGCTTCCCCGTCATCCTGGTGCCGTTGGCTGCCGCACCAGCAGACGCCGTCGTTTGAAGACTGGCCCCCGCTTCCGCTCCGAGGAGGAGATCCGTGTCTGAGCCCTTCGCCCGGCTTCCCGCGCGCACCACCAGCGACAGACTGGTCCGCGCCGGCCGCCGCTGGGGGTGGCTTGCCGTCCTGGCTGTCGGCCTGCTGCTGTTCTGGCTCATCCACTCGACCCTGATATCCACGGGCAACCCCAACCTGGTCCCCGCCCTGATCTTCTTCGGCGCGGCCCTGGTGCCGACGGTGTTCGTCGTGTTCGTGTCCGGCCGGCGGCTCGACTTCGGTGTGCGCTTCCCCGTCGTGGTGACCACCGCGCTGGTGGGCGGTGCCATCGGGGTCACCACGGCCGGGTTCCTGGAGTACCGGACCCTGCGCCTGATGGACTTCCTGCCGATGGTCGCCGTCGGAGTGATCGAGGAGGCCGCGAAGCTCATCATGCCGCTCCTTCTGCTGCTGGCCATCCGTGACCGGCACCCCGGTGACGGCCTGCTCATCGGGGTGGCGTCCGGCGCCGGCTTCGCGGTGTTCGAAACCATGGGCTACGCCTTCGTCGAACTCATCAACTCCCGTGGTGACCTGACGGCGGTGGACGACCTGCTGGTCTTCCGGGGGCTGCTGAGCCCCGCCGCCCACATGGCGTGGACCGGGCTGACGGCAGCGGCACTGTGGTCAGCGGCGGCACAGCACTGGCGCCGGCGCTCCGTCGCCACGTTCGTGCTGGTGTACGCAGTCGCGGTCGGTCTGCACACCGCGTGGGACAGCTTCGACAGCGACGTGTCGTACATCGCCCTCGCGGTGATCAGTCTGTCGCTGCTGATCATCAGCACCCGCCTGCTGGGCAGCCGTCGCGAGGCCACCACGCGGATCCCTGCGCCCGCATGACACCGGCTGGCGTTCGTGCTGACCGTGGACCAGGCCGCGGACAGCCCGCAGTTCATCAGTCGAGGTCGGCGTCGCCCGAGTGCAGCCTCGGGTGCAGAGACCAGTTCGCGTCAGATTGGCTCTGGCCAGGATCGGCGAGGCTTGGAAGCATGTCTTACGGCGGAGCGCCATCAGGCTGGTGCAGGGCGTTGTCCGGCGAAGACGAACCCTCGTACCTGCTCGGGGGGCGGTTTCTAGGGATCGTCGCAACACTTGGTCGTGTTGGTCAGGCTGTGAGTAGTTTATGCAGGCGCTCGGCTGGGGTTTCCCAGCCGAGCGTT